>NZ_CP046570.1:0-380000 GCF_009931595.1 Xanthomonas albilineans | reverse complement strand
ATCACGGACAAAACGGACACTCCAGCCGATGGCATCAAGCAAGATGAATGGTGTTAAAGACGCGTCAAATTGGCGGATTAGCAAAAATCCGAGCCAACTCAATGGTTTGACGCACTGATAAACGATGTTTATGGTAGCCGAGTTTTGAGTCCGCGCTTGGCGGCTCTTGAGGAAAGCTTGATGCACAACCGTGATCAGGAACGCATGCGCCGTCAGCGTTTCAAACAACGTCTCCACGTTCTCCACGGCACGGTGCTGCATCGCAAGCTGAAGGAACACCTTCCCAACGGGCGCTGGACACGTCGCCACTGGATCCACGCCAGCCTGTTCGCCACCATCGGCGCTCTGGTGGCGACCATCGTTCCAGGTTTCTCCAATGCCATCAATGTCCCGCTGCAAACCACGCATGCGACGCTGGCGCTGCCGTTACCGCCGATTTCGCTGGCCCAGCAACAGCAACGCGCAAGCGATGACAACTGGCAGGTCGTGCGGATTCAGTCCGGCCAGACCTTGGGCGCGGTGTTCGAGCAACTCGGCATTCCCGCAACGGTGATGCAGCGCGTGCTGGAGCATCCTGGTAGCCGCGATGCGCTGACCAAGTTGCGGCCTGGCGCGGAGCTCGCCTTCAATCTACCGGAAGCTGGCAATTTGCGCGGCATTCGCTTCGACCGCGATGCTACGCACCGCATGGAACTGTCGCTGCGCGGAGACGACATTCAGGAAAAGGTGACCGAGCGCGAAACCAGCACTCACAGTGTGGTCAGCAGCGGCGAGATCACCAGTTCGCTGTACGTGGCAGCACGCAAGGCGGGGTTGTCGCCCTCGGCAATCGCGACGATGACCGACGAGATCTTCAAGTACGACATCGACTTCGATAAGGATCTACAGCCCGGCGATCGCTTCAGCGTGGTCATGGATGAAACGTGGCGCGAAGGCGAACGCATCGACAGCGGCAAGATCCTGGCCGCGACCTTCACCACACGCGGTAAAACCTATACCGGCTTCCGCTTCGAACGCGACGGCAAGCCTGCCGAGTATTTCGATGTCAATGGCCGGCCGTTGAAGAAGAGCTTCATCCGCATGCCGGTGTCCTACAGCCGGATCAGTTCCACCTTCGGTGAGCGTCTGCATCCGGTGCTGGGCACCATGCGCATGCACAAGGGCATCGACTATGCAGCGCCGATGGGCACGCCGATCATGGCCGCCGGCGATGCGCGGGTGCAATTCGTCGGCACCCAGCACGGCTACGGCAACATGGTGATCCTGGACCACGGCAAGGGCTACAGCACGGTGTACGGTCACATGTCGCGCTTCGGCAGCATCAAGATGGGGCAACACATCAATCAGGGCACCGTGATCGGCTACGTCGGCATGACCGGCATGGCCACCGGCCCGCACCTGCACTACGAATTCCGCGTGGACGGTGTGCAACGCAATCCGGCGTCGGTGACGATGCCTCCGCCGACCCCACTGGCTGGCGCGGAGTTGGCCGCGTTCCGCGCGCAGACCTCGCCAGCACTGGCGCGCATCCAGCGAGTGGAGAAGCTGATCTACGCCGATGCCGAGCCGGCGAAGGCGAAGAAGAAGGTCATGGCCTCGGCCAAGCCTGCGTCGTCGCACGACGCAGGCTAAGCGCAGATACACACTTTCCGCAGCGTCGATTGACGCGCCATTGACGCGCCGCACCGCCCCATCCACGCTGCGACGTCGGTCGTCGCCCGATCCCTATCATGTCCAATTCAAACGTCCCCGACGCCCACTTGTTCTTGGGCTTGATGTCCGGCACCAGTGCCGACGGCATCGACGCCGCCCTGGTGCGTTTCAACGCAGCCGGACGCGCTCAGCTGTGCCTGGGCCGCACCTATGCCTGGGCACCGCGGCAGCGCGCGGCGCTGATCGCACTGGGCGAAGGTGGCAACATCACATCGCTGGACGCACTCGGTCAGCTCGATGCGGAAGTGGCGATCGCCTTCGCCGACGCAACCCGGCGCCTGCTCGATGAAGCCGGAGTGGCCCCGGCGACGGTTCGCGCAATCGGCTCGCACGGGCAGACCGTGCGCCACCGGCCGCTCGCCGATCCCGCTTTCACCTGGCAACTGGGCGACGGCAACCGCATTGCCGAATTGACCGGCATCGCCACGGTCTGCGATTTCCGACGCCGCGATGTGGCCGCCGGCGGTCACGGCGCACCGCTGATGCCAGCGTTTCATGCCGCGATGCTGGGTACCACACACGAGGACCGGGCCGTGCTGAACCTCGGCGGCATCGGCAACCTGACCCTGTTGCCCGCGCACGGCCAGGTCCGTGGCTTCGATACCGGCCCCGCCAACGCACTGCTCGACGCCTGGTGCCAACGCCACCTGGACCAGCCCTACGATGCGGGCGGCGTGTTCGCCGCAAGCGGCCAGATCGATGCCGATCTGCTGCAGCGGCTCCTGGGCGATCCCTGGTTCGCGCTAGCGCCGCCCAAGAGCACCGGGCGCGAGCACTTCCATCTGCGCTGGCTGGAAGCACACCTCGACACGACAGCACTCATGCCGGCCGCAGTGCAGGCAACCTTGCTGGAACTGACGGCAACCACCATCGCCGACGCACTGCTGGCACAGCAACCGGCGACGCAGCAACTGCTGGTCTGCGGCGGCGGCGTGCACAATCCGCTACTGCTGGCAAGGCTACAGGCGCACATGCCAGGCATGGAAGTGGCATCGACCCAGAGCTTGGGATTGGATCCGGACTACGTGGAAGCGATGGGGTTCGCCTGGCTGGCACGACAAACCCTGGCCGGGCTGCCAGGCAACCTGCCTTCAGTCAGCGGCGCGCGCGGGCCGCGCATCCTCGGCGCGATCCATCCGGCGTGATCGCGCTACATCCGCGACGGCTCATAATCTAACGCCGGGCGGCAGCGCACGCAGTGCAGTGATCGCCTCGGACAGCGCATCCAATTCCACGCTCTTGAAGCCTTTGCGCAGGTCTTGTTCACTGGCGAACAGGCCCTGCTCGATCAATGCGAGAACCGTCTGGTGCTGCGTCAAACCACGGGCCACGGCGATATGGCCGATGCGCTCGAGCATGAGTGGGTCGATATCGCGCAACAGCAGGTCGGTCATGCAGACTCCCAAGCAGGCGGCGACGCAGACGATGCGTCATCGCAGATCATCCACAATATGCAGCGGACTTTCAATCCGCCTACAGCACGACCGGCGGCGACGCCTGTTCACGGACACCTGATCACGCCACAACGTCGACAGAACCATCCTCGAACACCATCAGTGAGTCGAGGCTCGCATGTCTCCATTGCTCCGCGACTCGCGCCAGATCAGCCAAATGACCATCGGAAGCGCAACGATGCCAATCGCAGCGGTATAGATAAAAAACGGCGGATACCCCCATACATCAACGATCCTGCCCCACTGACTGGCGATCGACTTGGCAGGCAGACTCCACAGGGTACCGAACAACGCATACTGCGTCGCCGTGTAATGCGGGCTGGTCAGCGATGACATGTAGGCAATGAATGCTGTCCCGGCAATGCCATTGGCCACATTGTCGGCGCTGATCGCAGCCGCCAGCCAAGCGATCCCAGGATGAATGCTGGCGATATACGCATAGATCAGGTTGGCTCCGCTCAGCAGCAATAGACCAATCAGCAACGTGCGGGCGATGCCGTAACGACGAATCAGAAGTCCAGCGAGAAAAGCCCCGCCGATGGTCATCAAGATCCCGTAGACCTTGGAGACCAACGCGATCTGCTCCAGGGTAAACCCCATGTCCAAGTAAAACGTATTGGCCGCAACGCCCATCGTGACGTAGTTGAGTCGATACGCGACCACCAAGGCGAGCGCAGGGATGCCGGCCTTCCAGCCCATTCGCACAAAGAAATCGACAAACGGACAGACCACGGCACCGATGCACCAGGCCACCATTGCCCTGATCCAGGCAGGCCAGTGCTGCGCACGTAACTGGAATGCCTCCACCAAGGGTTCGACGGAGCGTACCGGACCGCGATTGTTTGCCATCGGCTCCGCAATGCACAGCGTGGTGACCAAGCCGAGCAGGCCGCAAGCCGCCATACTCAGATAGGACGCCTTCCAGCCCAGTTGGGCGGCCACAGTCAGAGCACCAGCACCGGCACAAATCAACGCGACTTGGTAGCCGGTCTGGTAGGCCGCGGCCATCGCGCCTTGCGCATCGGTCTGGGCGGCTTCGATCCGATAGGCATCCACGACAATATCCTGAGTTGACGCGGCAAAGGCGGTCAAGACAGCAAGCAATGCGAACTCCTGCGTGTTGAACGCTGGATCGACCAGAGCGAGTGCGACAAGACCAGCAACGATGCACACCTGCGCGAGCAACATCCAGCTACGCCGACGGCCCATCCGCGAAAGGACAGGAAGCGGCAAGCGATCAACGATCGGCGACCAGAAATACTTCAGGGAGTACATCAGTCCGACCAGACTGAAATACCCGATGGTGGTGCGATCAATACCGGCCTGACGCAACCGCGCCGAGAGCGTGGTCAGCACCAATGCGAAGGGCAACCCCGAGGAAAACCCAAGGAACAGCATCGCCCGTACGCGCGGGTTGGCGTATACATCCAGCGAACGCCACCATGTGCCCAATCCCCCGATCACGTGCGGTAGTCCACCGTGAACGGCGCATGGTCGGAGAAGCGCTGTTCGGTGTAGATGGCGCAGCCATGCAGACGTTCGCGCAGGGATGGCGTGACGAACTGATAGTCGATTCGCCAACCGACGTCATTGGCGCGCGCCGCGCCGCGGTTACTCCACCAAGTGTAGTCCTGTCCGTCCGGATGCAGCGCGCGGTAAGCATCGACCCAGCCGCGACCACTGGCCGCGTCGGCGTCTTCGGCACGGTCAGCGCACAGACCATTGAGCCAATCGCGCTCGGCCGGCAAACAACCGGAATTTTTCTGGTTGGACTTCCAATTCTTGATATCCAACGCCGAACGCACGATGTTCCAGTCGCCGCACAGCACGTAATCGCGACCGTTGTGCAACCACTGCACCAAGATCGGCCTTAGCCAGTCCATCACCTGGAACTTGTAGCCCTGGCGCACCTCGCCCGAGGAACCGGACGGAATGTAGAAAGACACCACGCTCAACTGGCCGAAGCGTACCTCCAAGTAGCGGCCCTCCTCGTCGAATTCGGGCCAACCCAGCGCGGTACGCACCTCGTCGGGCTCGCGCTTGCTGTAAATCGCCACACCGCTATAGCCCTTCTTGGTGCTGGCGTCGCGGAACCAAACGCGATAACCCTCCGGCAGGAACGCCGGCCCGGCAAGTTGAGGCGCCTGTGCCTTGGTCTCCTGCACACACAACACATCGGTCTGCTGGCCGGCAAACCACTCGAAAAAGCCCTTGGTCGCTGCCGACCGCAGGCCGTTGGCGTTGAAACTGACGATACGCATGAAAAAACCGAACCGAGATAACCAGTAGAGCGTACCGCATAATGCGACGCGATACTGTCGGAACCCGCTATGCTCTCACGGTGATGCTATCCCTTCATTTCTGCTCTCAAGTCTCATGACCGACTACCGGCAACGTTTCCTGCAATTGGCCCTGGACGCGGAGGCGCTGCGCTTCGGCGAATTCACGCTAAAGTCCGGGCGCCTCAGCCCCTACTTCTTCAATGCCGGACGCTTCGATTCGGGCGCCACGATGGCGCAGCTGGCGACTTGCTACGCGGATGCGGCCGACGCAGCCGGGCTCGACTTCGATCTGCTGTTCGGCCCGGCCTACAAAGGCATCCCGCTGGCAACCGCATTGGCCTGCGAGTATGCGCGGCGCGGACGCGATCTGGCGCTAGCATTCAATCGCAAGGAGGCCAAGATCCACGGCGAGGGCGGCAGCCTGATCGGGGCACCATTGGCCGGACGTCGGGTACTGATCGTGGACGATGTGATAACTGCTGGCACCGCGATCCGCGACGCATTGGGCATCATCCGCGCCGCCGGTGGCACACCCGCGGCGATCCTGGTCGCGCTGGACCGCCAGGAGATCGCCACCGAGCAAGACCACCGTTCCGCGGCGCAGGCAGTGGCGGCCGAATCCGGAATTTCTGTGGTCTCGGTCGCGCATCTGGGCGATTTGCTTGCATTCATCGAGGGAAACGCGGATCTTGCTGGCTTTCACGCATCGTTGCTGGCTTACCGAGCACGCTACGGCTGCGATTGATGATGGCTGACAGCAGGGGGCTGCCATGACGCCGATACACTCACCGTGGAGCTGCGCCGTCCCGGCACTGCTGATAATACTTGCACTACCTGCCTCCGCTCAGCAGCAACAGCAGGCGCACGCCAAGAAACTGTACTGCTGGAATCAGAACGGGCAGCGCATGTGCAGCGATGCGCTCCCGCCGGAAGCAGTGAACCAAGCGCGCGACGAATTCAACGCGACCAGCGGCATGCGCAGCGCTGAAGTCGGACGCGCGTTGAGCAGCGAAGAGCGCGCTGCGGCCGCCGCCGATGCCGCACAGCAACGCGCCAATCAAGCCGCGCTGGAAACCCGCAAGCGTACCGATCAGGCGATGTTGCTGTCGTTCCAGACCGAAGACGAACTGCGCAGAGTGTTCTCCGAACGCGCGGACATCGTCGACAACAATATCCAGACTTCACGCTACAACGTCGACAGCCTACGCCAGGGCCTGGTGGAGGTGCTCGCCAACGCCGGCGCACAAGAATTGGCCGGGCAGAAAGTCGCAAACAATCTCGCCGAAGACGTGCAGCGACGGCATCACGCGCTAGTGCAACAAATGCGTATACAGAAGGATCTAGAGCAGCAACGACTCAGCTTGGACGAGGAAATCAAAGACACCGTACAGCGCTACCGCGCAGCGAAAGGCAACGGGCCGCAGGCCGAGCCCGCAACGACACTATCCGGCGGCTGAGCCGCAGACGGCCATCGGCCTGCCGGGCAACGCGTTGGGCGTGCCCGGCTCAAAAGCCGAGCATCGCCGTCGGCAGCGCCGTCTGCAACTGGGCGCGGAACAACGCCTTGACCCGTTCCAGCGCGGTCGCGTTGTCAGCCTCGAAACGTAGCACCAACGCTGGCGTCGTGTTAGACGCGCGCACCAGCCCCCAGCCGTCCGGGAAATCGGCACGCACACCATCCAGGGTCAACAAACGCGCGCCGGCGAACGGCGAACCCTCCTGTTGTGCCTGGATGGCCAACTGCGCAATCAACGCATGCCCATCCTGCCCATCCAGCGGCACCTTGATCTCCGGCGTGGCAATGCTCTCGGGTAACTCCGCCAGCACCTCGGACGGCGACTCTTCGCGCTGCGCCAGGATCTCCAGCAACCGCGCCGCGGCATAAAGGCCATCGTCGAAACCGTACCAACGTTCCTTGAAGAAGAAATGCCCGCTCATCTCGCCTGCCAATTCGGCATCGGTCTCGCGCATCTTCGCCTTGATCAGCGAATGTCCGGTCTTCCACATCAGCGGACTACCGCCGTTACGTAACACGTAATCCGACAGCTTGCCGGTGCATTTGACGTCGTAGATCACCAACGCACCGGGATTACGCTGCAACACATCGGCGGCGAACAGCATCAGCAGGCGGTCGGGATAGATCACCTTGCCGTCATGAGTCACCACGCCAAGCCGGTCGGCGTCGCCGTCGAAAGCAACGCCGAGGTCGGCATCGAAGCGCCGCACCGTCTGCACCAAGTCTTCCAAATTATGCGGATCGCTGGGGTCGGGATGGTGATTGGGAAAGGTACCATCGACATCGCAGTACAACGGAATCACCTCCGCGCCGATCGCCTCCAGCAACCGAGGCCCCAGTTCGCCACCGACACCGTTGCCGGCATCGACCACCACTTTGAGCGGGCGGTCCAACTGTACGTCGTCGGCGATGCGCTGAACGTAGTCACGGCCGACGTCGCGCTGCTGCAGTCGGCCCGGTTCGGCAGCGGTCGACAAACGGCCCTCGCAGATGCACGCATGCAACTCGGCGATGGCCGCACCGGACAGCGTCTGACCGCCGATCACGATCTTGAAACCATTGTAGTCGGCGGGGTTGTGGCTGCCGGTCACCGCCACGCAACTGCCTGCGCGCAAATGGTAGCTGGCGAAATACACCACCGGGGTCGGCGCAACGCCGATATCGATGACGGCACAACCGGCACGACGCAAACCGTCGATCAGCGCCGCCGCCAATTCCGGGCCGGACAGGCGACCGTCGCGACCGACCACCACCTCGTTGAGTCCCTGTTCCTGCATCATCGTACCGATCGCCTGGCCGATGAGCGCGGCAACCTGTGGGTTGAGGTCGCGACCGACCACACCACGGATGTCATAGGCGCGGAAAATATCGGCCGTCACGGCAGACGCGGGAACCGGCATGGCCGGCGTCAGCTCCGCTGGCGACCGTGACAATGGCGGCGATGGCGGCGATGGCGGCGATGGCGGCAGCGGTGGCAGCGACTCCTGGTTTTGCAGACTCTGCTGCAAGGTTTGCTCTTCGGTCACCGCCACGGCACGACCTGCGCGCGGCGACAAGTATCCGCGTGGGGCCAGCGCCAGCAAGATGCGTAACACCACCAGCAGGACGGCGACGAGCAGACACGGCCAAGCGCCCAGCCCGAATGGTCCAGCCTCGGTATCGGGCAAGGCGGCGACCATGCGCAAACCGGTATCGCCGAGTGGGCGCGACAACGCATCGGCACGATTGGACAGCGCGGAATTCCCGGCAGCGATCACATCGTAACTGCCCTGACGCAGCGCCAAGTAGCCGCTATCCGGCACCGTCACCTGCGCGACTGGGTCGGTGAGCAAGCCCAGCGGCAGGCGCAGGTAGACCACGCTGGCCCTCTCCCCCAAGGATACCGGCGCCGCCAAGCCCAACTGCACACCGCCACCATCATGAACCACGCCGCTGGCGACCTTTCCGGTCAACACGGCTTTCTCCAGCAGCGCCAGTCGACCGTAACCGAACCGCGGCGGATCGGCATAGCCGGATTCCAGATCCACCGGCAGCAGTTGTGCATCCTCGACCTGCTTCCAATCCCCGCGCAGGGCCTGGACGACGGCTGCGGCATCGCCACGTGCCAGCGCGGTCTGCACAGCCGGCTGCTGCAAGCATTCGGACAGGCGTTTGCCAGCTCCCTCCAGCACCTGTGTGGTCCGCACCACCGACGCATCGCGCGCTCGTTCCAGCGTCATGGTCACCTGCTCGGCACGCCATTGCCTCACAGCGCTCCAACCGAACCATCCGGCAAGCAGAAACAGCAGAACGGTCAGCAAGAGCGGGACCCTGCTCAAACCTTGCGGCACTGGCCGCGCTTGTAGTACCTCGCTCATCAAAAACGCTCCCCAGTCAGCGCACTCCGGTGTGGCCGAATCCACCCGTTCCCCTGGCGCTATCGGCAAAAGTATCTACTACTTGCAGGGCAACGCGCACGACCGGCATCACCACTAACTGCGCGATTCGGTCACCGGGCGCGATGGTGAAGGCTTCGCGGCTGCGGTTCCAGACGCTGATCAGCAGGGGTCCCTGGTAGTCGGCGTCGATCAGGCCGGTACCGTTGCCGAGCACGATGCCGTGGCGATGGCCCAGCCCGGAGCGCGGCAGGACCACCGCGCACAACTGCGGATCGGCGATGTAGATGGAAAGCCCACTTGGGATCAGCGCTGTGTCGCCGGGATCCAGGGTCAACGGCGCCTCGGTCGCCGCGCGCAGGTCCAGCCCGGCGCTGGCTTCGGTGGCGTAGTCGGGCAACGGCCAGCTGTCGCCGAAGCGTGGATCGAGCAACTTGACCTGCAGCGGAACGGGCGTGGGAATGCTCATGCGTGCAACCTCTCAGCAATCAGGTCAAGCAATTGTTCGGCCAGTTGCGTCTTGACGACCGCCGGGAAGCTGCGCGCGCCGTGTTGCCAGTATGCGGTGGCGGCGTTCTGGTCGCTCTCGAAACCGTTACCCACCACCCCCACCTGGTTGGCAATGATCAGGTCCAGGTGCTTGTCGGCGAGTTTGCCACGGGCGTAGCGCTCGATGTCATGGGTCTCGGCGGCGAACCCGACCACCAGCTTCAGCGCCTGGGTCTGCGCAGCGACCTCGGCGAGGATGTCAGGTGTGCGGATCAGCTCCAGGATCAACGTATCGCGGTTCTTTTTGATCTTTTCGGTCAACACCTGTTTGGGTGTGTAGTCGGCGACTGCGGCGGTGCCGATGTAGATGTCCGCCGGCAGAGCCCCTAGCACAGCCTGGCGCATCTGCACCGCCGAACGCACGTCGATGCGCTGCACGCCGTCCGGGGTGGGCAACTGCACCGGGCCACTGACCAGCACCACCTGCGCGCCGCGCCGCACGGCGGCGGCGGCGAGTGCATAGCCCATCTTGCCGCTGCTGCGGTTGCCGAGATAGCGCACCGGATCCAAATCTTCGTAGGTTGGACCCGCACTGATCAACAGACGCAAGCCACGCAATGCGCCATCGCGAGATGTGGTGGACGGGGTCGCGCTACGCGCGGGAACGATCGCCTCCAGCGGCGTAGCGGGCTGCGCAGCAGCATTTCCGATACCGGCCAAGGCCGCAACGATCTGTTGTGGTTCGGCCAGGCGCCCCGGGCCGGATTCGCCCTCGGCCAGCGGTCCATCGTTCGGACCAACCACGTGCGCGCCGCGCTGGCGCAGCGTCGCAACATTGGCCTGGGTCGCAGGATGCAGCCACATCCGATGGTTCATCGCAGGGCAGACGGTCAGCGGTGCGGTGCTGGCCAGACACAGCGTACCCACTAGGTCGTCGGCCAAACCGTGCGCCAGCCGCGCCAGCAGGTCGGCCGTGGCCGGCGCGACCACCACCTGCTGCGCCCAGCGCGCTAATTCCAGATGGCCCATCGCCTGCTCCGCGCTGCTATCCCACAACGTCGTGCGGGTGATATGGCCGGACAGCGCCTGGAAGCTCAGCGCGGTGACGAACTGCTGCGCACCGGCAGTCATTGCCACCTGCACCTCGGCGCCCACGTCGCGCAGGCGCCGCACCAGTTCCAGCGCCTTGTAGGCGGCGATCCCGCCGCCGACGCACAACAGCACACGTCGCCCCTGCAGGGGCCTCTCAGAAGTCGCGGTCACGTCGGGAATGTCCTACCCATGCAAGAACGATTAGCTTACCCGATGGTTTTTGGCGACCTGATACCATTGCAGCATATCGCCCGGCATCCTGGCGATATGCACATTTCCAACTGGCCCTGCGACGAACGCCCCCGGGAAAAGCTGCTGACACGCGGCCCCCAGGCCCTTTCCGACGCCGAACTGCTAGCGATTTTCCTCGGCTCCGGTCTGCGTGGTCGTGACGCCGTGCAGACCTCGCGCGATCTGCTACAGCAACACGGACCGCTGCGTACACTGCTCGATCGCCCACCCAACGAGCTGCTGCGCCTGCCGGGCCTGGGCCCGGCGCGGGTCTGCAGGCTTTCGGCGGCAATGGAACTTGGCCAACGTCACCTAGCGGCGGAACTGCAGCGGGGCGACACCCTGAACGATCCAAGCGTGGTCGGCCGCTATTTTTCGCAACGGCTGCGCGCACGGCCATACGAGGTCTTCGCGGTGCTTTTCCTGGATACCCGTCACCGTTGGCTGGCGTTCGAGGAACTGTTCCAGGGCACCGTGGACTGGACAGAGGTACACCCGCGCGAAGTAGTGCGACGCGCACTGACGCTCAACGCCGCCGCGATCATCATCGGCCACAATCACCCCTCCGGGAATCCGGAACCCTCCTCTGCCGACTTCGCCGTCACCGAGCGCCTGCGCAAGGCGCTGGACCTGATCGATGTGCGCCTGCTCGACCATTTCATCATTGGCGACGGCATGCCGATCTCGCTGGCATCGCGCGGCTGGATATAAGCTACAGCGCAGCCGCTCCAGCGCGTGGCCTGGATCAAGGTGGCGCCGCTTCGGCTGAGGTCGGGCTGAACCCATTGCAGGCCGGGAAGCGACGGGTCGGGTAAAATGATTGGTTTATCGCGCTTCAAGCAGAGATCCCGTGAAATCCCAACTCCGCGCCCTGATCGCGCAAGGCATCGAAGCCTTGCGCGCCACTGGCATCCTGCCAACCGACACTTTGCCGCCGGACTTCGTGGTCGAACGACCCAAGACCCGCGAGCACGGCGATTTCGCCAGCAACGCCGCGATGCTGCTGGCCAAGGCCGCACGCACCAATCCACGCGCCCTGGCCCAGCAACTGGTCGATGCGTTACCGGCCAACGACGACATCCGCAAGGTCGAGATCGCCGGCCCCGGTTTCATCAACTTCCACCTCGGCCCGGGTGCCTACCAGCGCGAAGTGCTGACGGTACTCAAACAAGGCCATGACTACGGTCGCAGTCTGGTCGGCAACGGCCGCACCGTTGGCGTGGAATACGTGTCGGCCAATCCGACCGGGCCACTGCACGTGGGCCATGGCCGCGCCGCGGCGATCGGCGATTGCCTGGCACGCTTGCTCGAGGCCAACGGCTGGAACGCCAGACGCGAGTTCTACTACAACGATGGCGGTGGGCAGATCGAAAATCTCGCACGCTCGGTACAGGCACGTGCCCACGGCAAGACCCCGGACAGCCACGATTGGCCGGAGGAAGGCTACCGTGGCGACTACATCCAAGATGTGGCCGACGCCTACATGACCGGCGCCACGGTGAATCTGGAAGGCCATCTGGTCAAAGGCGCCAAGGACCCGAACGATCTGGAGGCCATCCGCCGCTTCGCAGTGGCTTATCTGCGCAACGAGCAGAACCACGATCTGGCCGCGTTCGGCGTGGACTTCGACATCTACTTCCTGGAAAGCTCGTTGTACCGCGACGGCAAGGTCGAGGAGGCGGTACAGAAGCTGATCGCCTCCGGCCATACCTACGAGGAAGGCGGCGCACTGTGGTTGAAATCGACCGATTTCGGCGACGACAAAGATCGGGTGATGCGCAAATCCGACGGCACCTATACCTATTTTGTGCCGGACGTGGCCTATCACCTAAGCAAGTGGCAGCGCGGCTACGTGCGTGCGATCACCGAATTGGGCGCCGACCACCACGGATCGCTGGCGCGAGTGCGCGCCGGCCTGCAGGCGATGGACCTTGGCATTCCCAAAGGGTGGCCGGAATACGTGCTACACCAGATGGTCACAGTGATGCGCGGCGGCGAGGAAGTGAAGCTGTCAAAGCGTGCCGGTAGCTACCTGACCCTGCGCGACTTGATCGAAGAAGCCGGGCGCGACGCCACCCGCTGGTTCTTGATCGCACGCAAACCCGATTCGCAGCTTACCTTCGATATCGATCTGGCACGCCAACAAAGCAACGACAACCCGGTGTTTTACGTGCAGTATGCGCATGCGCGCGTGTGCAGCCTGCTGCGGCAAGCGCAGGAAAAGCAACGCGACTACGACCCGGCCGACGGCATGAGTCAGCTCAACCGGCTGAACGACACAACCTCGCTGGAACTGATGATGGAACTCTCGCGCTACCCGGAAGTTGTGGAGAATGCGGGGCATGTCCTGGAGCCGCATCTGATCGCGCAATACCTGCGCGAATTGGCGACGGCCTTCCATACCTGGTACCACGGCACCCCGGTGCTGGTGGACGACGCCAGCGAACGCAACGCCAAACTGGCCTTGGCGGTCGCGGCGCAGCAGGTGCTGGCGAACGGCCTGAATCTCCTGGGCGTCTGTGCCCCGGAAAAAATGTAATAAGTGGAGAAGCGGTAAATGGCAGCACGACGCGGTAAGACGCAAGCCCGGCGCAACAGCAACAACGGCACACCCGGGTGGGTATGGCTGATCGCCGGCGCGGCGATCGCGGCGGTGGTGTTCCTCGGCGCGCCGGGCCTGTTCAAGAAAGGCGGCGACAGTTTCCTGCGCATCGGCGGCCCACATGCCAATCCCGATGCGCAGCCGGCCCAAGTGGCCGATGCCGACATCGATGCGGCACCGGAATTATCCAAGCCAGCGACAACCACGGCCGGTAACGCCAAGACCGACGCGAAGAAGAACGCGCAGACCCAGTACGACTTCTACACACTGCTGCCTGGCAAGGAAGTGCAGATGTCCGACGCCGAACTGGCCGCCAGCGCACGTGCCGAGGCCGCACGTCAAGCAAAGCTGGCGCCACCGCCAACGACAACCGCGACTGTGCCGGGCGCCACAGCGACAACCACAACTCCGGCAATAACCTCGCCAACCCCACTGCCTGAGACGCCCAGTACAACGGCCGGCACCGTCGCGCCACCAGCGGCATCGCCCAAACCGATCGCCACCACGCCCGCCTCTGCCGCTTCTTCGGCCTCTGCCCCGCGACCGGATACGGCGCACTACATCCTGCAGGCCGGCTCGTTCGGTGCCTCCGGCGACGCAGAGTCGACCAAGGCCAAGCTGGCGATGCTCGGTCTGTCGGCGCGAGTGGAATCAGCGCAGATCAGCGGCAAGACCGTCTACCGCGTGCGCATGGGGCCTTACGGCACCGCCAGCGAACTGGCCGAGGCCAAACAAAAATTGAACGGTAGCGGTCTATCGGCAATCGCGATCAAGGCGCAGTAACGGCAAGCCCGCGCGTAGCTGTGGGCTGTCTATCGCATCACGATCAGGCGCAGCGTTACGTTTGCCGCGCTAGCGATGCTCAGCACCACACTCCCCATCGCGGGAGATGACTGCCAACATCGGCATTCGCCTTTTCTATTACTATCGTTTCCAACTCACTCACCGCAACGTGCCCATGACCCAGACTGCTCTGATCACCGGTGCCACGTCCGGCTTTGGTGCCGCGGCTGTGCAACGCTTCGCCGCCGCCGGCTGGCGCGTGATCGCCACTGGCCGCCGCGCCGAACGCTTGCAACCGTTGCTGGAAGCATTCGGCCCAGAACGCGTGCACATCGCCGCGTTCGACATCCGCGATACCGGCGCATTGGACGCGATGCTGGCGGCACTGCCGGACGCATTCCGCAACATCGACTTGCTGGTGAACAACGCCGGGCTCGCGCAGGGCACAGCGCCGGCACAAGCGGCAGATCTGGACGACTGGCGCACGATGATCGACACCAACATCACCGCGCTGGTGACATTGACCCACCGCATGCTGCCGACATTGATCAAGCGCCGTGGCGCGATCATCAACATCAGTTCGGTGGCTGCGCTGTATCCATATCCGGGTGGTAACGCCTACGGCGGCACCAAGGCCTTCGTCAGCCAGTTTTCGCTGGGTTTGCGCTCTGACCTGCACGGCAGCGGCGTGCGCGTGACCGCGATCGAACCGGGAATGGCCGAGACCGAATTCACCCTGGTCCGCACCCACGGCGACCAGAACGCCTCGGACACGCTCTATCAGGGCGCACAGCCAATGACCGCCGAAGACATCGCCGAGCAAATCTTCTGGGTGGCGACGCTACCGCCACATCTGAACATTAACCGGTTGGAGATCATGCCGGTGACGCAGTCCTTCGCTGGATTCCAGGTCGCCCGGCAACCGCGCTAGCCGCGGTGATGCCCTCACGTCGGGCGCGGCGTCATGTTTACCGCTGTGCCATTGCAGCGCGGTTGACGCCCGGCAAATATGGCCGCTGCCGCGTGGCAGCCCCCTGCGTGAACGATCCGCTCCGCGCGCGCAATCGCCTCGATCTGCCGATCAAGAACCTGGCCGACGCGCACGATGCCTCCGTGTGGTGGGACAACTTCTTTGGGGGTCGCAACGACCAACCAAGATTCTTGCCCACAGCCGGCCAGCCTAAGATTAGGTAACAAAACGACTACGTCGCCGCCAGGCACACGGCGCGGTCGCTTGCCCGGTTCGACCATGTGGCCGCGCATCTGCGCCGCTGCGGCCAACTGTGCTAAAGTTACGGGCTAGCCAGCCGCTTGTGCCAGCCTCCCTTTTCGTTCGAAAGAGATCGCTGCGATGGCTACCCACTCTCCCGTCCACGGTATCGCGCCCCGCTGCTGCGAGGTGTGGCGATGACTGATTTCATCACCGACCACGCGCGCCTGCACAACGGCCCTGGCCGCTTGCTCGCCCCACGCAACGTAAAACTGATCGACCAGCCGAATGCGCACACGCTACGCAGGCTGGCCCCCAGTCGGATGGTGCTTGCCGTTTTGACCGCATTCGCCGCCGGCGACGGCGCCGCACAAAACCTAACCTCCGATCGCACCACGACCCTCGGTACCGTGGAGGCACAGCAGCAAATCGCCGCCAGCCCGTCCATCCGCAACATCCTCAGTTCGGTCGACGTGCTGGGCAGCGAGCAAATCGGCGACAAGAACGTCATGAACAGCTGGGAGCTGCTCGGGCAAATGCCGGGCGTACAACTCACCCAGACCGGCCAAGGCGCCGAATCCGGTAGAGCCACGTTCCGCGCATTCAACGGCGAGGGCTACATCAACGCCATCAAACTCCTGATCGACGGTGTGCCGAGCAACGTCAACAGCGGCACCCAACGCTTCCTCGATATGATTTTCCCTCTGGAAATCGCCTACATCGAAGCGGTCCGCGGCACCAACGACCCACGTTACGGACTGCACAACATCGGCGGCAACGTCAACATCGCCACACGCCAAGGTGGCGATTATCGCGACCTGCGCCTGAGTGTCGGCAGCTTCGCCACCCGCGAACTGCAGTTCGCCCTGGGCCACGAATCCGACGGCCTGGCGCAAAACTACTTCATCGGCGCGCAGGCCGCGCATGGCAACCGCGAGCACGACACCTCGCGCAAATACACCCTCGGCGGCAAATGGTTCTACGGCGAGGACGACGACAGCGCACGCATCGGCTTGATCGCCCGCATCTACCACCACGAAGCCGACGAGCCAGGCTTTCTCACCGCCACACAAATGGCCGAGGACCGTACGCAGTCGCCACCGAAGAATGCCAACGACGGCGATAACCGCGACATGCGCCAGGCCAGCATCCATGCCGACTTCCGGCTCGACGAGGGACTGCATCTGCGCAACACGCTGTACTTCAACCGCTACGAAGACGAGCGCCTGGTCACGTTCACCAACTATCCGCTAGGCAACGCGCCGCGACAGCGCCGGCAATGGAACGAAAGCCAGATCGGCTTGCTCAGTACCGTGACCTGGCAGGCCAACGATGTGCTGAGTGTGGAGAGCGGCTTCAATGCAGAACACCAGGACAACCGCTACCAGCGCTACCGCTACGCCTATGCCGTTCCGACCAATTTCTGGAGCACCCCGGCACGCGTGCAGAACGACGACCGCTACACCCTGGACAACCTGGGACTGTATCTGCAAGCGGTGATCCAACCGACAGACGCGCTGAAAATCGTGCCCGCCTTCCGCGCCGACCGTTTCTCCGGCGACACCGCGTTGCCCGGCGGCGTGCATGCGCCGTTGCAACCCTACGGGTGGATCGACCAGCCCAAACTCAGCGTGATCTACGCGCTCACTCCACGCCTGAGCGTGTACGCCAACTGGGGCCAGACCTTCCAGGTTCTGACCGGTTCCACTGCCCCGGCCTATCTGACGCCAGGTCAACAGGCGCTCGAACCCTCAATCAACACCGGCAAGGAACTTGGCCTGAAACTGCAACCGATCGCCGGCACCGAAGCGCGCTTGGCACTGTGGCGACAGGATGCCACCAATGAAGTGGCCAACAATGTCAGCAGCGGCACCACCGTGGGCCTGGGCCATACCCGTCGCCAAGGTGTGGACCTGCAACTGAGCACGCAATTGGGCGAACACTGGACGGCGTGGCTATCGCACGCAGTGCAGGAAGCCAAGGTCGTCACCGCATACACGGCCACTGGCGTTTCGCTGCACGGACGCGAAGTATTTTCCACACCGCGCTACATCAGCACTGCCGGCCTCGACTACCGGCCCGATGCACGCTGGAAATTCGGCCTGCAGGCGCACGCGCAAGGCAATTACTACATCGACGCACTCAACGCCCATGGCAAGTACGGCGGCTTCACTGTCGTCGATGCCAGCGTCCGCTATCAACTCTCTGCGCGCAGCAGCATCGATCTACAGATCAAGAACCTGACCGATGACCGCTACGCCTACGTGTGGTACGACAACTTCTTCTGGGGCGGCAACGACCAACCGATGTTCTCGCCCGCGCCCGGCCGCTCGGCCTACCTCGGTTTCGAGCTGCGTTTATAACAGCGGAACAGCCGCAGCTGCGCGAGGACGCTCAGCTGCCGGCCAGCGCATGGGACCGCACACAGCGGCGATCGCGCAAACGCAGGAACGGCCGCTCCACCGCATAATGCAAGGCCGCGCCCGCCAGCAACGCCATTCCGGCGTACACCGCGAACGCAAGCAAGCCGCGTCCCTCCAGCACCGGGCCGATCCAGGCATGGGTCAGATGGAACACCGCCTTGTGGCTCAGATACAGGCTGTAGGACACCGCTGCCAACCAGGCCGCACCTGGCACACGACAACGCCCCAGCGGGCCGTCCAAGCAGGCTCCAGCGCTCACCAGCAGCGCCAGCCCCAACGACAACACCGGCCAACCGATCGCATTGCCGAGCAGACCCGTGCGGTCGCGAAACAACCAGATGGCCAACCCACAGAGAGCGACGCCTGCCAAGGTCGCGGCCGTCGCATGGCGCTGCAACCGCTGCCAATACTGCGGCCGGAACGTCTTGAGAACGGCAAGGATCACGCCGGCCAGCAGCGCATCGAGCCGGTTCCAGGTCGGGTAGTAGAGATCTTCGATGAACCAGTTGCGCTGCAAACCGACACCGACACGCTCCAGCGCATGGTCATGCAACCAGATGGTGGTGCGCAGCGCGATACCCGCCAGTACCAAGCTCCCGCACAGCGCCACGAAACGCGACACCGAGGGTCGCCGCAGCATCCACGCTGCCAGCAGCGGGAACAGCAGATAGAAATGCTCTTCCACGCACAGCGACCATGCATGCGAGAACGCCAGTTGGTTGGCGTAATCGATGCCCAGGTTCAAGGTGAAAGTGGCGAACATCCACCACGGCGCGATACCAGGAGCTTCGCGGAAGCCAGGCCAAGCCAGATACAGCGCCAGCACCAACGCATACGCCGGCAACACGCGGTAGGCGCGGCGTCGGTAGAAATCGCCATAGCGCAACGGCTCGCCACGCGCCAACGGCGCCAGCACTTGGCAGCCGATCAAAAAGCCGCTGAGCACGAAGAACAGATCCACGCCCATCCAACCATCGCGCGAGAGCCAACTCCAATCGGGCCCCAACCCACCGACCACGAACGAATGAAACAGCATCACCCAGACGATGGCGATGCCGCGTAGCAGATCGAGTGCGGGATAACGCATCTCTTCATGACCATCCTTGGGTACAGGAGCCGCATTCTGTCACAACGGCTTTTCGCGCGCGTGACCTGCCCCCACTGAGATATAGCGCAGCGTTGGCATTGATGGTCACCGCAAAAGCCGATGAAGACCAAGCCAGGATTAAACAAAATAATTTCTTAAAACCTTTCATGACGCCTCCATTTTCCTATCGAAGTGTTTTTATCTTGCGTATATCCTCATCCAACTTGGCTTGATCTGCTGGAACTATCGCCTGCGCCCTTATAAATTGCTCGTAGTTCTCGTAATCGCAAAGTCCTGTCGTTATACAGACTGAATCCATTATCATAGACCCGCTCTCACAATCAAGCCCCGACTGACATGCGGCGACAGCCCACGCATGTCCAGCCAAAGCGCTCCCCATTAGGCCTGAATATTTCTCAGGAATATCCTCCGACATCGGTACTGCCATTAGATTTGACAGCTGATACATTGCTTCTGGATCGTGAGATTTCCGCACAATATCTGCCAGATCACTTGCTTCGTTAACCGACAATGGCGCAGCCGATTGAACTCTTAATTCTATTTTGGCTGCAACATTTCCGCGCCTGGCCGCCTCCTTAAGCCAAAGAGAATAGGCAACATAAGGAATCGGCTGTCCTCCATCAACATTATCGCAACGCCTCTTTAGGCGCTCTTTTACATTGCGCAATCCGACAGTAGAACCTTTTGCATATTTAGCCAAATCATCTATCGTGGCCAATTGCACTTCAGGACGTATGCTATAGAACATGCAGAAACTGTAAATATGAGCCAATTCTTTCTGTGCCGTGGAAGATCCATTCTCCGCTTCACTTTTAATCTTTGCAAAATTCAAATAATAATATTTGCTTGATTTAACTTCGCTGGAGCTTCTCATATCATCTACATTCGTAGAAGAATTTATTTTTGAGTGATCCATCGCTCGAACTTTACTTATATAGCCATCGCCGTTATCTTTACTATCAATTTTTTCTTTATGCTCCCCTATGAAAAGAAAAATGGAAGCACCAATTGCGAGCAGAATTATGGCTGAAATCACTACAAATTTTTTCATTACATTCTCGAAATGTTGTTGTACTGTATTAGGGAAGATCTAAAAAAGCCAAGCCATCGAGATCAGCGACTCTAAAACTCAATGAGTTGTCGCGCGAAAGACTGGGAGATGGACTTATTCAGACTTTCCCTAAGCAAGAGTCCATGATTTACAGACTCCCATGGCAATTAAATTTTTGTTCCCCACAGCAGCACTAAAGCTCGAATCAACAAAGCCATTATCTACAAATCGATGCAGGCTGGCATGAGTGCCAGAACAAGATCAAAAACGGGTTCGGCTCGCACGGCTTTTGATGGTACTGAGCGCCACAGTAGTTTATTTCGCGATTTTTCTCATCCAATCCTTGATATTACGAACACGCATTGACCGAATCTGCGTGCGCTGGAACAGCGCCATACACGTGCGGCCTGCTGTGCCCCCGACCCATCCCCAACTACGGGTCGCTACAACGCAACTCAGCAAACAACGTCCGCGTGTTGCCGAACGATGCCCGCATCGCGCAACAGACCCCACTGTTCGAGCTGCGCCACCGCTTTAGCCACACCGTCCTCCTCGCGCAGTCGCTGCCCCAGCGCCTGCGCCGCCGCACACATCGTCGGTGACGTCGCCTGCCGCAACGCGTGCGCCAGCACCTCCGGCTGCAGCCCGTCGCGCTTCAACGCGGGCGGCGCCACGCCACGCTGCGCCAAACAATGCGCCCAGAACGGCTGGTCATAACCGAACGGCACCACGACCGAGGGAATGCCAGCGGTCAGCGCAGCGGCACAGGTTCCCGCGCCACCATGGTGGACCGCCGCGATCACGCGCGGAAACAGCCAGTCGTGCGGGGCATGTTCAAGCGCGAAGCACTGATCCGAGTCCACGTCCTGGTCTGCGATCAAGCCACCCCAGCCCGTGGCCAGCAACGCACGCTGGCCGGTCAGGCGCAATGCCGCCTTCACCGTGGTGGTCAGTCGCGCCGCGTCTGCATCGATCATACTGCCGAACCCGACGTACAACGGCGGCGGACCGGCATCCAGAAAATCCAGCAATGCGGCCGGCGGTTGCCACTGCAACTGCGGTAACGACCAGAAGCCGCAGACCTGGATGCGCGCCGGCCAATCGCTCGGACGCGGACACAGGTGTTCGCTGTATCCATACAGCACGCGGATCGTGCTGGTATCCGGGCCGCGCCATCCGTAGGGCGGCAGACCTAGCGGCGCACGCACGCTGCCATCGATCACCTCGCGCAGCAATTGCCAACCACCAAAGCGCATGGCATGTTGCAGACCAACATGAAGTGGGCCGGGGAGACGCAATTGCGGCCGCGCTACCAATGGCAAATGACGGGAGACAGTCAACGGTTGCAACTGGGCATACACCAGCGGAATCTGCAACGCCTGGCTCAGTGAATCGACCAGAATGCTGGCGCTCCCCACGCCAATCAGCAACCGCGCATCCGCACACGCCGCCCGCCCCTGCGACGGCCAATCGCGCGCCCAGGAGGCGATGTGATGGCGGAACATACGGCAGTTCGCCCACATGGACTGACCGGCACGAATCGGATTGACTTGCAGCATGCGCTGGTGGTCACCCGTCAGCGGAAAGAACGCCAAACCGTTCGCTTTAACCAACGGAGCGAAATTCTCACTGGTCAGCACACGCACCGGATGGCCGCGCTGCTGCAAGCCACGTCCCAGTGCGATGACCGGTCGCACATCGCCATGGGTGCCGAGGGTGGCGATCACGATCGGTCGGTCTTCGCTTCCAGCGTTCTGCTCGCCTGAGAGACGGTGTTCAAGCATATTCGGCTACCCCGTCACTCGTCGGTGTCGGTGTCGGTGTCGGTGTCGGTGTCGGTGTCGGTGTTGAACCAGAGTCGAGCACCGAACCCCGTGTCGGCAGCGCCACAGACGCTTGCAACAGTTTGGCAAGCCTCCCCACATGGGCCAGGGAAAGGATCCCGTAGTGGTCGGTGTCGAACGCCTCCACGCGCAGGCTGCGCACCAGTTCCTGCCACACCTGTGGGCGGTGATCGATCAGATCGGTGGCGTCCATACCGATGTCCGGGCGCCGGGTGGCCTCGACGAACAGCACATCCACATCGATCGCGCTGGGGCGGTGGTGGCAGGCCAGATGCAGGTGGTGCTGGATCAGTTCGCCAATGTTGAGCACGAGATCGTGCTGCTGCTCGAGCAGTTGACGTGCCAACGGGAACGACAACAGGCCGTAGTGATCGCACAGCACTTTGGCCAGTTCCGCCATGGTCGTCGGCAGCGGCGTTCCTGGCGCCAATTCCACATCGAGCACACGTAACGCGGCGGGGATGCTGATCATGTCATCGGCCTGTGCGTCCTGCGGCGGAAGCGGATAGCTGTCGAGCAAGGCCAGCAGTTCCACCAACTCGCCGGCCGCGCGCAGCTCGGCGGCGATGGCATGGGCGATCAGGCCCCCCAGCGACCACCCCACCAGACGATACGGGCCGTGCGGCTGCACGCTGCGCATGCGCGCCAGATAATCATGGGCGATCGCCTCAATGCTGTCGGGACGGTAGCTGCTGTCGGCCAAGCCAGGCGACTGCAAGAGCACCACTGGCCAGCGTGGATCCAGTTGACTAAGCAAGGTCGCATACGACCAACTCATACCCATCACCGGATGGATGCAGAACAGCGCGGGCGTGCCGACCTCGCCCTCGCGCAGCGTCAGCGCAGACGCCAGCGGGTCGCTGTGCAGTTGCGCATTGCGCCGGATCACCTCGGCCACACCCGCGATGGTTGGCTCATTCAACAGCGTCACCAATGGCAGCTCGATACCGAACATCTGCGGAAACCGCGCCGCCATTTGTGCCGCGCCTAGCGAATCGACACCGAGTTCGAAAAAGCTATCGTGCACGCCGATGCCATTGATGCCCAGGATATCCTCCACCATCGCGGCCAATTGCTGCTCGATCGGATCGCGTGGCGGCACATGCTCCCGCGGCGGCGGCGCATCGGGTACAGGCAACGCCTTGCGATCCAACTTGCCGGTCGCGGTCAGCGGCAAGGCCGGTAGCGACATCCAGCGCGAAGGCAACATCGCCGATGGCAGGCAGGCTTGCAGATATTGACGCAGTGCATCCACCTCCACACTCTGCTCTGGCAAGGCGACGACATACGCCAGCAACTGCATCGTTCCGTCGTGATCGCGATGCCCGACCACCACCGCCTGTGCCACCTGCGGATGCTGTTGCAAGGCATTTTCGATCTCGCGCGGCTCGATGCGATGGCCACGAATCTTCAACTGATCGTCGATGCGACCGATGAACTCCAACACACCATCCGGACGCAGGCGCACCTGATCGCCGGTGCGGTACATCCTGCTGCCATCCCCGACGAACGGATCGCACACAAAACGCTCGCTGGTCAGTTGCGGTTTGCCGCGATAACCCTTGGCGACGCCAGCACCGCCGATGTAGAGCTCGCCAACCGCACCGGTCGGCAACAATTGCTGCTGGGGATCGAGCACATACACCCGCGTGTTGGCAATCGGGCGTCCGATCGGTGGATGGGGGGCGTCGGTCAGCTGCAACGGCATGATCGTCGACCAGATCGTGCTCTCGGTCGGCCCGTACAACTGAGTCAAGCGGCCAACGCGCGCAAGCAGGCGCGTGGCCAGCTCCGCCCCCAAGGCTTCGCCGCCGACCAACGCATGCACCTTGTCCAGTGGCAGATCGTCGTTGGCGAGCAGGATCCGCCACAACGACGGTGTGGCCTGAATCACACTGACCTGCGCCTGGGCGATCAATCGCGCCAATCCACGTGGATCGTGCGTGATTGCGCCTTGTGCGATCACCACCCGCGCACCGACCAGCAGCGGCAAGTACAACTCCAGCCCGGCGATGTCGAAAGTCACAGTGGTCACCGCCAACATGCGGTCGCGCGGGCGTAGGCCGAGGTCGTGACGCATCGCGAACAGGAAATTGAGCAGGCTGCGATGGCTGATCTCCACGCCCTTGGGTATTCCCGTGGAACCGGAGGTGTACAGCACATAGGCCGTGCCCTCCGGGGTGGCCAACGGCGCAATCGGCGCCGGCAAGTCGGCCGGACACGGATCGAGCCAGACCATCCCGTCCAGCAGCAGCGTATCGCGCAGAACCGGTTCGCAGACCAATCCGATCGCAGCGGCATCGTCGAGCATGTGCCGATTGCGTACCAGCGGGCCATCCGGATCGAGCGGCAGATAGGCGGCACCGCTCCACATCACCGCCAACAGCACCAGCAACAACTGTTCACTCCTGGGCAAGGCCACCGCGATCACATCGCCCGGCTTGATCCCATCGGCGATCCACCGAGCGGCGATGCGCGCGGCGAGTTCGCAGACTTGCGCATCGTCGAGCGTGCGCTCATCGCACTGGACAACGATACCCGCCGGCATCGACGCATAACGCTCCAGCAGTTGGTGCGGCAGTGTGGCCATGATGGGCAACGGCATGGCGGTGGCATTGCATTCCCACAGCAAACGGCAACGCTCCTGCGTCCCCAGAATATCGAGCAGGGCCAGCGGCCGCTCCGGGGCGTCCAGGATGGCATCGGCCAGCAAACTCAAGCGGCGACAATGTTCGGCCAACTCCTCGCGGTCGTACAGCGCGGGATTGGCATCCAGATCGAAGCGCAGCGCCATGCCGTTGCCGCGTTCGTAACAGAAAATGGTCAGGTCGTCGGCCAGACCGTTGCACAGATTATGCGGCACGGCTTGGGCTTCGCCGAAGCGCAATCCATAATCGAAGGCCTCGATGTTGACCGCCAGCCGCGCGATACGCTGCATGTTGGCGAACATGCCCAGGTCACGGCGGACATCCTCGACACGGTATTGCTGGTGACGCAGGCCATGCCGCACCACCGAGGACACATGCGGGAACAGCGCATGGAACGGCTGGTTGGGCCGCATCGTCAGCCGCAGATAGATCGCATTGGCGGCCAAGCCAGGCACCTGCCGATAGCGCGCGCCGACGCGTCCGGTTACCGGCATGGCCATCACCAAATCTTCCGCGCCAGTGTAACGGTGGTAATACGCCGCGACCAGAGCGATCAGCGTCTGCGGCAGACTGGCGCCATGCGCGGCTCCCAACGCTCGCAAACGCAGCACCGTCTCAGGGGAAAACTCGCCAGTGGCACGTAACAAACCAGCACTATTTTGCTCGCCTGGCTTGGCCAACGTCACCGCTGGCGGCAAGTTGGACAGTTGCTGCATCCAGTACTCGCGATCGCGTCGATAGCGATCGGATGCGCGATATTCCTGCTCCAGCGTCACCAGCTCCAGCACACTGCCGTAGGCGGCCGGCTCCGGCTCTTGCCCAAACGCATAGGCGTTGTACAGACTGGCCAGACGCTGGGCCAGCATCGTCCCAGTGAAACCATCCATCACCAGATGGCTCGTGTACTGCACCCATAGATGATGATCCTGGCCCAGTCGAAACACGACACAGAACCAGAGCGGGCCGTCGCGCAAATTCTCCCGCTTGCCGAGTTGATCGCCCACCCAGCGCTCGGCTGCGGCGCGCGGCGCGGGCTCGTCGCTGAAATCGAGGTACTGCAATTCTCCCGGATATTCCGGCAGCACGATTTGCTCAGGCAAACCATTTTGCTCATGAATGCATAACCGCAGCACATCGAACTCCCGCGTGATCTGCCGGTTTGCTTGCAGTAGCAGGGTCGGATCCAAGGGCCCGAATAATTCCAATGCCTCTGACAGCATCAACATCTTGTCGACCTGCAACTTGCTGCCGACCCACAGCCCTCGTTGCGCACGGGTCAAGGGAAACGATGATGGAGTGTCCGCATGCATAACGTGCCTCTCGGGTTGATCGAAACGTGCATTAACAAATCCCTGCGCCACCAGGAACGGAACATGCGCAGATGCGACGAACGATTGACTGAAACACGAGCATGACACCTTCGCATAACGTCAAGAACCCAGAAATACAGGGTTTTGAAGCAATTAAAGAGAAAATAAATCATGAACACTATCGATCAAGCAGTGGGGAATTTTTATAATCCAACGCGCGCCTTAAAAAAAAGTGCAAGAATCACGCTTCGTTGTTTGATGCGAACCTAGGCTGCAATTCTGCGACACAAATCGAAAAATTGACTTTAGCGGTAGCATCAACGCCCGCCCCTGGCGAACCACTACGCCGCCACACCGCGCCATACGTGTCCACCACGGCGTCGTGTCCGCTGGTTCAGGTAAAGCTTTGCTTGTCCGCCATGCGCATTAATTTCGCGAGCGGCTTTCGACATGCCAATCGTGCGTGTCGATGGCGACATCGGACGCCCATCTGCGGACGAGAAACTCTCTCGCCTGATTTTGTGCGACCCGCCGCGGGATACGCGCACGCCGCCAGTATCCGCTGCGATCAGACCAATGGTGCGTCGGAGAGATAAGTGTAACCGGTGAGGCCGGCTTCAAGCGCATCGCGCAATTCCTGCGCACAGGCATCCGGTAATTGCGCCGCCTCAATGCGCTCGGCGTAGGCCGCACGCAACGTATCCAAGCGATAACCGACATAATCGAGCATCACGTCGGTCGTGTCGCCACGACGCTGCTGGACGATGCGGTAGCCGGTTCCTTCCACCGCCACTTCCACCGCATCGGTGTCGCCGAACAAATTGTGGATGTCGCCGAGGATCTCCTGATAAGCACCGACCAGAAAGAAGCCGAGTCGGTAGCTCTCGCCTTGTTTCAAGGCGTGCAAAGGCAACGAGCTGTCCAGGCTCTCGTTCTCGACATAGGTCTTGACCATCCCATCGGAATCGCAGGTCATGTCGGCGATGATGCCGCGACGCTGCGGCGCCTCGTCGAGCCGCTCGATCGGCACGATCGGGAACACCTGATCGATCGCCCATACATCTGGGATCGATTCGAACACACTGAAATTGACGAAATACTTATCGACCAGGCGCTCGTTGAGCTCGTCCAGAATCGGGCGGTGACTCTTCTCCTGCGAACTCAACCGTGCACGCACACCATGCGCGATGGCGTAGAACAGATCGTCGATGCGTGCGCGCTGGGCCAGGTCGATCTGGCCCAACGCATAGGCGCTCAACCCTTCGGCATGGAAATGCTGCGCCTCCTGGAACAGCTCCACCGCCGGACGCTGGTCCAGCTCGGCATGAATCTCGCGCATATGGCGGATCGCCGCCGGTTCGTCGTCATGCACGTCCGGCACACGGCCTTCCGGCGCCTGCTCAACTTCCGAGACGTTGGCGACCAACACCGCGTGGTGGGCGGTCATTGCACGACCGCATTCGGTGACGATGCGCGGCGGCGCCAACCCATGCTCTTCGCACGCGCTGGCCAGCGGCTGCACAATGTTGCTGGCATAGGCGTGCAAGCCGTAGTTGATCGAGCACTCGCTGCGCGAGCGAGTGCCCTCGTAATCGATGCCCAAGCCACCGCCGACATCGACGTGGCTGATCTTCGCTCCCAACTTGGACAGTTCGACGAAGTAACGGGTCGCCTCGCGCATGCCGTTGGCGATGTCGCGCACGTTGGAGATCTGCGAGCCCATGTGGAAGTGCAGCAGGTTCAGCGCATCGGCATACTCGGTATCGCGCAGCGTCTTCCACAGATCCAACAACTGCCGTGGCGCCAGCCCGAATTTGGCCTTGTCGCCACCGCTGTTCTGCCACTTGCCCGCCCCCAGCGAGGCAAGACGCATGCGCACGCCCAGGCCAGGCCGCACGTCCAGCACGCGTGCTTCGTCCAACACCAATTTCAATTCAGACGGCTTCTCGATGACGATGAAGGTCTGCAACCCCAGCTTGCGACCGATCAGCGCCAGACGGATGTACTCACGGTCTTTGTAGCCGTTGCATACGATCAAACCGCCAGGACGCGACAGCGCCAGCACTGCCATCAGCTCCGGCTTGCTGCCCGCTTCCAGGCCGAAACCCTCGCCCTGGTGGCTGGCCAACGTACCAGCCACTCCGCGATGCTGGTTGACCTTGATCGGATACACTGCGGTGTAGCCGCCGACATAATCCCAATCGGCCTGAGCCTGGGCGAAAGCGGCCTGCAGCTTACCCAGGCGTTCGCCGAGAATATCGGGGAAACGCACCAGCATCGGCAGCTTGGCCCCCGCCGCGCGCGCGGCGTCCACCACGTCCGGCAGCGCGATCGTCACCCCGTCGGCGCCCTGCGGCCGCACCACGACCCGACCAGCCGTATCCACATCGAAATACCCATCGGCCCAGTGCGGGATCGAATAGGTTTTGCGGGCCTGGTCGAGGGACCAATCGCTCATCGTGGCGGCTCGGCTGACGGAAAAAGGGCGTGAATTGTAACCCCTGCTACGCGTTGGGTCCGTTACAATCCGCGCCGATCCGACACCCCTGTCTCGGCGCGTACGCGGGAATGGGAAGATAAGCACCAGGCGTTGTGCATGCACGCGGTGGGGCTTGCTTTTCCATCTCCAGCGCTTCGCGCCACCGTTTTCTCCCTCCCGAAGGGAGAGGACCGCCTGCATTTTTCGAGGACACCGTATGAGCGCCAACGACACCTGGTACATCGAACACTTCCAGCCCACCGGCTCGGCCATCGGCTACCGCATCACCGGCAAACTGGACGAAGTGCAGTCGCCGTTCCAGAAGATCGAAATCTACGACACCACCGACTGGGGCAAGCTGATGGTGATCGACGGCGCGGTGATGCTGACCACCCGCGACAATTTCTTCTATCACGAAATGATCAGCCACCCGGCGCTGTTCACCCATCCCGCGCCCAAGCGGGTGGTCATCATCGGCGGCGGCGACTGCGGCACACTGCGCGAGGTGCTCAAACACCCGGGGGTGGAGCGCGCCACCCAGTGCGACATCGACGAACACGTCACGCGCATGGCCGAGAAATATTTTCCGGAACTGTGCGAATCCAACAGCGACCCTCGCGCCGAATTGCTGTTCGATGACGGCATCGCCTACATGGCCAACTGCCCGACCGGCAGCGTGGACATCGTCATCGTCGATTCCACCGACCCGGTCGGCCCAGCCGAGGGCCTGTTCAACAAGGCCTTCTACGCGAGCTGTTTCAAAGCGCTGAAAGACGACGGCATTCTGGTGCAGCAGTCCGAATCGCCACTGGCGCTGCTGGACCTCATCAAGGAAATGCGTGCGGAGATGGGCAAGGCTGGCTTCACCAGCTTCCACACCGTGCCATTCCCGCAACCATGCTACCCAACCGGCTGGTGGAGCGTGACCATGGCGCGCAAGCAAGGCGGCTTCGACTTCCGTCAACACGACGCCGCGACCAAACCGTTCGCCACCCGCTACTACAGCGCGCACCTGCACACCGGCACCCAGGTTCTACCACCGTTCGTGGCCGAGGCGCTGAGCGTCTGAGCGCCACGCGCCGACACCACGACAAGCACCTCACGCCGCTACAGCGCATCCGCATCCAGCTCACCGGTGCGGATTCGCACCACAGCGCCCATGTCGTAGACGAATACCTTGCCGTCGCCGATCTTCCCGCTGCAAGCAGCCTTGACGATAGCCTCGACCACCGGCTCGACCCGACCATCGGTGACTGCCACTTCCAACTTCACCTTGGGCAGGAAATCGACCACATACTCGGCGCCACGGTACAACTCGGTGTGACCCTTCTGCCGGCCGAACCCCTTGACCTCGGTGACGGTGATACCAGAGACACCTTGTGCGCCAAGCGCCTCGCGCACATCGTCGAGCTTGAACGGCTTGATAACGGCCATGACCATCTTCATATGGCCTTCTCCAATTGCAATCGGCTCAGGATAACCTGGTTGCGCGATGCCCGGCCGTCGGGTTCAATGGTGGGACGCCTCCATCGCCGGAATTTTCCGACAGCGCGCCGCGCCCGTTGCCGATGGTCCCGAACCGTCGGGTAATGCAATCTAGCGTCACCTGCCGGAGACAACCATGATCGATCTCAACCATCTCGACGACCTCGCCCGCCGCCTCAGCGACCTAGTGCCACCAGGCCTGCGCCAATCCCGCGACGAACTGCAAAACACCTTCAAGAGCGCGCTGCAAGCTGGGCTGAGCAAACTCGACTTGGTCACCCGCGAAGAGTTCGAAGTGCAGCGCGCGGTGCTGCTGCGCACGCGGGAGAAGCTCGAAGCGCTGGAGCGCACAGTCGCCGCGCTGGAAGCCGCGCACAGCGCGCAGACACCCCCCTCCAACACCTGACCAACCCCTGCCATGAGCCTGGCGCTGGTGCACAGCCGTGCCCGCGCGGGGGTGCTTGCGCCTCCGGTTCGGGTCGAAGTCCATCTATCCGGCGGCCTGCCGGCGACGCAGATCGTCGGCCTGCCCGAAGCCGCAGTGCGCGAATCGCGCGACCGCGTGCGCGCCGCCATTCTGTGCGCGCAGTACGCGTTCCCGGCGCGGCGGATCACCGTCAACCTGGCACCGGCCGACCTACCCAAAGAGGGCGGCCGCTTCGACCTCCCGATCGCACTGGGCATCCTTGCCGCCGCCGGCCAACTCGATCCACAGGCAATGGAGCAATACGAATTCCTCGGCGAACTGGCACTCACCGGCGAACTGCGTCCGGTCGATGGCGTATTGGCGGCCGCGCTGGCCGCTGCGCATGCTGGACGCACGTTGATCGTGCCCGCGGACAACGGCGCTGAAGCGGCACTTGCGCAACACGTGCGCGCATTCACCGCACGCACCCTACTCGAGGTCTGCGGACTGTTGAACGGCAGCAAGACCCTGCCCGTAGCCGAAGCACTACCCGCCGCCGCCCTGCCCTTCCCCGACCTGAGCGATGTGCGCGGTCAGGCGCAAGCGCGGCGCGCACTGGAGATCGCCGCCGCAGGACATCACCATCTGCTACTGATCGGCAGCCCAGGCTGCGGTAAAACCCTGTTGGCCTCGCGCCTGCCCGGGATCCTCCCCGAGGCCAGCGAGGCCGAAGCGCTGGAAAGCGCGGCCATCGCATCGGTCAGTGGCCGCGGCCTGGATCCGGCCCGCTGGCGGCAGCGTCCATATCGGTCGCCGCACCATACTGCCAGCGCGGTATCGCTGGTCGGTGGCGGCACGCATCCGCGCCCGGGCGAAATCTCGCTGGCGCACAACGGCGTGCTGTTCTTGGACGAATTGCCCGAGTGGAACCGGCATGCACTGGAAGTGCTGCGCGAGCCTCTCGAATCGGGCCAGGTCACCGTATCACGCGCAGCGCGCAGTGCCGAATTCCCCGCGCGCTTCCAACTGGTGGCGGCAATGAATCCCTGCCCTTGCGGCTGGGCCGGTGACCCCAGCGGCCGCTGCCGCTGCAACGAGGACAGCATACGCCGCTATCGCGCACGCATCTCCGGGCCCTTGCTAGATCGCATCGATCTGCACGTGGAAGTGCCTCGCTTGCCACCGCAGGCGCTGCGCGCCGATGCCACGACGAGCGAACCCAGCGTCGCCGTGCGCGCCCGTGTGGAGCAGGCGCGGCAACGACAACTGATGCGTGCCGCGCGGCCCAACGGCCAGCTCGACCACTACCAGACCATGCGCGACTGCCGCCTGCAACCGCACGACGAAGCACTCCTGGAACACGCGATCGATCGCTTGCGACTGTCGGCGCGCTCGCTGCACCGCATCCTGCGCGTGGCCCGCACCATCGCCGACCTGGATGGCAGCGATGCCATCGCCACCCCACATCTCACCGAGGCCATCGCCTACCGGCAACTGGATCGTGGCGAGGCAATCACGCCGGGTGCGGAATCCACGCCGCGCGGCGCCCTGCGGCGTAACCCCGAGTAGCCACGCCACCGTGTCACATCCGCACGGCGCACAACGCGAGAACGAAGCCAAGCAAAAAGCACTAGCGCATGCATCAGCCGGAGATTGCGCGCACCATCTCGGCCAACAACGCATTGCAGCGACGCGCATGCGTGAAAGTCATGCCATGCGAGGCCCCGGCAAGCAGGTGCAAGCGCGGGTCCGGCAACCATTGCGCGAGCGCAGCGGCGTTGTCGCGGTATTGCACCGGACTGTGTTCGCCGGTGACCAACAACACCGGCAACGCCAGGCTGGCGGCCTGCTCCGGCCGATACGCCGGCAGCGCGTCATCGATCTGCGGCAGCAGTGTCTGCGCGTTATCGCGCACCATCTGCCGGAATGTCGTACTGCTACGCGCCCAAGCGCCGGGCTGGCTGACCGAATCGACGAAGCATTCCAGGCCGGCCTCGAGCTGTCCGTCCTGCAACAGCGCCACCGCACGCGCGCGGACCGCCAGCACCTCGGCCGACAAGCCATGCGACTGCGGCCCGCCGGGATCGAACAAACTCAGGCTGGCGACCGCCGCAGGCTGCTGCAACGCCACCTGCCAGGCCACCGCGGCGCCACGGGAGTGCCCCACCAGATGCACAGGCCGCGCTTCGCTGGCGATGAAAGCCGCCACTTGCTGCGCGTGCCAACGCCAACCGAAGACATGCCGCGATGCCGAGCGCAACCGCGGATAGTATTGACCCAGACTCACTGCGCTGAGCTGAAAACGATCGGCCAACCCGCGCAGTTGGGGCATCCAGTAGCGGTAGTCGCACAACGCCCCATGCACCAGCACGACCGGCGCACCGTCGCCCACCCGCAGGTAAGCCAGCGCATCATCGGCACCCAGAAGGCGCACTGCGGGTTTGCTTAGCGGGCTGCGCAGACGTGTCACCGACCACCGCACTGCACGCATGGCAACGCGTGGCCACTGCCTAGCTGACAGACGCAACACGACCGTCTGGACGCCAAGCAGGCACAGCAACAGCGCCGCCTACCGCACGAGAACGCGCGATAGTCAACAGTTGTGGCCGAGTGCGACGACGCGATCGACAGCATGCGCAAGATCATGGCATGCACATCTGTCGCGAGCACGGCGTAGCGCTGAGTAGCCGCCAGCGCGGCCAAGACCGGAGACATAAAGCTGCCGAATCATTTTTCAGCAAAGAGGCCAAAAAAACAGAAAACCCGATTCCTGAAGGGTTTTGCACATCCCCGACCACGCCTGGGACGCGAACTGGTGCGCCCGGAGGGATTCGAACCCCCGACCAATGGCTTCGGAAGCCACTACTCTATCCGGCTGAGCTACGGGCGCAACGGACGCGCATTCTAACGGTAATCCGATGCCGCGTCTCCCCCTGCCTGCGCGCATGCAGGGGGCCGCATCCCTTCGCGTCGACCCGCGTGCGCGCCGACCTGCCCCGACATCGCATGTCCGTACCATGACCGCCACCGCCACCGCCACCACGCGAGCGCCGACTGCCGCCCCCACGACGCGACTGCTACCCTTGTGCGATGAGTTACGAACGCTATGAAATGCCCGGCGCGCCGCCAGCACTCCCACGCATCGGCCAATACTGGAAGCTGCTGCGTGGCGACCGTCCGATCGGCGCGCTCTTGCTGTTGTGGCCAACTTGGTGGGCGCTGTGGCTGGCCGCCGACGGGGTGCCGCCGCTGTGGACGCTATGCGTGTTCACTGCCGGCGTCTGGCTGACCCGCTCGGCCGGCTGCGTGATTAACGACTACGCCGATCGTTGGCTGGACCCACACGTCGAACGTACACGCAACCGTCCGCTGGCAACCGGCGCGGTCAGCGGCCGCGAGGCGCTGGGGGTGTTCGCGTTGCTGATGCTCGCCGCTTTCGCGCTGGTGCTGACGATGAACCGATTGACCATCGGCCTGAGCGTGGTCGGTCTGTTCCTGGCCGCCAGTTATCCGTATCTGAAGCGCTATACCTATCTGCCGCAGGTTTACCTGGGCATGGCCTTCGGCTGGGGCATTCCGATGGCCTTCGCGGCGGTGCGTGGCGAGGTGCCCGCGCTGGGCTGGCTGCTGTACGCGACCAACATCCTGTGGTCCACCGCCTACGACACATGGTACGCGATGGTCGACCGCGAAGACGATCTGCGCGCTGGATCCAAGTCCACCGCGATCCTGTTCGGCAAACTGGACCTGCTCATCCAGGGCATCCTGTACACGCTGATGTTCGTCGCGCTAGTCTGCGTCGGCCAACGCGCCGCGCTGGGAATCTGCTACTGGGCCGCACTGGGCGTCGCCGCGCTGCTGGTGGCAAGCGAATTCTTCATCGCACGGCATCGCGAACGCGCTGCGTGCTTCCGCGTGTTCTTGCACAACAATTGGGTGGGCCTGACGATCTTCGTCGGCATCGCCGTCGCGCTGGCGCTGCGCGCGCGGTAGCTTCCGCGCGCCGGCGATGCGCAATTTCTCCAACCATCGCGTCGGAAACCATTGCGGTCATTGGCTCTGTCCACTCGCCGCGAAAAACACGCCAGACGCCACGGCTGCAAGACATGCTCCACCGCAGCGGATCGGCAGCACGTGGCGCTCACGGCACCCGCGCCACCACCCAGGCATCGACCCTGGTCACGCCCGCGCGACGCAACGCCTGCGCGGCCGCATGCAGCGTCGCGCCGGTGGTCATCACATCGTCGATCAATGCCACATGCGCCGGTAACACCGCCGGATCCGGCACGGCGAACGCACCGCGCAGGTTGCGCCGACGTGCCCGCGCATCCAGCTCGGACTGCGCAACGGTCGCACGCACGCGCTGCAAACCGTGGCACACCGGCACATCCAGCGCGCGCGCCAGCGGCCGCGCCAATTCCAGCGCCTGATCGTAACCGCGCTCACGCAGCCGCGCGGTATGCAGCGGTATCGGTAGCAATGCCTGCGGACGCGGCAACGCCGCACAGCGCGCCTGCAACAGCGCCGCCAGCAGGCGCCCGGCAACCAGATCCTGATGGAATTTGAACCGACGCAGCAGGCCATCGACCGGCGCGGCATACACACAGGCGCTGACCACCAGGTGCAGCGGCGGCGGGCAACGTTGGCAGGCACCACACAGCTGGTCCGCATCCAGTCCCGGCAACGGCAGCGCACAGTGACGACAGGCATGGGCGTTCCACGGCAAGGCATCGCAGCAGGCCGGACACAGATCCAACCCAGGCGCGCCTGGCTCGGTGCAGACCAGGCAACGCTCCGGCAGCAAGCGACGCTGTAACCATCGCCAGCAGCCGTCAACCCGATTTGCGATAGCGAAGTTGACAGGGCTTTCCATGCTCACCAGACTGCCCGCTTTCGCAGCCGCCTACAGTCAGGAAACCCCCATGCACGCTGTCGTCCGACACGACTGGCAACGCCAGGAATTACTCGCGCTGTTCGATCTGCCATTCCCGGAACTGCTGCATCGCGCCGCCCAGGTCCACCGCGAACACTTCGACCCGGCGCAGGTGCAAGTGTCCACGCTGCTCTCGGTGAAGACCGGCGGCTGCCCCGAAGACTGCGCATACTGCCCACAGGCGCAGCGCTACAACACCGGCGTGGAAGCGCAGAAATTGATGAGCACCGAAGCGGTTCTGAGCAAGGCACGTCAGGCCAAGGCCGCTGGCGCATCGCGGTTCTGCATGGGCGCGGCCTGGCGCTCGCCGAAGGAACGCGACATCCCCAAGGTGGCGGAGATGATCCGTGAAGTGAAAGCGCTGGGCCTGGAAACCTGCGCCACCCTGGGCATGCTCGACGGCGCGCAGGCGCAGGCGCTGAAGGCCGCCGGGCTGGACTACTACAACCACAATCTGGATACCGCCCCGGATTTTTACGACACCATCATCCACACCCGCCAATACCAGGATCGTCTGGACACCCTGGCCCACGTGCGCGACGCCGGCCTGAAAACCTGCTGCGGCGGCATCGTGGGCATGGGCGAGTCGCGCGACCAGCGCGCCGGGCTGCTGCAAGCCCTGGCCAATCTGCCTGTGCATCCGGACTCGGTGCCGATCAACCGCCTGGTGCAGGTCGCCGGCACGCCCCTGCACGGCACCGCCGAACTGGATGCGTTCGAATTCGTGCGTACCATCGCCGTTGCCCGCATCGTCATGCCGCAGGCGATGGTACGGTTGTCGGCCGGGCGCGAGAGCATGAGCGACGAATTGCAGGCACTGTGCTTCTGCGCTGGCGCCAACTCGATCTTCTATGGCGAGAAACTGTTGACCACCGGCAATCCGGACACCGAGCGCGATCAGGCGCTGTTCGCGCGGCTGGGGCTGCGGCCGATGCAGGTGATGGTGGATGCCGACGCGCACGATCATCCCGGCACCGTGCATGCGGACATCACCACGCCGACCGACACGCCCCACGACACCGCGCTGGCCTGACCCGCGAGGGTGGCACCGTCCCAACGCATCCATCGGCCCGGTCATATCGGCCATCATCGCCACGCGCTACGCTAACTGGTCAATTTGCCCGCACCCACCGCCATGGCCCGCCCCGACCTACACGACCGCCTTCAGTCCTTGCGCAGCTTGCGTCAGGCGCATGGTCGTCTACGCGTGCGGCGCAGCGTGGGCCGGCGCGATGGCGTTCGCCTGGAACTGGACGGCCGCTGGCTGACCGGCTTCTGCAGCAACGATTACCTGGGCCTGGCGCAGCAATTCGAGGTAATCGCGGCACTGCAGGACGCGGCTGCACGCGACGGGGTTGGGTCCACCGGCTCGCACCTGATCTGCGGCCACCACGCGCTACACGACACGCTGGAACGCGAGATCGCCGACTGGCTCGGCTACCCGCAAGCACTGCTGTTCAGCAGCGGCTTTATCGCCAATCTCGCCGTACAGCAGGCACTGTTGAGCGAAGAGGATGACGTGTGCGTGCAGGACCGGCTCAATCACGCCAGCCTGCTCGACGCCGCCCGCCTGGCTGGCTGCCGCCTGCGCCGCTATCCGCACCTGGACGCCGAGGGTGCGATGCGCCAGCTCAAACACGCCGCCGAGGGCGCGGCGATGCTCGCCACCGACGGAGTGTTCAGCATGGATGGCGACATCGCCCCGCTGCGCGCGTTGGCGCTGGTCGCGCGTACACAACAAGCGTTGTTGTATGTGGACGATGCCCACGGCGTCGGCGTCGTCGGTCCGCATGGCCGCGGCTGCGTGGCCGAGGCCGGACTCGGCGCGGACGAGGTGCCGTTGCAGTTGGTGACGTTGGGCAAGGCACTGGGTGGTTATGGCGCGGTGGTGGTCGGCAACCCCGTGCTGATCCAACACCTGGCCGAAACCGCACGTCCGTATCTCTACACCACCGCGCTACCACCGGCGCAAGCCGCCGCCACGCTGGCCGCGGTCAAGTTGGCGCGGCGCGACCAATGGCGGCGCGAGCGTCTGCTCGAACTGATCGCGGCGTTCCGCGGCGGCGCGCGCCACCATGGCCTGGAGCTGATGGCCTCGGAGACGCCGATCCAGCCCCTGCTGTGCGGCGACGAGACCAGCGCGCTGGCACTGTCGGCAGCGCTGGAAGAGGCCGGGTTTCTGGTCTCGGCGATCCGCCCGCCAACCGTGCAGGAAGGCAAGTCGCGGCTGCGGGTGACGCTGTCGGCCTTACACACGCAAACGCAAGTGCAGGCGCTGCTGGATGCGCTGGCATTGGCCCGAGACCGTCTGGCGGCGCATCCGCTCAGCGTGCCCGCGTGAGCGAAAGGACGCGCGCTGCATGTCCCCGTGGACGACGCTGTTCGAGCTCGGTTGCCGCCACAGATGGCGCCGTATTGGCGACCTCCCCATTGCCTATGGCGGATGTCGCACGCTGACGTGCCTCGGAGTGGTCATGGGCTGGCAGCGCTACAACGACGACGGACCGAACACCGCGCCGCCTCGCTCCTGCTGACGCTGCGCGTGGCACGCCGAATGAAATTGCCACGATCTCCTCTTTACCTTCGCGACGACGAGCGACGATGCACATCGAAACCCTGGGACATGGCCCCGATCTGGTCCTGCTGCACGGGTGGGCACTGAACGGCGGCATCTTCGCACCGCTGCTCGAACGCCTGTCGGCGCAGTACCGCATGCACGTCGTGGACCTACCCGGACATGGCCACAGCCGCGAGGACGACACGCCGCTGGCACTGCCGCATGTGGTCAGCGCAATCGCCGCGGCCACACCGCCAGCGGTGTGGCTGGGCTGGTCGCTGGGCGGCTTGTTCGCGCTGCATGCCGCCGCAACCCAACCGCAAGTGCGTGGCCTGGCAATGCTGGCGGCAACGCCACGCTTCGTCCGCGGCAGCGATTGGCCGCATGCGGTGGCACCGGAGGTATTCGCCCAGTTCGGCCACGACCTGACGGAGGACTACCGCGGCACGCTGGACCGGTTCCTGGCACTGGACACGCTCGGCTCGGCGCACGCGCAGGCCGAATTGCGCACATTGCGCGCCACCCTCGGCGCACGCAGCGAGCCCGATGCGCAGGTGCTGCAGGACGGACTGACGCTGCTCGAACGCAGCGATCTGCGCCGCGCCCTGCCCAGCCTGCGCGTGCCCAGCCTGTGGATCGGCGGCCAACGCGACCGCTTGGTTCCGCCCGCGGGCATGGCCGCCGCCGCCGCGCTGGCGCCGAACGCACAGTCGTTATGCATCAAGGGGGGCGGCCACGCGCCGTTCCTTGGTCATGCAGACGACGTCGCCGAGGCGCTAGACGGATTTCTCTCCGCACTGGCGTAACGCCGTATCGCCAGAGGCATGCGCGGCGCTGGCTGCCAGCGTCGCGATATCCGATCATCGCCGAGTCATTCAAACGGAGCGCGCGCATGGATCTGGGAATCGCCGGCAAATGGGCGCTGGTCTGCGCCGCAAGCAAAGGGCTGGGCCTGGGCTGCGCGCGGGCGTTGGTCGACGAAGGTGTACACGTGACGATCGTGGCGCGCGGTCAGGAAACGCTGGAGGCGGCCGCGGCGCATCTGCGCACACGGCCTGGACGCGGCGAGGTGATCGCCGTGGCGGCGGATATCGCCACCGAATCCGGCCGCGCCACCGCACTGGCTGCCTGCCCGCAGGTGGATATCCTCATCAACAATGCGGGTGGCCCACCACCGGGGGACTTCCGCACTTGGGAACGCGAGGACTGGCTGCGTGCACTGGACGCCAACATGCTGGCGCCGATCGCCTTGATCCGCGCCACCGTCGACGCGATGCAGGCACGCGGTTTCGGCCGCATCGTCAACATCACCTCGGCCGCGGTCAAGGCGCCGATCGACAGCCTGGGCTTGTCCAATGGCGCGCGCGCCGGCTTGACCGGCTTCGTCGCCGGGCTGGCACGACGCACGGTGGCATACAACGTCACCCTCAACAACCTGCTGCCCGGTCAGTTCGACACCGACCGACTGCGTGGCAACATCGCCCACGCCGCGCAACGCGAAGGCGTGGATGCGGCAACCCTGACCGCGCGCAAGCACAGCCAGATCCCTGCCGGACGTTTCGGCACGGCCGAGGAATTCGGCGCGGTCTGCGCTTTCCTGTGCAGCGTGCAGGCCGGTTATCTCAGTGGACAGAATCTGCTACTGGACGGCGGCAGCTATCCGGGGACGTTCTAGGAGCAGGACTCGGGAAAACATGTCCGCAACCGGCGATGCGACATGGATGGTGCCAACCCTCTGCAACGCCACTGCGCAGGGCCGCGCGCTGCCTCGCGGCCACGGCACCAGGCGTCTGGCCGTAGCAATAGGCGATAATGCGGCGATGACGTCCTCTGCATTCGACCCTCAGCATATCCGCCGGGCATTTTCGCGTGCCGCCGCCAGCTACGACGCTACCGCGGCGCTACAGCACGAAGTCGAAAAACGCCTGCTGGAGTCGCTGGACTATCTCGGCGACCGCGTACCGCAAGTGGTGCTGGACGTGGGCAGCGGACCAGCGCATGCCGCGGCGACGATGAAAAAGCGCTGGCCACGCGCGCAGGTGATCGCCCTGGATCAGGCACTGCCGATGTTGCAGCAAGCCAAGCGCCATGCCGGCTGGTGGAAACCGTTCGGTCGCATCTGCGCCGATGCACGCGCGCTACCACTGGCCGAACATAGCGTCGATGTGATTTTCAGCAATCTCTGCCTGCAGTGGGTCGAAGATCTACCGGCGGTGTTCGCCGGCTTCCGTCGCATCCTGCGCCCCGGCGGCCTGTTATTGTGCTCCAGCTTCGGCCCGGACACGCTGATCGAACTGCGCGAGGCCTTCGCCCAGGCAGATCGCGAAACACCGCACGTGAGCCACTTCGCGCCGATCGCACAGTTCGGCGATGCACTGATGCTGGCGGGTTTCCGCGACCCGGTGCTGGACCGCGACCTGTTCACCCTGACCTATCCCGATCTCACCGCATTGATGCGCGAACTGCGCGCGATCGGCGCCACCAACGCGCTGCACGCGCGCCGCCACACGCTGACCGGACGCGGTCGTTTCGACGCCGCCAGCGCCGCCTACGCAGCGCTGCGCACCTCCGAAGGCAGTCTACCCAGCAGTTGGGAAGTGATCTACGCACACGCCTGGGCGCCCCCGCCGGGCACACCGATCCGCGAAGCCCACGGCGAGATCGCCGCAATACCGCTGTCGGCGATCCCGATCCGCCGCCGCGACGCAGTCAGATAGCGCGCGACCAGCATCTGATTTCGGTAAGGTCCCAGGCGCGAATCAGGCCGGGACATGATCGATCCAACCATGCAGCATATTGCGATTGCCGACCCGGACAACCTTGCCGCTTGTGGCCAAGATGGTCGCTACGCATTGCGCGGCGGACGGCACGCTTGCACACAGCGTCAGTTGGCCTGCTCCAGCAGATCACGATGGAAGAAATAGACCTCCTGGAGCAGAAAGGGCCACCGCGTCTGGAAGCTGCGGAAACGGCTGCTCGGAGTCGAAGAAGCCAAGGCGTCGATCTGCAATTCCCGACATAACCTTAGCGCGCGCGCCATGTGCAGGGGATCGCTGACCACAATGACGCGACGCAGCCCATGCGCACGCATGATCTGACGCGCTTGGATCAAGTTTTGCCGGGTGGTCCGCGAGATCGTCTCGATCAAAACCGCGTCGGCAGGCACACCCTGACGCAGCGCATAGCGGCGCGCCACCTGCGCCTCGGCGAAGCGGGCACCGTTACCGAAGCCACCGGTGAAGATCAGCGTTGGCGCATAGCCGCGTCGGTATAAGTCCAGCGCATGGCGGATGCGCTCCTCGAATACCGGCGAGGGCTTGGCGTCGTAGGCGGCGGCGCCGAGTACGATGATGGCATCGGCCGGCGCGGCCTGATCGCGATCACCGACCCAGACGATGTAGATCACCACGCCCAATAGCCACAGCCCCAGCAGGACGCACAGGCGAATGGTCCAGAGCAGCCAGCCACACCATCGCCGCGACTTCGAACCGTGCTTCACGGAAATGTCTCCGAATCGGGGTGGCCGGCACACAGGCTCCTCACCCCGCAGGGCACGGCTAAGCCGGTCAGCACCGCCCTGCGTGCCATCTGTGAGTACGCCTTTCCTTCAGGCTTGAACGCCTTGCCCCGCGCCGCTCTCCTCATCGCATCCTCGCGGCGCGCAAGGACTTCGGTGTAATCGTGCGGCAGGGCGACGTCACGACCGCCCAGGGTGCTGCTCCGTTCGTCGCAGATGGTTCGGCGAGCCTGCGCATACTGCACGCGCCCACGACAGCGTCCGGCGCCCGCGAATGCAGCACCATCGGGGTGAACTGGGCATGGGTGGCAATACGCGCCAGCGCCATGACGTCGCCGGATTCGGGCAAGCAACATGAGACCATGCGCAAAAGGTTAACGTATCGTCCCGAACGCACAGCGTCGGCGGCCGCCATCAAGTGACCGCTGTTGCACGCGACTTAAGTATTTAACCAACCGACACACGAATTAAGGACGCATTCAATGCAGCAGGCCGAATCTGTCATTCAGCCCCCTGGACAGCAAATACCATGACACTGCGCCTGATCTGCGCCGCTGGATTGCTCGCCACGTTGGGTGGCTGCGCTACTTACGATTATGCAGGCGGTAACGAGGGCGGCTACTACCGCGGTGCACCCTCGGTCGAGTATCGCTACCCCGCCGGCTACTCCGAGTACGCCTACCCGTACGGGATGGCTCCCTACGCCTATGGTCCCGGATACTACGGATACTACGGGTATTACAGTTACGGGGTTCCGTACTACTACTACCATCGCGACAGCTACCACGGCGGCGATGGCCCGCCACGCCCCCATCCGGTGCTCATGCCACCGAGCGGAGGCATCGGTATTCCGTCGCCATTGCGTCAACAAACCGTCGATCGCCCGCCACGCTCCCATCCGATGCTCGTGCCACGGGGCGGAGGCATTGGTATCCGGACGCCATTGCGTTAAAATCGACGATGGCGCGGTCGCGGCCATCGTCGCTACGGCAACGGCTGGTACTTATGCTGCGGCTGCTTGCACTGCACCCTAGTAACCTTGGGCGCAGCAATGTGACACGCAACACATTACAAGCCTTATCAGGGGCTTGCGGCGGTGCCACTGCAAGACGCACTCTAGCTCCTACGGCGTGCCGCTTACGTCGCTTCACGACCTGATAGAGTTGCCATCGTCTTAATGTCGACGTCCGACAGGGAATTTGGATCCCCCCTGTTCCAGCCCTGTCGGATGTCGGCGCCCAAAACAAAAGCCCCGGTCAGCCAGCCGGGGCTTTTTGCTTTCAAGCATCGATCGACCTCGGCCACGGTCAAAAAAAGGGCCGGTAGTCCCCCGACTACCGGCCCCGGCTCCCCCGACGCACGCGTGACTGGCCCCTGTTCCAATTCCAGTCATGCGCCCCTGACGCATTTGCCACGTCGGGTGCAGTGGGGATATCTGCAGATTGCGTGCCAACTTGAGACTCGAACCTGCAAATTGTGATTTACATCACAAATAATTTTGTGTTTTACACGGCCTTAAACCTGCACCACACTTTTGCCCGCACCCACGCCGGCTGACGAGTACCCCATGAGCGACTCCTCCTTCTACCGCTATGACGTGATCGTGATCGGCGGCGGCCATGCCGGCACCGAGGCGGCGCTGGCCTCCGCCCGTGCCGGCGCGGGCACCCTGCTGCTGACCCACAACATGGAAACGGTGGGAGCGATGAGCTGCAACCCAGCCATCGGCGGCATCGGCAAAGGCCACCTGGTCAAGGAAATCGACGCACTAGGGGGGGCCATGGCGCAGGCCGCCGATCTGGCCGGCATCCAGTGGCGCACCCTCAATGCCTCCAAGGGTCCGGCGGTACGCGCTACCCGCTGCCAAGCCGACCGTAGCCTTTACCGCAACGCGATCCGACGACTGGTCGAGGCCCAACCCAACCTGACCGTGTTCCAGGCCGCCGTCGACGATCTGGTCATGGACGGCGAGCGCGTGCGCGGTGTGCTGACCCAGACCGGGTTGCGTTTCGAAGCGGGCGCGGTGGTGCTGACCGCCGGCACCTTCCTTGCCGGCAAAATCCACATCGGCCAGACCCAGTACGCCGGCGGCCGCGCTGGCGACCCACCAGCCACCGCGCTGGCGCAAGCGCTGCGCGACGGCCGCTTCGGCGTGGATCGGCTCAAGACCGGTACCCCGCCACGCATCGATGGCCGCAGCCTGGACTACACGGCGATGGAAGAGCAGCCTGGCGACGCGCCGCTGCCGGTGATGTCCTTCCTCGGCGATGTCGCCCAGCATCCGCGCCAGGTGTCGTGCTGGATCACCCACACCACCGAACGCACCCACGCCATCATCCGCGGCGCACTGGACCGCTCGCCGTTGTACACCGGCCAGATCGAGGGCATCGGCCCGCGCTACTGCCCCTCGATCGAGGACAAAGTGGTGCGCTTCGCCGAGAAAGCCAGCCACCAGATCTTCGTCGAGCCGGAGGGCCTGGACGTGGTCGAGATCTATCCCAACGGCATCTCCACCTCGCTACCGTTCGACGTGCAGCTGGAGTTGGTGCGCTCGATCCGCGGGTTCGAGCGGGCGCATATCACCCGCCCTGGCTACGCAATCGAATACGACTTCTTCGACCCGCGCGGACTGAAGGCTTCGCTGGAGACCAAGGCCATGCCTGGGCTGTTCTTTGCCGGGCAGATCAACGGCACCACCGGCTACGAGGAAGCCGCCGCCCAGGGCCTGATCGCCGGGCTCAACGCCGCGCGTCAGGTACAGGGGCTGGAACCGTGGTCGCCGCGCCGCGACCAGGCCTACATCGGCGTGCTGATCGACGATCTGATCACGCACGGCACCAGCGAGCCGTACCGTATGTTCACCAGTCGCGCCGAGTACCGGCTGCAACTGCGCGAAGACAACGCCGACGCGCGCCTGACCGGTATCGGCCGCGAGTTGGGTCTAGTCGATGAAGCGCGCTGGGCGCGGTTCCAGACCAAGCAGGACGCGGTGGCGCGCGAGAACGAACGCCTGCGCGGGTTCTGGGCCACCCCAAGCAACGCGCTGGGACGCGAGGTGGCGGCGACGCTGGGCGTGGCGGTCAGCCGCGAGACCAACGTGCTGGACTTGATCAAGCGCCCGGAACTGGACTACGCCGCGCTGATGCGGGTGCCATTGCTGGGGCCGGGCGTGGCCGATACGCAGGTGGCCGAACAGGTCGAGATCGGGATCAAATACGCCGGCTACCTGGAGCGCCAGCGCGAAGAAATCGCGCGCCAGCAGCGCCACGAGGACACTACGATCCCGACCGCGTTCGACTACGCGCAAGTGCGCGGACTATCGGCCGAAGTGCAGCAAAAGCTTCAGCGCGTGCGCCCACAGACCGTCGGTCAGGCACAGCGCATCCCCGGCATGACTCCGGCGGCGATTTCGCTGCTACTGGTGCACCTGGAGCGCGCGCGCCGCAGCCGGGTGGCGTAACCGGCGGGCGAGCGCGATCGCCGCTGCGCGTCTACGCCTGCGCGGCGACCGGCAACAGGCGCTGACGCAGCTGCAACGCGGCCAGGTCGATGACCTCGCCCGCCGCGCGCAACACGGCACCCATACTGACGAAACCGTGGATCATGCCCGGGTACACGCGCATGGTCACCTCCACGCCCGCCTGGCGCAGCCGCTGCGCGTAGTGCAGACCTTCGTCGTACAGCGCATCGCGATCGGCCAGCACCACCAGCGCTGGCGCGACGCCGGCCACGTCCGGAGCCAGTGCCGGCGAGATGCGCCAATCCGTGGTCACCACCGGGTCCGGGAGCAATTTACTGTCGAAAAAGCGCATCGCCGCCTCGGTCAGCGGCGGAATAACCGCGTTTTGCACGCGCGAAGGAAACGGATTGTCCGGCCGTGCGTCGGTCAACGGATACACCAGCACCTGGCAGCGCAAAGAGATGCCCGCATCACGCGCGGCCAGCGCGGCACTTGCCGCCAGCGCACCACCGATGCTGTCGCCGGCGATCGCCAGACGCTGCGGATCGGCGCCGACCTCGGCGGAATTGGCGGCCAGCCATTGCACCACCGCGATCACGTCCTCGATGCCGGCCGGGGCCGGATGTTCTGGCGCGAGCCGGTAATCCACCGCCAGCACCTGGCAGCCGGCGCGCGCCGCCAGTTGCCGGCAGATGTCGTCGTGCGAGTCGAGATCGCCGAGCACACCCCCACCGCCGTGCACATAGACGCAGGTAGGCGCCGGCAGCGACTCCACTCCAACTGGCCGGTACAGACGCAGCGGCACTGGTCCACACGGGCCCGGCGCCTGCGCCCCGCGCACCTCGGCCATCTCCAAAGGCGGAAAGCCGAACTGCGACCCTAATGCAGAAAACTTCGCGCGCGCGGCGGGCAACGGCAATTGCTCTATCGGCGGTTGCCCGGACTGTTTCATCTGATCGAAAAAACGAACGACATCTGGATCGAAGTACATCGTTAACCCTCCCCGACGGCTGCGGAAACTGTTGCATCAAGATTGTTATTTTCAATAACCATTTTCGCAAATAAACGCAATCGCAGTGCGAGGCATGGATCGCGCCGCGATCATGCGACCAGCACCGATGACACCCTGCGATGGGCGCCAAGCGCAGGCACGACAAGGCAATACACGCCACTTCGCCTAGCCAGGTCATAGTGAAGCCGCCACGTCACCGCATTGCGCCGCAACATGGGCGTGCGCGAAGATGCGCGCCGCGGATCAATCGTCGCTGGCGGCGGCTTCACGGCCCTGTTGACGGATGAGCGCTTCCTGGCGTGCATCCTCGATCGAGGCACGCACCGCACGCACGTCGGCACGGCGGGTGTCGAACGCGAAACGACCGCTGAGCGGGCTATCCGGGAGCAGCGCGCCCTTCTCGTAGAGCGCCCACATCTCTTCGCCGTAATGGGTGACGTTGAGGTCGGGGGCGAAGCGACCCAGGCAGTCGCGCAGGTTGTGCACGTCGCGCAACAGCATGGCACGCGCAGCGTTATTGCCGGCAGCGCTGACCACCTGCGGAAAATCGATCACCACCGGGCCATCGGCGGCGACCAGCACGTTGTATTCGGACAGATCGCCATGGATCAGGCCCAGGCACAGCATCTTGGCCACATCGCCGATCAGCCGGGCGTGGAAGGCGCGTGCTTGCTCCGGCAGCAATTCCACTTCGCTCAGCCGCGGCGCGCTCTGCCCCTCGGCATCAGTGACCAGTTCCATCAACAACACACCGTGGAAGTAGCCACGCGGCTGCGGCACATGCACGCCAGCATCCACCAGTTGATACAACGTATTGGCCTCGGTGTCCTTCCACGCGGCCTCCTGTTCGCGACGACCGAACTTGGTGGCCTTGCCCATCGCCCGCGACTGACGGCTGCCGCGTACCTTGCGTCCCTCCTGATACTGCACCCGCGCCTGGAAACTGCGCTGGGCCATGTCCTTGTAGACCTTGGCGCACAGCACGTCGTCGCCAGCCTGGACCACGTAGACTGCCGCCTCCTTGCCACTCTTGAGCGGACGCAGCACGCCATCGATAACGCCGTCATCGATCAGCGGTTGCAGGCCCGGGGGAATCTTCATCGGTTGCAGGACCACCATGCGTGGGGAAATGCGATTATGGCCTAAGCCTGCCACAGTACCGAGACGCATATACCACTGCAGCACAGCGCCGACCGCGAACGATGCGCCAATGACCTTCTGCGCGGCGCATCGCGGGCGATGTCGCAGCACCGCCCGCGTTGGCACGGATACCAGACTCCCGCACAGGCGGGCACTGACGCCAATCGTAACCGTGCCCGACCAACCGTCAGGGTGTACCAACCTGGGCGTCGGCACCACCACCCAACACCTGGTACAGCGTCACCCGATTGCTGGCATCCTGCAAACGCAGTGCGATCAACGCCTGCTGCGCAGCGAACAGCGAGCGCTGTGCATCCAGCACCGCCAGGTGACCATCCAGGCCAGCACGGTAGCGCGCGTCGGCCAGCGTGTAGCTGCGTTGACTGGCGTCGACCAACGCCTGCTGCGCGGTGAGTTGCGCTTCCATATGATCCTTCGCAGCCAGGGCATCGGCGACTTCGGCGAAAGCGGACTGAATCGCCTTCTCGTACTGCGCCACCGCGATGTCCTTGCCGATCTTGGAGGCGTCGAGCGACGCCTTCAACGCACCGCCATGGAAGATCGGCGCGGTGATGCTGGGCACGAACGACCAGGTGCGGGCGCCGGCCGAGAACAACGTGGACAAGGCATCGCTACTGCGGCCGGTGGACGCGGTGAGGCTCAGCGACGGAAAGAACGCCGCGCGGGCCGCGCCGATGTCGGCATTGGCCGCCTGCAAACTGTGCTCGGCGGCAAGCACATCCGGACGTTTCAGCAGCACCGACGAGGACAGGTGCGCTGGCACCGGTGCCAGCGCAACGCTGCGATCGATCGCCTGCGCGCTCGGCAATAACGCCGCGTCCACGGGAGCACCCACCAGCAACTGCAAGGCATCGCGCGCCTGCGCCAACTGCGTGGCGGCGCTGGCGGCACTCACCCGCGCGGCTTCGACACTGGTCTGCTGTTGGGCCAAGTCCAGCGCCGACACGGTACCGACGCTGTGCTGGCGTTCGGTCAATTGCAACGTCTGCGTCTGGCTGTCCAGGGTCTGCTGCGCGAGCGCGAGTTGCGCCTGATCGGCGGCGACCGTCAGCCATGCCGCGGCAACCTGCGCAATCAGGCTCAGACGCACGCTGCGCTGGGTTTGCGCACTGGCCAGCCAGTTCTGCAACGCCTCCTGCTTGAGGCTGCGCAATTGCCCGAACAAATCCAACTGCCAACTGCTGAGACCAACCTGCAACGTATCGCTGACGTTGATCTGCGAAACACCCGTATCGCTACTGGCGGCGCTGACTCGCTCGCGGTTCTGGCTCGCGCTGGCATCCAGCGACGGCAACTGCGCGGCGCGCTGGATGCGGTACTGCGCGCGCGCCTTGTCGATCGAGAGCATCGCCACGCGCAGGTCGCGGTTGTTTTGCAACGCAAGCGCGATGGTCTGGCGCAAGCGCGGATCCAGAAACACCGCCTGCCAATCCGGCATCACCAGCGTATCGGCGGGCTGGCCCGCAGCGTGCGCGGCGCTTGCATCGGCAGCGGCAAGATTCGCAGGCACCGGCGCCGCCGGGCGCACGTAGTGCGGCGCCAGGGTGCAACCGGCCAACGCCAGTAACGTGGCGGCAGCCACGCTCGCACGGCAGAGCGCGCTCATGACCCCACCTCCTCGCTCGCCACCCTGCGCTCGGGGAACAGGCGGCGCACGATCACATAGAACAACGGGACGAAGAACAGGCCCAGAGTGATCGAGGCCAACGTACCGCCAGTGACACCGGTGCCCAGCGAGTGACGCGCGGCCGAGCCGGCACCGTGACTGAACATCAGCGGCAGCACGCCAAGCAGGAACGCCAGCGAGGTCATCAGAATCGGCCGCAAGCGCATCTGCACCGCGTGCAGAGTCGCGGCCAGCAGGCTTTCACCGCGATGTTCCAGATCGCGGGCGAACTCGACGATGAGGATGCCGTTTTTGGCCGACAAACCAACCGTCGTGAGCAGGCCCACCTGGAAGTAGACATCGTTCTCCAGGCCCCGCAGGGTCATCAGCAGCACTGCGCCAAAAATGCCTACCGGCACCGCAAGCATCACCGCGAACGGGATCGACCAACTTTCGTACAACCCCGCCAGGCACAGGAACACGAACAACAGCGAAATCGCGTACAGCGCCGGTGCCTGGTTGGCAGACAACTTCTCTTGATAGGCCATATCAGACCAGGCATAGCCAAAGCCATGCGGCAGTTGCTTGCTCAACTCCGCCATCTCGTCCATCGCCGCGCCGGAGCTGACCCCCAACCTCGCCTGCCCGGTGAGTTCCATCGCCGACACGCCGTTGTAACGTTCCAGCGCCGCCGGCGCGCTGGTCCAGCGGGAGGTGGTGAAGGCGGACATCGGCACCATGTCGCCGCCGGTGTTGCGTACTGTCCAGCGCTCCACGTCCTGCGGCGCCATGCGTGTATGCGCGTCGCCCTGCACGTATACCTTCTTGATGCGGCCCTTGTAGATGAAGTTGTTGACGAAGTCGCCACCGAGCGCACTGTTGAGCGTGGCATTGATGTCGCCCGGATCCACGCCCAGCGCCTGCGCCTTGTTGTCGTCGATCTTGACCGCATACACCGGCGCATCCTCCAGGCTGGCGTAGCGCACATTCATCAACTTGGGATCATCCGCAGCCAGGCGCAGCAGCTTGTCGCGCGCGGCCAACAGGGCAGCGTGGCCAGCGCCTTCGTAGTCCATCAACTCGAAGGTGAAACCGGAAGCGTCGCCGAGGCCGGTGATCGCCGGCGGCGAGGTCACGAACAGATCCGCATCGGGCACGTCGGCCAAGGCCTTTTTGAGGCGTTCGGCAATGGTCGCGGCATCATCGTCGCGGTCGTCCCAATCCTTCAAACGCACGAAGGCCATGCCGACGTTCTGGCCGGAGCCGGTGACGCTGAAGCCGGCGGAAGACAGTACCGAGCGGACTCCAGGATCCTTCATCGCGACCTGGGTCAGCCGGTCTGCCACCATTTGGGTCTGCTCCAGGGTGGAACCCGCCGGCAGCTTGACCAGCACGTTGAGCATGCCCTCGTCCTCGTCGGGCAGAAAGGCGCCAGGCAAACGCCACAGCAGCACACCGGTGACGACCAGCAGCAACGCGTAGGCGAGCAAACCCAGCGCACGCTGTCCAAGCACACGCTCGACCACTGCGCGGTAGCGCTCGGACATATGACGAAAGCGCGTGTTGAACCAGATAAAGAACCAGCCAAGACGACCGTGCGAACCGATTGGTGCTTCGCCCTGGTGCAGCGGCTTGAGGATGGTCACGCACAGCGCCGGGGTCAGGGTCATCGCCACCAACACCGACAGGATCATCGAGGCGGCGATGGTGATCGAGAACTGCCGGTAGATCACCCCGGTGACGCCATTGAAGAAGGCCATCGGCACGAACACCGCCGTCAGTACCAGCACGATGCCGATCAGCGCGCCGCCGATTTGTTGCATCGAGCGCAGGGTCGCTTCTTTCGGTGACAGCCCTTCCTGGCCCATGACCCGCTCCACGTTCTCCACGACCACGATCGCATCGTCCACCAGCAGGCCGATCGCCAACACCATCGCGAACATGGTCAACGTGTTGATCGAGTAGCCGAACGCGGCGAGTACACCAAAGGTACCCATCAGCACCACCGGCACCGCGATGGTCGGGATCAGCGTGGCGCGCCAGTTCTGCAGGAACAGATACATCACCGCCACGACCAGCAGCACCGCCTCGATCAGGGTGATGACCACTTCCTTGATCGAGGTGATGACGAACGGGGTACTGCTGAAAGCGACATGGTAGTTGTAGCCATGCGGCCAGTACTGTTTGAGTTCGCCCAGGCGCTTTTCGATCGCCTTGGACACCTCGACCGCGTTGGCGTCGGAGTTGAGCTCGATACCCAGCGACGCCGAGGGTTTGCCGTTGAAGCGGGAAAGGGTGCCGTAGGTTTCCGGACCCAGGCCGATCCTGGCCACGTCGGATAAGTGCACGGCGGCACCGTCGGGATCGCTCTTGAGCACGATCGCGCCGAACTGCGCCGGCGTCTGCAAGCGGCTGCGGGTGGTCACGGTCGCATCCAGGCGCTGCCCCCGCAGCGACGGCTGGCCGCCGAGCTCGCCCGCCGACACGTCGGTATTCTGCGATTGCAGCGCGTTCTCCACATCCGATGGCATCAACGCGTACTTACGCAGCTTTTCCGGGTCCAGCCAGATGCGCATGGCGTACTCCGAACCAATCGGCTGGATATTGCCCACGCCGCTGATGCGGCTGATCTGGTCGTCAATGCGCGACTCCATGTAATTGGCGACATCAAAACTGTCCATGCTGCCGTCGTCGGAGGTGAACGCCACCACTTCGAACAGCGAACCGCTGGACTTGGTGATGATCAAGCCGTTCTGCTGCACCGCCTGCGGCAGGATCGACATCACCGACTGCAACTGGTTCTGCACCTGCACCTGGGCGGTGTCGGGGTTGGTCCCGGTCTGGAACACCAGATTGACCTGCGCAGTGCCGTCCGAAGCACTGGTGGAGGTCATGTACAGCAGATGATCCAGGCTTTGCTGCGACTGCTCGATCAACTGAGTGACGGTGTTTTCCACGGTCTGCGCCGAGGCACCGTTGTAGGTGGCGCGCACGGTGATGGTCGGCGGGGCCATCTGCGGATAGCGTTCGACCGGCAACGCATGGATGGCCAGCATGCCGATCAGGACGATCACGATGGCCATGACCCAGGCCACCATCGGGTGGTTGACGAAGAAGCGCGACATGCGGAAGTCCTCAGTCGGCCTGGGCGGCGCCAGGCACCGTTGGCGCGGCGTCGAGTTCGGCGGCGCTGACCGGATATGGCGTCACCGTCTTGCCGATCTCGGCGCGGCTGCCGTTCACCACGATGAGCCGCTCGCCCGGCTTGAGTCCGTCCTCCACCACCCAATCGTGGCCCAGCGCGTCGCCAGTGCGAATGTGGCGTTCCACCACCCGGTTATGCGCGTCGAGCAGCTTGACCAGCGGCTCGCCCTTGCTGTCGCGCGTGACCGCCTGCTGCGGCACCAAGATTGCGCCCTGATTGGTGGCCATCGGCAGCACCGCGCGTAGATACATGCCTGGCAAAAGCAGATGTTCCGGATTGGGGACCACCGCACGCAGGGTAACGTTGCCGGTACCGGCGTTGACCTGGGTACCGACGAACTCCAACGTGCCCGCATGCGGATACGTACTGCCGTCCTCCAAGCGCACCTGCACCTGTGCCTTGCCGTCGATGGCGCGGATGCGTCCAGCGTCGAGCTGGCGGCGCAGCGCCAGGATCTGCGTACTGGACTGAGTGACGTCCAGATAGATCGGGTCCAGTCGCTGGATCGTGGTCAGCGCGGCATCCTGCGCGGCGGTGAGCAGCGCGCCGACGGTATAGGCCGAGGCGCCGGTGCGGCCAGAAATGGGCGCGGTGATCCGGGTGTAATCCAAATTGATGCGCGCCGCCTGCAGCCCCGCCTTGGCCGCGATCACCGCCGCCTCGTCCTGGCGCAGCGCGGAAATCGCATCGTCGGCGTCCTGTTTGCTGGCCGCGTCCATCCCGACCAGGGTGCGGTAACGCTCGGCCTTGGGTCGCGCACTGGCCAGCGCCGCCTCGGCCTGAACCAGATTGCCACGGGCGATGTCGTAGGCGGCCTGATAGGGCGCCGGGTCGATCTGGTACAGCGGCTGCCCGGCCTTGACCTCCTGGCCCTCCACGAAGAGTCGCTGGCGCAGCAGCCCGCCGACCTGCGGCCGCACATCCGCCGTCTCGTAAGCCACCGTGCGCCCGGGCAGAGTGCGCTCTACCGGAAGCGCATGGGCGCTCAAGGTCATCACCCCGACCCGCGACAGCGACACAGCGGACGGCTTATCGCCAGAGCAGCCACCGACGCCGACGACCAGGGACGACAGGACGACCAACGGCAATAGAGCACAACAGGAGAGGCGACGGAGCCCCGGAACGACGTCGTACATGGGCGATGATACGGCTGTGATGAAACTGTCAACGATACTCCACTCATGTGTCGCACTGCACCATCGGCAACACGAACGTGTTGTACAGCCTTCACAAATGCGGGAGAAACGTCGGAAAAACCTGCCTCTGGCCCACCGCAAATAACGGTGGATTTATGTCAGCGAACGTAAATTTCGATAATGGAGCATTTTCCCGTTAGCTGCCGCCATCGACGTGGACGCGCGGGCCAACCGTAGCGTAGACGGTTCAGCGTGCACGCAACGCCAGCAAGGCCGCGGCCGCCAGCAGTAAAGGCAGCGTAAAGATCATGTACAGCCGCGACGGCTCCCACCCCGCATCGATCAACAAGCCCACCGTCGGCGGCGACAGGATCGCGCCGAGGCGGCCGATCCCGATGGCCCACCCCAGGCCGGTGCCGCGGATCCACGCATCGAATACCACCGGTGCGGTCGCGTACAGTCCGGACATCGCCGCGAACACGGCCGCACCGATGAACAGTGCAATCGCGAAGGCCGCCGCCAGTTGGGTGCTGTAACCGGCAAAAACCAGCATCGCCAGCGCCGCCAGCAGGAACATCCCCAAGGTCAACCAGCGCAAGGACCAGCGCACTGCCAGCCAACCGAACACACCGCCGCCGACAATCCCCCCCAGGTTGAGCAAGGTCCCGCCCGTGATCCCCTGCTGCACCGACATCCCGGCGGCGACCAATAACTTGGGTGTCCAGCTCAGCACGAAATAGAACGCGAACATGTGCAAGAAGAACGCCAGTGCGAGCAACAGCGAACGGCGACGCATCGCACCGACGAACAGCACGGCATAGCCCTGGCGTGGAACGGCATCGCGCCGCGGCAACGCGGGCAATTCCGATAATGGCGCCTGCCGCATGCGCAGCAACGTCGCGTTGAGCTGGGCCAGCGCGTTGGGCGGGCGCCGACCAATCAGGAAATCCAGCGACTCGGGCAAGCACGCCAGCACCAGCGGCATAAACAGCAGCGAACACCCCGCGCCGAACAAAAATACCGCATGCCAGTGCAAGTGCCAGTGTTCGAGGATCAAGTCGGCGATCACGCCACCGAATGCGGCACCGATCGGATAGCCGGTGGTCTGCAACACCACCGCCGTGCTGCGCCACTTGGCGCTGGCGTATTCGGCGGTGATCGCCCCCACGCCGGGAAACATGCCGCCGATGCCCAGGCCGGTGAACACCCGCAAGACCCAAAGCTGCTGCACATTCTGCGCCATCGCCGAGGCTCCCATGCCCACGGTGAGAATCGCCAGGCAACCCAGGATCAGGCGCCGCCGCCCCCAACGATCGGCCAACGGCGCCAAGCACAACGAGCCCACCGCCATACCGATCAAACCGGCACTGAGCAAGCCTCCCAGGAGCTTGCCGGATAACTGCCACTCGTCGGACACATGCGATGCGGTGAATGCCATCACCATCACATCGAAGCCATCGAGCATGGTCAACAACACGCAAATCCCGATGGCCATCCATTGGAAGCCGCCCATGCGGTCCTGCACGAGGGAGCCTGGTACAGCGGCAGCATGCGGCATGACGAAATTCCTACAGGGAAAATGGCGGAAAGACAGCAGCCGGACGCTACCGCGCTTGCCTGACCCGATGCAATGTACTGCGTTGCATTTAACATTGACGTATCGCGTGACCCAACCCGATGCGCAAAAAGACCGAGCATGCCCAAGGCCCGCATCGCGACGATGGCACCGGCATCCGCGCGCCCTGCACGGCGGCGGCTGGGTTGGCACGCAGGCTATCATCGTCCGCCACTCCGGCCATTGGCCGCCATCGTCGCAGACCGCCATGCCCCCGATCCGCCCATTCCTCGATAAGACCCCTCAACTCGGCGACCGCGTCTACCTGGACCCGGCCTGCACTATCATCGGCGACGTGGTGCTGGAGGAGGACGTGTCGGTGTGGCCAGGCACAGTGATCCGCGGCGACGTCAACCATGTGCGCATCGGCGCACGCAGCAATCTCCAAGACGGCACCATCGTGCACGTCAGCCACCACAGCCCATACAACAAGGCCGGCTACCCCACGGTGATCGGCGCGGACGTGACCGTCGGCCACGGCACCATTTTGCACGCCTGCACCATCGAAGATCTGTGCCTGATCGGCATGGGCGCATGCATCCTCGACGGCGCCACCGTCAGGAAATACGGATTTGTCGGCGCTGGCGCGGTGGTCGGCCCGGGCAAGACCGTGGGCGAGCGCGAGCTGTGGCTGGGCAACCCCGCGCGGCCGGCGCGCCTGCTCAGCGACAAGGAAATCGAGAGCCTGCACTATTCCGCGCAGCACTACGTGCGGCTGAAGGACCAGTACATCGGCGTTAACGACTAGCCTGCTGCACGCGATTGCATGTCAGGTGGCAACTGACGACCCGCTTCGCGTTCGCTCATCGCCTGCAACAGCTTGTGCTTGAACCGCCAGACGACTGGGTGTAGCTCACACCCATCTGCCGCATCAGCTTCAATGCCGACAGATTCGTCATGCTCTAGCCCCGGCTGCAACCTCCTCTCGGAGCGGCTTCGGCACCGGCATCCCCTATTCGCAGTGCTTGGGAACTGGCTTGACATCCACCGGAGTGGTCTGCCCATCCGCGCCTACGCGATTGACAGCTAACACCTCCTATTTTTTCGCTAAAAATCCATTGAATTTTAAAGTCGCTGATATCGAGAGGCTGACTTGTTCACCCCACCAAGAAGGACGATCTAATTAGTCGCCGTGCGGGCCATGTAAATTTTTGATTTCCTGCGCAAAACCAAAAACAAGGTGAAGTTAATCTGAGACTTACTAAACCTTTTCCCGACTTCAAACGGAATCGACCACGAAATTTTTTATCCATCGCTGTCAGAGATGGCAAGACTTTCACACATGACCTGACGGAGCATCGCTCAGCACATCTTCAAGCGAGGAAAAACCTGATCTTCATCCTTATCACGCCGCCACATCCACATATTCCACCCGACTCGACGGCAGCGCAATCACTTCGCCATCCTCGCGCATGCCGGCTAAATGCAACCCGATTGCTTCGCGAATCAAACCGCCCACCTCCGCGATCGTCGCTCCTGTCGCGACACACCCCGGCAAATCCGGCACGTAAGCAGAGTCGTTGTTACCGGCTTGCTCGATGACAACGGCGTAGCGCATGGCGATTCCCTCTTCAGGCCGGCCTGCTTCAAGATGCTGTTCAACATGCCGGCAGCCACATCATCGCTCGGCTTGCCGGGGCCACTGTCAGCGACCCGGGTAGACGCGGTGCTTGAACTGGCGATGGCTGCCAATCTGGCCGACTTGGTGCCAGCCTGCGTCCTTGAGGTATTGCAGCACATCGTAGGTTCGGGGGCATGTTCGCGGTCCTTGCGAATGCGGAGCCAGCCAGCGGAAGAGCGCCCTCTTCATTTCAGACGCCCTCTCCCGCCTGGGCAGGAGAGGGGCAATACGTTATTGCATCGGGAGTTGGTCAAACCCCAACCGGATTCGCCTTCTCCGGATCGATCTTGTACTGCTTGATCGCCTTCGCCACGTCCTTGCCGGTCATCTTGCCTTCCTTCGCCAACGCGGCGATGGCGGCGTGGGCGATGTAGTAACGGTCCACCTCGAAGAAGCGGCGCAGGTTGGTGCGGGTATCGCTGCGGCCGAAACCGTCGGTGCCCAACACCGTGTAGCCCATCGGCACGAAGGCGCGGATCTGGTCGGCAAAGCCGCGTACGTAGTCGGTGGCGGCGATGGCTGGACCTTGGCGGCCTTCCAGCAGCTCGGTGACGTAGGGCTTGCGCTGCGTGGCTTCCGGATGCAGGCGGTTCCAACGCTCGACGTCGAAACCGTCGCGGCGCAGTTCGTTGAAGCTGGGGCAGGACCAGATGTCGGCAGTGACGCCGAAGTCCTTTTCCAATAGCTCAGCGGCGGCGATGGCTTCGCGCAGGATGGTGCCCGAGCCCAACAGTTGCACGCGCAGTTCGCCCTTCTTGAGCTTGCCGGCATCCTTGAGCAGGTACATGCCCTTGATGATGCCGTGCTCCGCGCCCGCCGGCATGTCCGGGTGGGCGTAGTTCTCGTTCATCAGGGTGATGTAGTAGTACTCGTCCACCTGCTCCTGCATCATCCGCTGGATGCCGTACTGCATGACCACGGTAACCTCGAAGCCGAAGGTCGGGTCGTAGCTGCGCACGTTGGGAATGCCGCCGGCGACGATCTGGCTGAAGCCGTCTTCGTGTTGCAGACCTTCACCGTTGAGCGTGGTGCGACCAGCGGTACCGCCGAGCAGGAAGCCGCGGGTGCGCATGTCCGCCGCCTGCCAAGCGATATCGCCCACGCGCTGGAAGCCGAACATGGAGTAATAAATGTAGAACGGCAGCATCGGCACGTCGCTGACCGAGTAACTGGTGCCGGCGGCCATCCACGAGGAGATCGCGCCCGGCTCGCTGATGCCTTGTTGCAGCACCTGGCCGGACTGATCTTCGCGGTAGAACATCAACTGATCCGCGTCCACCGGCTTGTACTTCTGGCCGAACGGGGCGTAGATGCCGATCTGCCGGAACATGCCTTCCATGCCGAAGGTGCGCGCTTCGTCGGCCACGATCGGCACGATGCGCGGGCCCAGTTCCTTGTCGCGCAGGGCGATGTTGAGGCTCTGCACGAAGGCCATGGTGGTGGAGTAGGTGCGCTCGCCGCTGTCCTTAAGCAAGCGCTCGAACTTGTCCAGGCCCGGTGCGGGGATGGACAGGCTGGCCTTGCGACGACGCTGCGGCAGGTAGCCGCCGAGCGCGGCGCGGCGCTGCTGCAGATACTGCACTTCCGGCGAATCCGGGCCGGGGTGGTAGAACGGCACCTGCTCGGCGTCGGCCAGTTGCTTGTCGCTGAGCGGGATATTGAAGCGGTCGCGGAACGCACGCACGGCGTCGTCGTCCAGCTTCTTGGTCTGGTGGGTCGGGTTCAGCGCCTCGCCGGCCGAGCCCATGCCGTAGCCCTTGACCGTCTTGGCCAGGATCACGGTGGGCATGCCCTGTGTGTTCACCGCCTGGTGGTAGGCGGCGTAGACCTTGTGCGGATCGTGGCCGCCGCGGTTCAAGCGCCAGATGTCCTCGTCGGACAGGCCGGCGACCATGGCTGCGGTCTCCGGATATTTACCGAAGAAATTGGCGCGGGTGTACGCACCGCCGAAGGCCTTGCAGTTCTGGTATTCGCCATCAACGGTTTCCATCATCAGCTTGCGCAGCACACCGTTGCTGTCCTTGGCCAGCAGGGCGTCCCAGTAACCGCCCCACAGCAGCTTGATGACGTTCCAGCCACCGCCACGGAACACGCCTTCCAACTCCTGGATGATCTTGCCGTTGCCGCGCACCGGGCCGTCCAGGCGTTGCAGATTGCAGTTGACCACGAAGATGAGGTTGTCCAGGCCTTCGCGGCCGGCCAGGGCGATGGCGCCCAGGGTCTCGGGTTCGTCGCTCTCGCCGTCGCCGATGAAGCACCACACCTTGCGGTCGGATTTTTCGATCAGGCCGCGGTGTTCCAAGTACTTCATGAACTGCGCCTGGTAGATGGCGCTGAGCGGGCCCAGGCCCATCGACACGGTGGGGGTTTGCCAGAAGTCTGGCATCAGCCACGGGTGCGGATAGGAGGAAATGCCCTGCCCGCCCACTTCCATGCGGAAATTGTTGAGCTGGTCTTCGCTGATGCGGCCTTCGAGGAAGGCGCGGGAATAGATGCCCGGGGAGCTATGGCCCTGGATATAGAGCAGGTCGCCGGGGTGCTGCTCCGAGGGCGCACGCCAGAAGTGGTTGAAGCCCACGTCGTACAGGGTGGCGCTGGAGGCGAAGGACGCGATGTGACCGCCAAGGTCGCCCGGCTTGCGGTTGGCGCGCACCACAGTGGCCATTGCGTTCCAGCGGATGATCGAGCGGATCTTCCACTCGATGGCCGCATCGCCTGGGCTCTTGGCCTCGTTGGCGGGAGAAATGGTGTTGACGTACTCGGTGGTCGGCGAGAACGGCAGATAGGCGCCGGAGCGTCGGGTCAGTTCGACCATGTCCTCCAGCAACTGATGCGCGCGCTCGGGGCCTGCGATATCGATGACGGCCTTGAGCGATTCGATCCACTCCTGGGTTTCAGTGGGATTCGGATCGTTCTGCAGCACCTCGTTCAACCAATTCATAACGCTCCCGTAGGTCGCACGCACGCGCGCGATGGCTGTGTTCTCTTGAAGCTTGCAAGTGTAGCGCAACCGCCCGCCTGGGCCTCGTACGCCAGCGTATGGATGGGGCGTGCTGTCGCATTGAGCCTGGGACACACACTGGGCCAAACACGCCGGACGGAGGCGGCTGCGCTTATGATCGGGCCCCCGGCCCCTACGGAGTGCCGCCATCGCCGCCTCATCGTCAACCCAGGACGCCTTTGCGGTCGCCTGGCGGCACAGCTTGCGCACGCGGCTATTGCTGTGGGTCAGCCTGCTACAGGCGGCATTGCTGCTCGGCCTGACCCTGCTGTTCTACCTGGGCGCGCGGCACGTGGTGGTGCGTAACGCGCGCGAGGAAGTGGCCCGGCTGACCCAGCAGACCGCGCGCAGCCTGGAGGCCACACTCGGCTCGGTGCAGGTGAGCGGGCGCACGCTGGCCGCGGCCGCGGCCGGCGTAGGGCGCCAACCATTCAACCTGCGCAGCCTGTTGCAGGCCACCTTACAGGGCGACCCGGACATCGCCGGCACCATGTTGGTGATCGAGCCGGGCACCCTGAAGAACGACGACCGCGGCTTCGCCTGGCGCCTGCAGCGCACGCGCGACCGCGTGCTGGAACAACCCGTCACGGCACTGGACCTGGACGACCAACGCATGCCGTGGTACCGGCGCACGCTGGCGGCAACGGCACCGTGGTGGTCCGAACCATACAGAGATGCCTCGGCTGGCGGCGCATTCCTCACCAGCTACAACCTGCCACTGCGCCTGCCGGGCGATGGTCCGCAAGCGCAGGCGATCGGCATGGTCCGCGTTGACGTGCCGTTGCAGCGGCTGCGGGCCATCGTCGCCAAACTGCCGGCCAAAGCCGGACTGCAACCGATGCTGCTGTCGCCGGATGGGCTGTTCGTGCTGCACCCGGACCCGACACTGCATTTTCACCGCGCCCTGGAAGCGCAGGTGGCGCGCGCCCGGCCGGACCTGTCGCCGCTGGCCGCGGCGGTGCAGACGCGCACACCGGTCCGCTTCGTCCACACCGCGCCCGACGGCGAGCGCTATCTGACCGAAAGCGCGGTGGTCGGCGACACCGGCTGGACCTTCGCATTGAGCGTGTCCGAGCGCTACATCCTGGCCGGGCTCAACCGCATCGTCATGTGGGGCGGACTGGTCAGTGCCACCGCGTTGGCACTGTGGCTGTGGCTGCTGCACCGCTATACCGCGCGGCTGGCAGGGCCGCTGGAGGACCTGACCGACTCGGCGGTGCATTTGAGCCAGGGCGCGTTCGACTACCCGCTGCGGCACATGGAACGGCAAGACGAGGTGGGGGTGATGGCGCGCGCCTTCGACAGCGCGCGCACCTCGATCAAACAGCAATTGCAGGAAATCGCCACACTGGCGCAGGCGCGGCAGCGCATGCAGAGCGAGCTGTCGATCGCGCGCGAAATCCAGCATGCCATGCTACCGGCCGCACGCACTTTCGACAGCGCACACAAACACCTGGAAACCTATGCGCTGCTGGAACCGGCGACGATGGTCGGCGGGGATTTTTACCAGTTCGTCGAGACCGAACCGGGGCTGCTGTGGTTCGTGGTCGGCGACGTCTCCGACAAGGGCGTGCCGGCGGCGCTGTTCATGGCCCGGGCGATCACGGTGCTGGAAGTGGCCGCACGCCGGCACACGCGGCCGGACGCGATCCTGATCGCGGCATCGCAGCGGCTGGTGGAAGGCAACGAACCATGTATGTTCGCCACCGTGCTGTGCGGCTTGATCAACGTGCATAGCGGCGACTACTGGCTGGCCAGTGCTGGCCACGAGCCGCCGCTGCTGCTCGACGCCGACGGTCATGCGCAGATGCTGTCGTTGGAATCGGGCCCGCCACTGGGGCTGGAGCCACAATCGCACTACCCGGTGCTACAGGGGCGGCTGGCCACCGGTGCCACACTGCTGAGCTACACCGACGGCATCACCGAAGCGATGGACGCACACAACCGGCCTTATGGCGAGGCGCGCCTGCTGGCCGCGCTGCAACCCGGTGCCGATGCGCAAGCGCAGTGCCTGGCGATACTGACCGATGTGCAGGCATTCACCGAACCTGCGGCACAGTCCGACGACATCACCCTACTGGCGATTCGGCTACACCACGGCTCGGCCGCGGAGACGACCGCATGAAACAACGGCTATACATGGCACCGGCACTGGACACGTTGGCGCAACTGACCGACACCCTGGAAACCGCGTTGCTACACCACGGCGTGCGCACCGATCACGTGCAACGCGCCCGGCTGATCGTCGAAGAACTGGCCTGCAACACACTCGAACATGGCCACCTGCGCCGCGAGCAGACGCCGATTGAGCTGATTCTGGAACTGGAACGCGCCACGCTGGTGTTGGAATTCCACGACAGCGGCCCCGCCTTCGACCCACGCAGCGCACCGATACCAGACCTGGACGCGGACATCGCCGAGCGCCCGATCGGTGGGCTGGGGCTGCACCTGGTCAAGCAACTGGCCGACCGCATCGACTACCACCACGACGCTGGCCGCAACGTCGTGCGCATCACCTTGCTGCACCCCTTCGACCCTGCTTCCCAGGAGTTTCCCGCATGACCACGTTGAGCTTGCAAATCGACCCAGCGCAGGACAAGCGCCAGCGCATCACCCTGAGCGGGCGTCTGGACACCCACACCTACCAGACCCTGGACGAGGCGCTGGCACCGTTGCTGGCCACGCCAATCACCACCCTGGTGCTGGACCTGTCGCAACTGGACTACATCAGCAGCGCTGGCATCCGCTCGATTTTCAAAGCGCGTAAGCTGCTGGCCGCGCGCGACGGCCAGGTGCTGGTGGTCAACCCGGCGCCGCAAATCCGCAAGGTCTTCGACCTGGTCAAGGCGGTGCCGTTGAACGAGATCTTCACCTCGATCCAGGAACTGGACGACTACCTGGACGAAATGCAACGGCGCGTGGTGGAGCAGGGCGACAGCTGAACACAGGGTATCGCCACGGAAAATGAGCGGCGAAAGCGCTGGGGCTGCATGCTCCGTCGCTTGAGTAGACACGCATTGAGTTTGTGATGAATTTTACGCCAAGGAGTTCGGTAGAACCGTACTTTCTGACCAACTCATTCACAGACATGCGAAGAGGCGGCTACGCAAATGGACAAAGCATTCCACGAGATAGACCCTCGCGGCATCACGCTGAATCCCGACGGATCACTCAACTTCGCCAACCATCGTTTGCGGGCAGCAGCGATTTCCTCAGGAAACAAAGGGGCCATTCGCCCGTTGAGCGAGAATGCGGGGAAATGCACGAACTCCGGCACATGCACCGCCACTAACTATACTTGCAGCAACAGCGGAAACTGCCAAAGCTCATCCAATGTCGGCGCTTGCAGCGGTTCGCCCAGCCCACAACCCGGCAATGGATGAATCAGACGATGCTCAGTGAAACCATCGTCGCCGAGGCGCTTTCCCCACGCATTTTCTCACTCATCCTATTGCCGACGGAGAAGTGCAATTTCCGCTGCACGTATTGTTACGAAGACTTCGCAACAGGGCGGATGCAACCCAAGGTCGTCGACGGCATCAAGGCCTTGATCTCCAAGCGCGTGCCGTCTCTGGACCGACTGAATATTTCCTGGTTCGGCGGCGAACCGCTGCTGGCCCGCGAGGTCGTGATGGACATCGGCCAGCATGCGCACGCGACATGCGCGCAACATGGCGTGGCATTCAATGCCGGCTTCACCACCAACGGTTACCTGCTGGAACCGGACTTGCTGCAACGGCTCGTCCAATTGCGCCATCGTGAATTCCAAATCACCCTGGATGGCGATGCCGACTGGCACGACAAAACCCGCATCACCGCCAACAAGGGCGGCACATTCCAGAAAATATGGTCCAACCTCATCGCCTATCGCGCGCTGCCATCGGACTTCGCCATTTCGCTGCGCCTGCACTTGCATCAAGACAATATCGATTCGGTCAAACGGCTCTATACCAAGCTGCATCGCGAACTCTTGGACGACCCTCGTTTTTCGGTCTATTTCCACAAAGTCTCCAATCTCAACCCAAGCAGCAGGATCGAAGAAACAGTGTTGCCGCGCGACCGTTACCTGGAAGCGATCGCCTACATCACCGACAACGCCGAGCGCACAAAAAACAGCGAACGCCCCATCTCCGAAGAGCATCTGGATGGCTACATTTGCTATGCAGCCAAACCCAATTCCTTGATGATTCGCGCCAACGGCCGGATTGGCAAATGCACCGTTGCCCTCAACGACGACCGCAACGATCTCGGGAAGCTCCATGCCGATGGCACCATCGAGATTGCAAACGACAAACTACGCTTGTGGATGAATGGATTTTCGGATCTATCCGAACAATCGCTGGGCTGCCCGCTCTCGAGCTTGGCCACGACAAACTTGGCCACTATATAAGGTGAATCCGCATGCCGATCCGCATCGACCCAGACAAGATTTCCTTGGGAAAAAACGCAGAAGTGTTGTTTGAAGAGCAGGAAACCTCGACCGCGATTGAAGCATTGGCAAGCCAGCGTTTTGGCACATTGTCAACGAACGAAGTCTGCAATGGCACGAATCCTTCATGTAACAACACAAGTAATTGCTCTTTGGGCAGCAACACCAACTGCAATAACAAAGGTAGCTGTTTCGCTCCGAATCCAGGGCCCGGCCATGGGCCATGATGCATGCACACATGACAGGTAGACCACCATGACAACCCACAGCAACGACAGCCGCCGCAACTTCCTTCTCGGCACGGCCGCCACCGCGATCGCCGCGATCATACCCGTGGCAACGGCGGCGGCGGTCAATCCCGTCGCCACGCAGGCGCCGGCACACGGCCGCGCACTTCCCGAAACACAGACCTTCATGATGCAGGTGCTCGGCGATCTGCGCCAAGCACCGACCGGCCTGCAACTTGCCCCTGGCCAACTCTCCGAGCCGATCACGCTCGCGGGCAACGGCACCTATCGGGTGAAGATCAGCCCCACGGACATCACCACGCGCTTCGGGCCGATTTACAAACTGGTTCTGGCCGATGCCCATGGCACGCCGCTTGAAGAAATGAATATCGGCAGCGACACCACCGCAACCTTCACCCGCCACGGCGTGCAGGTCTACGCGCTGTCGATCGAACAAGCGCTGTAAGCATCTATCGCCACGCCCGATTGCGCTTGAAAACGCGAACGCCCGCGGTTCGGCGGGCGTTCGCGTTGCCGGAGGCGGCGCCAGCGCGGCGACGCCTCGTCCATGCATCGGCTTACTTTTCTTGCAGCAACGCTTCCGTGGTGATGCGGATCTTGACCTCGTCGCTGACGTTGGGAACGTAGGCGCTCAATCCGAAATCGCTACGCTTGACCGTGGTGGTGGCGTCGAAGCCCAGCGCCTGCACCTTGTGCATCGGATGCGGACCGGCGCCATTCAGGGTCACCGCCAGCACCACCGGCTTGGTCGTGCCCTTGATGGTCAGATCGCCGGCCACCTTCAACTTGTTCGCACCAGCCGCGGTGACCTTGGTGCTCTTGAAGGTGGCGGTGGGAAATTTGGCCGCGTCGAAGAAATCGGCGCTCCTCAGGTGCTCGTCGAGCTTGGCGGTGAAGGTGTTGAGACCCGACAGCGGCAGGGTCACGTTGACGCTGGATTTGCTCACGTCCTGGGCGTTGTAGACCAGCGTGCCCTCGACGTCGCCGAAATTGGCGGACGGATTGGAGAAGCCGAAGTGACTCCACTGCACCAGCACGTCGGTATGCGCGGGATCGAGTTTGTAGGTGCCGGAAACACCTTTGAATGCGGCGGCGGCGGCCGGCGCGGCGAAGGCCGTGCTGACCGGCTGGGCGCCGACGACGGCCAGAGACAGGGCGAGCGGAAGCAGGAGATTGCGGGTCTTCATGGAGAGGCTCTCTTGGTTGAAATGACGAATGGCATTGCAGCAGGCAGGGAGCCTGCGACCGCCCGGACAATGGCCGGGCCCGATTTACGCAATCCGTGCGGCCTCGTCGAAACTCAGGCGTGGCAAGCGCGGGTACAGACCCTTGGGATCGCCATGACCGAGGTTGACCAGGAAGTTGGACTTGATCGTGGTACCAGCGAAGAATGCTGCATCGACCTTGGCGTTGTCGAAGCCGGACATCGGGCCGGCATCCAGACCCAGCGCGCGCGCGGCCAGGATGAGGTAAGCGCCCTGCAACGAACCGTTGCGGAACGCAACCTCGCTGCGGCCTTCGCGCGGGCCATCGAACCAGCTCTTGGCGTCGGTGTGCGGGAATAGATAGGGCAGCTTTTCGTGGAAGTCTTCGTCGTGGGCCACGATCACCGTCACCGGCGCGGCCAAAGTCTTGGCCAGGTTGCCTTCGGACAGCGCCGGCTTGAGTTTTTCCTTGCCCTGCGGCGAGGTCACGAACACGAACCGCGCCGGACTGCCATTGGCGCCGGTCGGCCCCCACTTCACCAAGTCGTACAGGGCGCGCAACGTGGCTTCGTCGACCGGCTTGTCCAGAAACGCATTCTGGGTCCGGGCGGTGCGAAACAACTGATCGAGGGCGGCGGCGTGCAGGGCGGCGGACATGCGGGATACTCCTGTGTTGACAAAAGCGCCAGATGACGGATGAAGCGCCATCCCAACGCGAGGTAGCCAGTGTAGAGTGAAGCGACTGTCGCAACAGCCCATCACGCTGCAATGGATTACTACCAAAGGTGAAACGATTGGATGAGTGTTGGGCGATAAGCGACGGACATGCCGGTAACGCTCGCCAAGCCGAGGCCTTGGCTGCTGCACTGGCCGTGAACCCGGCACAACCGCCACAGACGCTCGTGTTGCAACCGCACATGCCATGGCGCTGGTTGGCTCCGCGGCGTCTGCCCGGCGCGACACGCGCTTACGGCCCTGACTTCGCCGATCTGCTGCGTCATCCGCCAGCGCTGGCAATCGGCTGCGGCCGCCAAGCCGCGCTGGCCACGCGCCTGTTGCGCACGCGCGGCAGCCAGGTGGTCCAAGTGCTGGACCCTCGCCTGCCAACGCGACATTGGGACATGCTGGTCGTGCCGGAGCACGACCGCCTGCGCGGCGACAATGTGCTCACCCTGCTTGGCAGCCTGCATCCGGTCGACGATGGCTGGCTGGCGCAGGGACGCGCGGCCTTTCCCGAACTGGGAATGTTGCCCTCGCCGCGCACCGGCTTGCTGGTCGGCGGCCCTGCGGGCCTAGCACCGTGGAACAGCGCACAGGCCAGCGCCGCCTTCGACGCGATTGCCACGCACCTGCGTGCAACTGGCGGTAGCATCCTGGCCAGCGCCTCGCGGCGCACGCCAGCGGAAGTCGCTGCCGCGCTGCGGCGTGTCTTTGCCGATTTACCGGGCGTGATCTGGTGCGATGAGCGCGACGGCGCGAATCCCTATGCCGGCATTCTTGGCTGGGCAGAGCGCCTGGCCTGCACGCCGGACTCGGTGAACCTACTGTCCGAAGCGTGTGCTACGCGCACGCCGGTACGCGTGCTGATGCCCGAACTAGCCTGCGGTCGTGCCCAGGCTTTTCATCGTGCGCTGCACGAGCGCGGACGACTCACTAGTACACATGATGCCGGCGACGCTACTGCCGCCGGCATCGAACCACTCCGCGAGACCGCACGCATCGCAGCGCGTATTCGCGAGCATCTGCGAGCGGGTTGAACAGCAACACCCGACAGCACGCCCACGTCGAGGGTGCGACGCGGGCGAATGCTTTTACGCGCGGTAACTTACGGATTGCTGGGAGAGCGCGGCACGCCCGCCGGCGCCGCATCCAACGCACCGATCAGCAGGCGCACGTCCGGCGTCCCCAGGCCCACCGTGTAGTTGTACTTGCCCTGGAGCGGCACATCGTTGCTGACCACGCCGTTGTAACCCGGAATGTCGCGGTGGAACGCTTTCGGATAATTGGCCGCCAGCCGGTACAGGTACGGGTTGAGATTTCCCTGACGCCCCTGCTTTTCCACCAGCAGCGCGGCGACGCTGGCGAACTCAGGCGCGGCGACGCTGGTGCCGATGGCTTCATGCATTTGACCATTGTAGGCCAGCAACGCCGCACTGGCGCCAATCTTGCGGCCTTCCTGGCAAGGCTGCGTCGCCGAACCAGGACAACCGCCGACCAGCATGCCGACATCGGGCACTAGCCGCATCTGCCCGTAGCGGCAGCCCAGCGCCCGCAATTGATAGAGCGGACGGTTGAAGATCGTACTGACGCCTCCACCAGCCCCCCAATAGCCACCGGCCAGTATCGCGCCCTTGCCATAATAATCCTTGGCGGTCAAGGGATCGGCATAGGCGGTTTCGCGCAGGTAGCTGGAGTCCGCACTGCCCTGTTTGTATGCGGTGAACAGATTGCCGCCACCGACCGCAGTCACGTGCGGATCGGCGGCGGGATATTGGACGCCAAGCACATAGCGACCGTCCTTACCATCGACCAAGTAATTCGTGTCCGCACAACCCAAACCGCCGTTGTCGCCGCTGGCAGCGATGAAGGTGATGCCCTGCGCGCTGCCCTGCCGAAACAGTTCATCGTAGGTGCGCAATAGCGAGGTTAAGTCCTTGCCGCCGTTGTAGGCTGGAGTTCTGTACAATTCGCAGCCGCCGAGCGAGAGACTGACTACGTCCGCCTTGTTGTCCCGCACGATCTGCCGATAACCGGCGTAAATCGATTCATCGCTGAAATCAGGTATCACGTACAGAATGACATTCGCCCCCGGCGCACCGCCCAGCACCGTTTCCACATCCAGCGCCGCCTCGGGCGCTGCGCTACTTTTATCATTGATGACAGGCTTGGCACCGGCCACATAACGGCGCGCATATAACTTCGGATTGACATGGCCTGCACCATTGCGGCTGAAATTTTGCTGGTTAAAAAATAGATCCACGTCCGAGTCCAGCACATCGCTGGCCATCAGGATGGCGACGGTTGTGCCAGTCCCGTCGAGGCGGCGGTGATGGCCGGGCGGCCCGATCATCGCCTGGTAGGACGGATAGTCGTAGGCCTGTTTCAGATCGTTGTAGGCATAAGGGCCGGTGGGGCTATTGAGGTTGTCCAGCTGTGCCTGATTCAGTTGCTTTATTATCGAATTCACCTGATACGGCGGCAGACCGCGGTCCAGGCCGATGACGGTAGCGCCACTGTCGCGCAGGGGCGCAGGCAATTGCAGGGGACTGTCGGAGGCGAGGCGGTCCCGCTTGCCCGCTTGCAGATCCGCAGTCAAAGACACAGCGAACAGACGCTCGACATCGTCCGCGCTGGCGCTGACGTGCAAGGTCTCGCCCTGCTGGGTGACGGTCATATGCGCGCCCTCCAGAGCGGCACGCACCTGCGCCACCTGCGCCGGGAGTGGGCCGAAGCGGCTCGCGAATTCTTCAGGCTTCAACCACTGATGGTAGTGCGGCGATTGCGGATCCTGCATCTCCGCCAGCAACGCGTCCAAGCCTGCTTGATCGCGCAACGGAAGATGCACATCGAAGGTGACCGGGGCAGCACGTAGCGCGGTGGTCATCGCATCCAGCGTGCGGTTCTGGAGCGTGGGGTTCTGGGTTGCTTGTGCGCCACTACACAGGAGCATGGCAGCGGACAAGACCGTGGTCAGCAACCGCTGGTGAGGCATACGATTAATCATGGGAGATATCTTCATATAATATATAAATAGAGCAGGTGAACCTTATGCACACCTGCCGCGATGCCAGATCCGCATCGCGCCCACGTCGACGCTGCGACGCGGGCGCGTGCTTTTACAGCGCGGCCTTACGGATTGCTGGCAGAACGCGGCACGCCCGCCGGGGCCGCATCCAACGCCCCGATCAGCAGACGCACGTCCGGGGTGCCCAGGCCCACCGTGTAGTTGTACTTGCCCTGGAGCGGCACATCGTTGCTGACCACGCCGTTGTAACCAAGAATGTTACGGTGGAACGCTTTCGCATAATTAGCCGCCAGCCGGTACAGGTATAAGTTGAGATTTCCCTGACGCCCCTGCTTTTCAACCAGCAGCGCGGCGACGCTGGCGAACTCGGGCGCAGCGACGCTGGTGCCGATGTACCCATGGAATTTACCCTTGTAGGCCGCCACCACCGCACTGGCGAAAGGCACACGGCCTTCCTGGCACGGCTGCGTCGCATTATCGGGACAACCACCGACCAACATACCGACATCGGGCAACAGCCGCATCTGGTCGGAACCGCCGCCCAGCGCCCGCGATTGATAGACAGGACGTTTGAAGATCGTACTAACACCTCCACCAGCCCCCCAGTAACCACCGGATAGCATCGCGCCCACATTGTAATAATCCTTGGAAATCAAAGGATCGGCATAGGCGGTCTCGCGCACGTAGCTGGAGTCGCCGCTACCTTTCTTGTAGGCGGTGAACAGATTGCCACCACCGACCGCGGTCACGTGCGGATTGACTGCGGGATGGTCGACACCCGCCACAAAGCGACCGTCCTTGCCATCGACAGCGTAATTCGTGTCCGCACAACTCAAGCCGGCGTTGTCGCCGCTGGAAGCAATGAAGGTGATGCCCTGCGCGTTGCCCTGCCGGAACAGCGCATCGTAGATGCGGAGTACCGGGGTGCCGTCCTTGCCGCCGTTGTAGGCTGGGGTGAAGTACAACTCGCAAGCACCGAACGAAACACTGACCACATCGGCCTCGTTGTCCTGCACGATCTGCCGATAACCGGCGAGAATCGATGCATCGCTGATATCAGGTATCACGTACAGAATGACATGCGCACCCGGCGCACCGCCCATGGCCATTTCCACATCCAATGCCGCCTCGCCCCCTGCACCGTCGATTTCCTCGTTGATTCCAGGCTTGGCACCGGCCACATAACGGCGTGCGTACAGCTTCGGATTGACATGGCCGGCACCATGGACGCTGAAATTTTCCTCGTCAAACAGCATGTCCACGTCCGAGTCCAACACATCGCTGGGAATCAAGATGGCGATGGTCGTGCCAGTCCCGTCGAGGCGTTGGTGATGGCCAGCCGGACCGATCGTCGCTTGGTAGGACGGATAGCCGTAGGCCTGCTTCAGATCGTTGTAGGTATAAATGCCGTTGGGACCACGGCGGTTATCCAGATTGACCAGCGGCATTTGCTTGGAATCCAAATGATACGGCACCGAGCCGCGTTGCAGGCCAGTGACGACGGCACCGCTATTGCGCAGGGCCGGCGGCAATTGCAAGGGGCTGGCAGCCGTCAGGCGAGCCTGCTTGCCCGCTTGCAGCTCCAAGGTCAAAGGTGCGGCGAACAAACGCTCGACACTGTCCGCGCTGGCGCTGACGTGCAAGGTCCCGCCCTCTTGGGTGACGTTCATATGCTCGGCCTGCAGGGCAGCACGCACCTTCGCCACCTGCGCCGGGAGCGGGCCGAAGCGGCTCGCGAATTCGTCAGTCGTCAACCAATGATGGTAGTTCTTCGATTGCGGATCCTGTCTGTCCGCCAATAACGTGTCCAGACCTGCCTCATCGCGCAACGGTAGATACACATCGAAGTTGACGGGTGTAGCGCGCAACGCACTGGTCATCGCGTCCAGGTTGGCGTTCTGAAGTGCGCCGTTCTGGTTCTGGACCGCTTGGGCACCACTGCACACGAGCATGGCAGCGGACAAAGCGGTGATCAGCAACCGCTGTTGGAGCATACGATCAATCATGGGAAATCTCTCCATTGGGTAGAGCAGGTGCGCGATGCATCGCGGCAGGTGTACATAAGCCTGACGCGGCACACACAGCCTGGCACAAAATTTTACTGACAGCAGGGGATTAGGAACGACTTAGCCGATGACAGAAAAAATCCATCGTCATTACGCTTGATTCGATAAAAACCACTATGGACATTTGCAATGCATAAGTTACTGCTTATTGCATCCAAAACTTTGACGCCATCCCATATTTGAGATTTTGGAAATAAAATACTCCGCTGTTCGAACGATGAAACGCCGCGCATCGACTTAATCGCACATGCACATCGTCACGCCACGCCCCTTACCATCCCGCGCCTTAATTCCGCGTAAAACACAATGCCTGCGCAGCAAACCTGAAATGCCGCTAGCTGAAACGTCGTTAACGCAATGTCGATGCACTCTCTCCGCGAATTTACCGCGTGCCCCTACATGGCTTACCGATCCTCGCCGCGTTGTTGTCGCTCCACTCGTCGCCTCGCCGATGCTGCTCATAAACCCTATGCGTTGCTCGCTACGCCACGCATGAATCCCATTTTAATAAATGGACAAAACCAGATCCAACAGGCACGGCGCATCATCGTCCTCATCAACATGCGCCATGTCCCGAACCTGATCGCTTTCAACGACAGCGCTCAAACGAGCGCTCGCCGCTGTTTGACACCATCACGCCACGGCAGATGTTCCTAACCGTAGACGCACACTTGCGAACGCGTGCATTCTGTCCAATCACAATTCAGAGTACATGCGATGATTCAAACTCCCCCCTGGTTATTGGGCTGTGCAATGGCGATAGTAGCGGTCACGGCGATGGCCGCATCGCGCGAGAGCAAACCGCTGGTGATCGGCCATCGCGGCGCCAGCGCGCTGCGCCCGGAACACACGCTGGCGTCTTACGCCAAGGCCATCGCCGACGGCGCCGACTACATCGAACCGGATCTGGTCTCGACCAAGGACGGCGTGCTGGTGGCGCGCCACGAAAACGAGATCGGCGGCACCACCGACGTCGCTACCCATCCAGAGTTCGCCGCGCGCAAGACGGTCAAGCAGATCGACAGGCAGCGCGTGGAAGGCTGGTTCACCGAAGACTTCACCCTGGCCGAACTGAAGACCTTACGCGCACGCGAGCGCCTGCCAGAACTGCGCAGCACCGCCTTCGACGACCAATTTCAGATCCCCACTCTCGACGAGATCATCGATTTCACCGCGGCCGAGTCGGCCACGCGCGGACGCCTGATCGGTCTGATCCCGGAAATCAAGCACGGCACCTACTTCAGCACGCACGGCCTGGCAATGGAGGGCAGGCTGCTGAAGACACTGGACGCACACACCTACACGCGCCGCGCGCCGGTGGTGATCCAGTCGTTCGAAATCGGCAACCTGAAAGCACTGCATCGCACACTTGGCCGCACGCATCCGAATGTACGCCTTGTGCAGCTGCTAGGCGACCCGAACGCGCGCCCAGGCGATCGCTTGAACGACGGTCCGACCTACGCGCAGATGGGCACTGCCCAGGGGCTGCGCGCAATCGCCAAATACGCACAATGGGTCAGCCCGAACCTGCGCGCGATCGTGCCGGTGGATGCGGATGGCGCTTTGGCCGGGCCAACGGCTTTCGTCGCCGATGCACATGCGGTTGGCTTGCAGGTGGTGCCCTATACCTTCCGTCCCGAAAACAGCTTTTTGCCCAAACAACTGCAGGACGCGCGCGGCCCTGCCGCGATAAACGTCGCCGGCAGCATCGCCGAAATACACGCATTGCTCGCCGCCGGCATCGATGGCTTCTTCACCGACGACCCGGCAGTGGGGCGCGCAGCGGTGGATGGCACCCCGCCACCGACGCGTTGACGTCGCGATGCCGACGGTTGTCTGACAGCCTATCCAACGTCGTGTTCCGCTCAGCGCGCGGCAGCATCGCTCCCGCGGCCCTCGACGAACGACAGGCCCAAGCGCGCAGCCACGTCGCGGATCGTCGCACGTGCGGCTTCGATTTCGACACTAGGGGCGGTCAATTGCGCACGCCGGTCCAGCGTGCATGACAGGCCAGCCTCCACCAGCACTGCATGTGCGGCATGCAGGCGCGCAGCCATCGTCGCCTCCAGCCAGCCGGCGTGCGCCAGCACGTCGATCAGCGTCGCGGTATCGCGCGGCTGTAGCAGCGCCGGTTGTTGCGCGGCACCGAGCAGCACGCCTGCCTGTGTCAGGAATTCCAGGTCGATCAATCCACCGGCGCCCTGCTTGAGATCGAAGCGCGCGGCATCGCTGCGGTCCAGCTCGGCCCGCATGCGCGCACGCATGCCACGCACCTCCTCGCACAAGGCCCCAGCTTCGCGCGTGCGCGCCAGAGTCTGCTCCCGCACCTGTTCGAAACGCTGCAACAGCGCGCTATCGCCGGCGACGCCACGCGCGCGTACCAGTGCCTGATGTTCCCACGTCCAGGCACGGTCGCGTTGGTACTCGCTGTAGCTCGCTAACGACGACACCAGTGCGCCCTTGCCCCCATCCGGACGCAAACGCACATCAATGTCGTACAGACGCCCACCACCGGTGACCGTACCGAGCAGCGCGATCACCTTCTGTGCCAGCCGTGCGAACCAGCGCCCGCTCTCCATTACCTTAGGTCCATTGGAGACCTCGACGCTGGACGGATGGTCGTACAGAAACACCAGATCCAGATCCGAACCGATGCCCAGTTCCAGCCCCCCAAGACTGCCGTAGCCGATGATCGCGAAGCTGCCGCCAGGTACCTGACCATGCGTCGCGACAAGCTCGGCATGCGCCAGACGCAGCACCGTCACCACCACCGCTTGGGCCAGTTGCGCGAGCTGACGGGTGCTGTGGAGCACAGGCTGACGTCGATCAAGCGTGGCCAACGCAATGCGGAAACTCAACGCCTGACGCGCTTCGTTGAGACTGCGCAGTGCCGCCTCCGGATCGTCGTCGGCAGCGGCCACGGCGCTATCGCATAACTGCTGCATTGCGGTCGGCTCCGGCATTGGCGCGGTCACGCGGCTGTCGAGCAATTCGTCGAGCAGCAGCGGATGTGCGACCAGACGCTCGGACAGGAAGGCGCTACGTGCCAGCACATCGACCAGCCGTTCCAGCGCACTGGGTTGCTCGTCGAGCAAGGCAAGGTAACTTGCACGACGCAGCACCGCCTGTAGCAAGCCGAGCACCCGGTGCAGCGCGGCATCGGCCTGCGCCGCGCGCGCGGTGGCATGCAGCAGCGCCGGTACGACACGATCCAGACGCGCGCGGGCGGCATCGGACAGACGACGCACCCCCTGCGACTGCGCAAACCCGCGCAACGCCTGATCGGCCGCTTCGGCCGCGGCAAAGCCGGCCTCGCGCAACACCTGCGCACGATCGCCGGCAGCCATATTGCGCCAGTAATCGGCTAGCGCGTCCGACGCCGGCGTGCGCCCGCGCGGCGCCAACAATTGGGCGAATTCGGCAGCAACACGGTCGCGCTGGCATTGCAACGCCGCATACAACTCGGCCCAGTCGGCATAGCCGAGACCGAAGGCGATGCGCGCGCGGTCCAATGGATCTTCCGGCAACGCATGCGTCTGCGCATCGCGTAGCATTTGTAGGCGATTCTCGACCCGACGCAGGAAACAATACGCCTGCGCCAGTGTTGCTCCATGAGCTTCCGCAACCTGACCGGCCGCGATCAATGCGTGCAAAGCAGACAATAAGCGGGGTTCGCGCAGTGTCGCTTCGCGGCCGCCGCGAATCAGTTGCAGCGATTGCACCAAGAACTCGATCTCGCGAATGCCGCCAGCACCACGCTTGATGTCGTCCAGGCGATCGTGGCGGGCCACTTCGGCGATGATCGCCGCCTTCATCGCGCGCAGACCATCGAGCGCGGTGTAGTCCAGATAGCGTCGGTATACGAACGGACGTAGCGACTGCAGCCAGTGTTCACCAGCGGCGACATCTCCGGCCACCGTGCGCGCCTTCAGCCATGCATAGCGCTCCCAGTCGCGGCCTTCACGCTGGAAATATTGGTCCATGCCGGCGAACGACAACGCCACCCGGCCGGCATTGCCGAATGGGCGCAGACGCAAGTCCACGCGGTGCACGAATCCATCGATGGTGGTTTCGTCGAGGAGCCGAGCCAGGCGCTGGCCGAGACGCGCAAAGTACTCCTCGGCGGCAAGCGGACGCGCGCCATCGGAATCGCCTCCCTGCGGATAGGCATAGACCAGATCCACGTCGGAAGAGAAATTCAATTCGCCGCCGCCGAGCTTACCCAGGCCAAAGACCACCAGCCGCTGCACACTGCCATCGGCAGCACGGACTACGCCGTGGCGCGCGGCGAACTCGCTTTCCAGCGCCTGCAATGCAAGCGCCAGGCAGTCTTCGGCAAGCTGCGTGCTGCCGGCAAGGGTCGTCTCGACGTCGTCCAGTCCCACCACGTCGCGCCACACCAGGCACGCCGAGGCGGCGGCACGATAACGGCGCAGCAGCGCAGGCCACGTCGCCGGTTGCGCCGGGTCCAGCACCGGCAACGGCAGCGGCGCCGGATCCGGTTGCGCAAGATGGGCGAGCAACGCTGGCTGCCGGCACAGCGTGTCGAGCAGAAAATCGCTGGCAAGCAGGGCACGCGCAAGGTCAGCATCGAAATCGGGACAGGACGGCCATGGCTGTGCCGCCACGGCTTGGCGCAACCGCGCCAGCTGACGGGCGAGCGTGGGCTGGAGAACTGCGGGGACCGATTGAGCGACAGTGGACATCGGCAGATTCTGGCATTGTCGCGTGCGCGCAGACAGCCTCTACGTATTAACGCCAGCGCAGCAACAACAGGCATAGACAGCATATGCGGCACAGTCGGCCAGAACCAACGACAAGGGCGCAATAAAAGAGACGGCGTGATAGTCGACGTCCCCGATTCCGAGGGGACAGCATCAAACCTGAGATTTCAGCTCGACCAACCAATCCCCGAGCCTACCACCTGCAACAGGTCATGACAGCATCGTCGCTATGGTCTGGGTTTGACCAATCGATACTACTTTTTGCCGCCGACTTTTGCGGCCTTATCGTCGACATGCGCGCATAACAGACCATCGCCGCAAGGCACTATGTCCGAGCGCCGGAAGAGTCTGCATCGCGTGCTGGATGTTCGTGCCGCTGAACTGATGCGACATGCCGAAGCCGTTGCTCTTTTGCTCGGCCACAATGCCGCTTTTGTCGGCGTTGAAGTGCAAATGATCCACACGAGTCAGCCCACGCTCCCGAGCATTCAGAGCCACACTTGGGCGAGCTTTTGTTCGTCGGCACTATTCCGTAGGATTTCGAGGGAGGTGGGGCAGAGAAAATATCGCCGTTAAAAAAACCCACTGGCAGCGAACTGCCAGCGGGCTTTGCTCCCTCCCCCACGTCGGGATGCGGCATGATCTTGAGCGCGTTTTTAGAAGAATGCACGCTGCAGTGCAAAATAAAACTGCATAGTTCATTTTGTTTGGATACTGCGCTTTCTGTCTACATTTTCCAGCACACAGCGTCCTATGACGAATCGGACCGAAGCGCAGGATGCACTCATGAATAATGGATGCCGATGTCTGCGCAACCTGGAGATGAGGACGTCTGGTACTGTGCGCCAACGATGTGGCCGAGCCATCATTGAAGCAATTTCAATCGCACTCCAGCGGAGAACACCCCTCGCGCCACAATCACCACTATCAGGGATCATGGCGCACTGTCGGATCCAGCGAGCAGTTCTGGCGCGCACAGGAACGCCAGCTTGCGTGCACGCGGCAGGCGTTTGAGCACCCATTCGGCGCGGGCAGCGGCGGCACGGTCCGGGTAGAGCCGGCTTGCCAGTAACCGTAACGGCGGATTGGCACGGGTGTACTTGGCGCCGCTGCCGCGCAGGTGCGCCTGGTAGCGCGCCTGCAGGTCGGGGGTAATGCCGGCGTAGTAGCTACCGTTGCGGCATTCGAGCAGATACAGGAACCAGGGTGTGGACACGGCCATGGTTGCATTATGCCGACCAAGCGGTGGCGCTGAACCGCTTGCATCCGATCTTTAACGCAAAACCACCCCCTTGCCAGCGCATGACACACACCGGCATACCGCAGTCACCACACAGGCGGATAAGGTCACCACCGGCGCGCAGCCGCCGATGCCCAAGCTCTCTCCCTTGGACATCGGCGGCGCGGCCGGCTCTATTGTTTAACGCATGTACCGAGCACGGCGCCAGATGCCGATGCTGCACTCAGGCCGCCTGCGCCGTTCCCGCACGGCGCCGCGCCCGCACGGCCTGCGCCAAGCGTTCCAGCACCTGTACCGAGGTGTCCCAATCGATGCAGCCGTCGGTGATGCTCTGACCGTAGACCAGCGGCTGGCCGGGACGCAGATCCTGGCGACCACCACGCAAATGGCTTTCTATCATTACGCCAACAATGCGAGGCTGCCCGGCTTCGAGCTGGCTGGCGATGTTCTGGATCACCTTGGGTTGGTTATCCGGATTCTTGGCGCTGTTGGCGTGACTGGCATCGATCATCAGCCGCGCCGGCAACCCGGCTTTCTCCAGCACCTGCGCGGCGGCAGCGACGCTATCGGCGTCGTAGTTGGGTTGCATGCCGCCGCGCAGAATCACGTGGCAATCTGGATTACCGGCAGTGGCCGCGACAGCGGTGTATCCATCTTTGGTCACTGCCAGGAAATGGTGCGGATGCGAGGCCGCACCAACCGCATCGACAGCGATCTTGACGTCGCCGCTGGTGCCGTTCTTGAAACCGACCGGACACGACAGGCCGGAGGCCATCTCGCGATGCACCTGACTTTCGGTGGTACGCGCGCCGATCGCGCCCCAGGCCACCAGGTCGGCGATGTATTGCGGCGAGATGATGTCGAGGAATTCCACGCCGGCGGGCAGGCCGAGGCGGTTGATATCGCGCAGCAGACCCCGCGCCAGACGCAAGCCCTTGTTGATGTCGAAGCTGCCGTCGAGATCGGGATCGTTGATCAGGCCCTTCCAGCCAACCGTCGTGCGTGGTTTCTCGAAGTACACCCGCATCACGATCTCCAGCGCATCGCCATAGGTGTCGCGCAACGGGCGCAAACGCTGCGCATACTCCAACGCCGCCACCGGGTCGTGGATCGAGCAGGGACCGATCACCACCGCCAAGCGGTCGTCCTGGCCATGCAAGATCGCGTGCAGCGCCGCGCGCGCGGTGGCGACGGTCTGCGAGGCGCTCTCATCGCAGGGCAACAAGGCCAGCAGTTGCGAGGGCGGGGTCAGCGGTTCGATCTTGCGGATGCGCAAATCGTCAGTATGGGGAGCCATGGGCATTTCTCATCGGGTGGCTGGGTGGTGCCAGATCCAGCGGCATGAAAAAAGCCGCCAGGTTCGCTGGCGGCTTTCGGGATGCGGCTGAAGTGTCCTTCAGCTTGAACGCCATCCTTCCTCCGCCAGCGGCATCGGAAAGCCGTAATACCAAAAGTAAAAGCTGCGGCAGGAAGCGATCATGGACACAGTGATAGCACAGGGTTGGAGAAAACACCACAGTTGCCGATGCAACCGATACGGCCGTGAAGCAGGCACGGAGGACTGGACATGCGCAGCATAAAAAGCATCGCTTCCATCGCATTGCCGGGCACCGCGACCGGTCACGCGGAAGAAAACGTAAACCATCGGCAACTGTAACTTTACCGAACTGCCCGCTATGGCACTTAAAAATCGAACACATACTCCGCCGCCACTTCGCGACCGACCGCGTCGTACAGCGTGGTGTTGTAGAACTGGTAGCCGTAGTAGCGCTCTTTGTTGTCGTAGCCGACGGTGTTGAACACGTTGTTGACGTACAGGTTGACCTTCATCTTCGGCGTGATGCGGTAACCGGCGGTGAGGTTCCAGTACAGCGCCGGGCCGACGCGGCCGAAGTAGCGGATGGTGCTCTCGCCGAAGTGGCGGTTCCCTCTGTCGGTGACCCGGCATTCGGCCGAGGGACTAGGCTGATAGCCGTCGTCGAAGCGCGTGCAGGTCCCCCAATTCACCGCCTCGGTGGAACCGAAGCGTTTGGCATACACGGTCAGATCCAGCGGGCCGCCATTCTCCCAATGCACGCTGCCGCGCAGCTTGGTGCGGACCTTTTGATCGCGCAGGTTCTTGTCGTCGTCGGTGCGGTAGGTCTGTTCGTGATAGCCGATCAGGTTGTTGTAATCCAGCGCGAAGTTGAAGTTGCCCCAGCGCGCGGTGGTCATGCGGTACTTTAGTGCGGCGTCGATACCGGACACACGCATCTGCGCGATGTTGATCGGCCCTTGTTCGATGCCGGTCACGCGGCCGGCGGCATCGCGCGACACCCGCGAAACGATGCGCGTGCAGTATTCGGCGCCACCGGGATTGACCCACACGCCGCCAGCAGTGGTCAGGCCGGTGCGACACCCCGCCTCGGCGCTGAGGACCTCGTCGCGATTGAGGTCCTTGATCATGTCCTGCAGGCGGATCTTGTAGTAGTCCGTGGTCAGCGACAGGCCTTCGGTGATATCCCAGACGAAACCGGTGGTCACCGAGCGTCCGTGTTCCGATTCAAGGTCCGGGGTGCCGCGACGATTGACCTGCATCAGGTAGTAGACGTCGCTGTTCTCGGCGTTGCAGGCACCGGTGAGGTAATACCCTTTCTGGATGCAGCGATATTGATCGATCACCGTTTGCTGGGTCGAGCTGGGTTCGCCGAGCACGTATTGCATATCCGGGGCACGGAAGCTGGTGGCGACGCTACCGCGCAACAACAACGTGCTGAGCGGTCGCCATTCCAGCCCTGCGCTCCAGGTGGTGTCGCTCTGCGTGCCGATGGCCGTGCCGAGATCGCTGCTGTAGGAGCGATAGTCGCCATAGCGGTCGTGACGCGCCGCGAGGCTTGCATTGAGCGAGGACAGCAGCGGCACATTGAATTCGATGCCGCCGGAATAACGCAGGCGTTCGCCACCGCCATGATCGACCACGTCCAGCGGATAGCAGTTGTTGGCGCAGGGATCCGGCACGAGTCGGTAGCCTTGCTTGGCCACTTCGCCGACCGCGGCGAACTTGATCGGCCCAGCCCATCCCTGGATCAGTTCACCGGTGATGTTGGCGCTGGCCTGGTTGACCCACGAATCGGCGCGGTTATCCGCCTTGACCGCCAACGCGTTGTACTGGGCACCGGTGAGTGGCTGGTACCAACGGTCTTCGTTCAGCGCGTAGATCGGCGTTCCGTCGGCGGTACTGCCCAACTGCGGGCCAAGGAAGTAGTCGGTAGCCTTCTGGGTGTCCACCGTCCGCACGTACTCGTCGACGGTATAACGCGCGCGGCCAATCGCCACTTCCCAATCGAAGCGGTCGGCGAGGCGGCCCTTGAGGCCAGCGCTCAGATCCCAGGAAAATTCCTTGGTGATATTGGCCAGGTTCTTCCAACCGCCGGATTCGTAGCGGGTCAACTGGCGGATCGCATACAGGTTGCGATCGCTATCGGTATCGTGGAACGGGCCCAGGTAGACGTAGGGCGGATCATAAGTCCAGTAGCCACGGCTCTTGGTCGTCGACAGCGTACTCCAGGCCTGCACGCCATTGTCGAAATCGAACGTGCCGTACAGATACGCCGAGCCGTTGTCGCCGCCCTTGGCGGCCAGCCAGTCGGCGTAGTCATGCGCCATCCCGCAATAGCGACCGCGATTGCGCACCGTATCGCTGTTGTAGTCATAGCTCAGCCGCTGCGCATCGATGAACTGGCCACCGAAGCGCGCGCAGGTGCCGCTGGGCGGAGCCAGGCGTTGATTGCTGTCGGCATCGATCAGGCTCAAGCCGGTGAATGGATTGAAGCCATATTTACGCGCCTGCGCGGTCCAGTTGCTGTACGACTCGTCGTTCTGAGAATCCATCTTCGGTCGTTCGCCCACCGACAGCGGATCGCGCCGCGTCCACTGCAATGCGTAGGTGAGATTCCACTTGTCGCCGCCGTGACCGCCGACCCAGGACAGGTCGAACACGTCGCGCCCACCTTCGGTCGCGGTGCCGCCACGCACGCGCAACTGGTTGCCCGTGTAGCCCTTTTTCAGGATCACGTTGATGACGCCGGCCACGGCATCGGAGCCGTAGATCGCCGATGCACCGCCGGTGAGGATCTCAATCCGCTCCACTGCCGCAGAAGGAATATTGGCAAAGTTGGCGAAGTTGCTCTCGCCGGCATAGGGCTGCGGATAGTCGGCGACACGATGGCCGTTGACCAACAACAACGTGCGCCCGGGACCGAGGTCGCGCAGGTTGATCGGCGCGGCGTTGGGCGTATGCGAACCGTATTTGGTATCGGCCTCGACGCTGCCTTGCTGGTTAAGCGTCTTGAGCACGTCGTAGACGGTCAGAAAGCCTTCCTGCTGGATCTGCTGTGCGCTGATCACCAGTACCGGCTCGACACCCTCCACCTCGGCGCGCTTGATCCGCGAACCGGTGACCACGACCTGACCGAGATCGGTGGCATCGGCGTCCGGACTGGCGCTTTGCGCCCGCGCGTCGGGGGCGGCATACAGCGCCAGCACGATGCCGAACGCGAGGGTGGTGAAAGACCGGATGTGCATGCGCTGTCCCCTGCGGCTAGAAATGAAGGTGCCGTCGCAACGCGACGGCGTGCAGCGTCCTTTTCGCCGCCTCGCGCCCACGGCAGCGCCGCGCATGCCACCGGCACGCGCCACCCTGCGCCGGCCACGGCGCACAGAAAAAGGACGAACATACGGGCCTACAGCTCCCCTGATACCCGTACTTCCTAAGCTGCATGGCGTCGACAACCCTGTCAACACACTGACACGGGAGAGCTGTAGACGGTTTCGACATTGTGCGTGATTCGCCATCGCGCAGATGGATTCCCGCCGTAGCGTGGCGGCTGCCAGGAGACGGTCCGTGTACCGGCAACACGGTGTCCGACTCATCCTCGATTGCAGCGAAACGACGTATCGCTGCGGCCGAAGATCGACCAGCTGGTGCTGTCCAGAGATGTGCTGATCGAGTTGGCAGACCAGGGCAACCCTGGTGACTCGCACGCGCTGTGCAAGTACAGCGTTTAGCGCATCGACATGCCGACCCCGATGAGCATCGCAACCGTGGCCGGCAACGGACAAAAAAGAGCCCCGCATCGCTGCGGGGCTCTTTTGACTGCGTGACGCAGGGTCTGCAAAGGCCGGCTGGATCAGAAATCCATGCCGCCCATGCCACCCATGCCACCGCCCATACCGCCCGGCGCGGCCGGCTCGTCCTTCTTCGGCGCTTCGGCCACCATCGCCTCGGTGGTGATCATCAGGCCAGCGATCGAGGAAGCGTTCTGCAGCGCCGAACGGGTCACCTTGGTCGGATCCAGGATACCGAACGCGACCATGTCGCCGAACTCGCCTTTAGCAGCGTCGTAGCCGAAGTTGCCGGTGCCTTCCTTGACCTTATTGAGAATCACCGACGGTTCTTCACCAGCGTTGGTGACGATCGCGCGCAGCGGCGCTTCCATCGCGCGCAGCGCGATCTGGATGCCGTGGGTCTGATCTTCATTGTCGCCCGTGAGCGAACCGATCGCGCTCAGCGCGCGCACCAGCGCCACGCCGCCGCCGGGGACCACGCCTTCTTCCACTGCGGCACGGGTGGCGTGCAGGGCATCTTCGACGCGTGCCTTCTTTTCCTTCATCTCGATTTCGGTCGCAGCACCGACCTTGATCACCGCCACACCGCCGGCCAGCTTGGCCATGCGCTCCTGCAACTTCTCCTTGTCGTAGTCGGAGGAGGTCTCGGCAATCTGCAATTCGATCTGCTTGATGCGCGACTCGATCGCGGCCGTATCGCCGACGCCATCGATGATGGTGGTGTTCTCCTTGGAAACCTGTACCTTCTTGGCGCGGCCCAGATCCTTCAGGGTCGCCTTCTCGAGGGACAGACCCACCTCCTCGGAGATCACGGTGCCGCCAGTCAGCACCGCCATGTCTTCCAGCATCGCCTTGCGGCGGTCGCCGAAGCCAGGAGCCTTGACCGCCACGACCTTGACGATGCCACGAATGGTGTTGACTACCAGAGTCGCCAGCGCCTCGCCTTCCACTTCCTCGGCGACGATCAGCAGCGGCTTGCCGGCCTTGGCCACGCCTTCCAGCAACGGCAGCAGGTCACGCACGTTGGAGATCTTCTTGTCGTGCAGCAGGATGAACGGATCGTCCAAGTCGGCCGACTGGCTCTGCTGGTTGTTGATGAAGTATGGCGACAGGTAGCCGCGGTCGAACTGCATGCCTTCGACCACATCCAGTTCGTTGACCAGGCCCGAGCCTTCCTCGACCGTGATCACACCCTTCTTGCCGACCTTCTTCATCGCATCGGCGATGATGTCGCCGATCGACGCGTCGGAGTTGGCGGAGATGGTGCCGACCTGGGCGATGGCCTTGTCGTCGGCGGTGGGCTTGCTGATCTTCTTCAACTCGACCACGGCGGCCGCAACCGCCTTGTCGATGCCGCGCTTGAGGTCCATCGGGTTCATGCCGGCAGCCACGGCCTTGGAGCCTTCGCGGATCAGCGCCTGCGCCAGCACGGTGGCGGTGGTGGTGCCATCGCCGGCGTTATCGGACGTTTTGGAGGCGACTTCCTTCACCATCTGTGCGCCCATATTTTCGAACTTATCCGCCAGTTCGATTTCCTTGGCGACGGAGACGCCGTCCTTGGTGATGTGCGGGGCACCGAAGCTCTTCTCGAGCACGACGTTGCGGCCCTTCGGGCCAAGGGTGGCACTGACGGCATTGGCGAGGATGTTGACACCGCGCACCATGCGCGAACGGGCGTCTTCGCCGAAACGGATATCTTTGGCAGCCATATGGGTAACTCCGGAATGCGTGATTTGGGGATGAGGAATCGACCGGCAACGCCGGGCTGAGAGCACAGGGAGCGCACTGCGCGTCCCGCGTCCAACCCCGCGCTGAGGCTTTTAGCCGACGACGGCCAGGACGTCGTCTTCGCGCAGCACCTTGTACTCGACACCTTCTGACTTGTAGCTGGAACCGGCGTACTGGCCATAGATGACCTTGTCGCCAACCTTCAGCGCCGGCGCGCGCACGCTGCCGTTGTCCAGCGGCTTGCCGGGGCCTACAGCCACGACTTTGCCCTTGGTGGACTTTTCCTTGGCCGAATCCGGGATCACGATGCCGCCGGCGGAGATTTCGTCGGCTTCGATCGGCTGGACTACGACGCGGTCGTAAAGCGGCTTGATGCTCATTGAGAGAGACCTCTTAAGTAATTGACTGGTCTAAAAAATTTCGGCGGTATTAGCACTCGCGCATGACGACTGCCAGCAACGCTCGCGAAAAAACCCGGCACACCGGGATGCGCAAGATGTAGTGCCACGACCAGAGATTTCAAGGGCCGGAAGCAAAAAAATTTCGCTCAGGCTGTTCCACAACACACACCAACCTCCAGGCAGCACCCTGGGCACCCCGCCAAAGCCACGGCGACGTCCTTATACTGTGGATGTATGGCCTCGCCCGCGCTACGCTTGTTGTTCAGCACCTGCCCCGATGTGGCCAGCGCCACTCGGATCGCGCTAGCACTGGTCGGCGAACGACTGGCCGCCTGCGTCAGTCGCATGCCGGGCCTGCACTCCACCTACCGCTGGCAGGGTACGGTGGAGCAGACCGACGAAGTACTGCTGCTGATCAAAACCGCTGCCGACCGGCTGCCCGCATTACGGCAGCGGCTATGCGAACTGCACCCTTACGAGGTCCCCGAACTGCTCGAAGTCGAGGTTACAGATGGCCTGCCCGCCTACCTGCAATGGCTACATGCCCAAACCCGTGAAGAACTAGAAGAACCATAACTAGAAGAATCATAAGCCGATGAACTTGCTCCATCGTGTCACCGCCCTGTGCCTGCTGGCCATGGCCGCCTTCCCCGCCTTAGCGATCAGCGAAAAAGACCTGCTGCCGGTGGACCAGGCCTTCGTGCTGAGCGCGCAGGCGCCCGAGCCCGGCCGCATCGTGCTGCACTGGAACATCGCCAAGGGCTATTACCTGTATCGGCACCGGATCGCGGTACGGGTGATCGACGGCTTCAAAGCCAATCCAACCCTGCAACTGCCGGCCGGACACAAGAAGACCGATCCGTATTTCGGCGAAGTGGAAACCTACCGTAACGAACTAACCGCCGTGCAAAGCGGCCTCGCCGCACCCGGCACCACACGCCTGCAAATGGAAGTGCGCTACCAGGGCTGTGCCGACGCCGGCGTGTGCTACCCGCCGCAGAAACGCATGCTCGAGGTGATGCTACCTGCGGTCGTTGCCGCGGATGCGGCGCCGCCCACCACGTCTGCGCTGCCAAGCAACCGCTCAGGTGCCGAGGAAAAACCGCTGTTCGGCCCCAGTGCCGCTACCGACGCGCTGCAAGGCCTGCCGCTGCCGTCGGACCAGGCCTTCGGCTTCGAAGCCATCGTCAGCGACGGCAATACGTTGCTGTTGCGTTTCACTCCCGCGCCAGGCTACTACCTGTACCGTGACCGCACCGCGCTGGCGCTGGAAGGCGCTCCCGGCATCCGCACAGGCATGCCGCGCTGGCCGCAGGGCCGCTCACACCAAGACGAGCATTTCGGCAACGTGGTGGTCTACTTCAGCCAAAGCGAGGTGACCGTACCGCTGCAACGGCAGCGCACCAATGCCGCCGAGGCGACCTTGGTGGCCACCTTCCAGGGTTGTCAAACCGACGGCATCTGCTATCCGCCCATGACGCGGCGCGTGAAGCTGTCGCTCCCCAAAGGCACGCTCACTCCGCTCAATCAAGCGACGGTGACGCCGCTACTGGTGAGCCCACTGGACAGCCGCCAGACCGACGCCAACAACGCGACCACCACTGCCAGTCAAGCGACAGCGCCTACGCCCAAACCCACGCCGGCTGCCTCGGCGCACAGTGACGCACGCCGCGCCCCGCCGCCGCACGCACCGCAAAACCTGCTGTGGATCCTGCTGCTGGCACTGGGAGGCGGCCTGGTACTGAACCTATTGCCGTGCGTGCTGCCGATCCTGTCGTTGAAGGTCCTGGGCTTGGCACAAAGCGGCGAAAGCCGCAGCCGCGCTCGCCACCATGCGCTCTGGTACACCCTGGGGGTATTGACCTCCTTCGCCGTGGTCGGCGGTATCGCCGTCGCCGCGCGTCTGCTGTGGGGCTTCCAATTGCAGCGCCCGGGCTTCGTCGCAGTGCTGGTGTATCTGATGTTCGTGGTCGGGCTCAGCCTGTCCGGCGTGTTCACCCTCAGCACCAATCTCGGCGGCCTGGGCCAATCGCTGTCGGCACGCAGCGGACCGGTCGGCGATTTCTTCACCGGCGTGCTGGCCTGCGTGGTGTCCAGTGCCTGTATCGGCCCATTCATGGGTCCGGCGCTGGGCTATGCGCTGACCGCACCACCGGCCACGGCCATGCTGGTGTTCCTGACCCTGGGCCTGGGCTTGGCGCTACCGTTCCTGCTGATCGGCTTCGTGCCGTCCCTGGCTACGCGGCTGCCCAAGCCGGGGGCGTGGATGGAAACGCTCAAGCAAGTGCTGGCGTTCCCGATGTACCTGACCGCGATCTGGCTGCTCTGGGTGCTGGGCAAGCAGCGCGGGGTGGACGCGGTGGCCTTGCTGCTGATCGGCGCCACGCTGCTGGCCCTGGGCCTGTGGTGGTTCGAGCGCGCACGCTGGCGCGGCCATGCGCTGGGGATGCGCGCGGCCAGCGTATTGCTGCTGCTGGCGCTGTTGCCGGCCTGGGGCGTGACCCGACTGCCTCCGCCCAGTGCCACGATGGAAGAGGGCAATACCGTGGCCTATTCGCCAGAAATGCTCGACCGTCTGCGCACCGACAACCGCGTGGTGTTCGTCAACATGACCGCGGACTGGTGCGTCACCTGCAAGGCCAATGAGCGCAACGTCTTCCGCAGCGACGCGTTTCGCGACACGCTCAAACGCGTGGACGCGGTGTACATGAAGGGCGACTGGACCAACGAGGACCAGCGCATCAGTGCCTTCCTCGCCGAGCACAAAGCGGTCGGCGTGCCACTGTACGTAGTCTACGGCCCCGGTGCGCCGCCGACCGTGCTGCCACCAGTGCTGACCCAGGCCGTAGTCGAAGACGCGCTGCTACGCGCGGCACGATGACCGCCACGCCGCGACGCCTGCTTGTGGTCGCGGCGGTCGCGGCGGTGCTGGGGATGATCGCCGCGCAGGGATGGCAACGTACGCGGCTGACGCGCTCAATTCCTGCGGCGCCCGCCGACGATCCCGCCGCACACGCGCTCGCCGCACGGCCAGGCGAGCACGCACCGACGCTGCGCCTCACCACGCTCAATGGCGAACGCATCACCCTGGGGCAGTTCCACGGCAGGCCGCTGTTGATCAACGTCTGGGCCAGTTGGTGCGAACCGTGCGTGCGTGAAATGCCGGAACTGGAGCGTCTGGCGCGCAGGCCAAGCAAAGGCGGCTTGCAGGTGTTGGGCATCGCCCTGGACCGGGTCGAGGACGTGCGCGCATTCCTGCAACGGGTGCCGATCGGCTACCCGATCGCGCTGGAGACCCCCGGCCCGACCGACGCCAGCGTGCGCCTGGGCGACACTCGGGGCTTATTGCCTTATAGCGTGCTGATCGACGCCGATGGCCGCATTGTGAAACAGAAACTCGGTCCGTTCGCCGCAGGCGAGGCCGAGCGCTGGACACGCGACAGCAGCTCGCCAGCGTATTGAACGGCACAACGCAGGCGATCCGGCACGGATTGGAACCGTGGCACCACAACGCCGACAAGATGCTCTTGGACGCGCGCCTAGCCCAGCGCAGAAGGGAATCGGCAAAGTCAAACACATGTTTAAAACATCTGCAACTTCGCCGAACTGGACAGCAATGCCGGCTTCGCGCAGACTGCCGCCCTTTCCAATGCTGTGTCCCCGATGGCGCGACTGCTGCTACTGCATGGTCCAAACCTCAATCTGCTCGGCAGCCGCGAACCGGACGTGTACGGGCACGCCACGCTGGCGCAGATCGATGCGGCACTGCTGGCACAAGCCAATGCCGCTGGTCACCAGTTGGACAGCCTGCAATCCAACGCCGAGCATGTGCTGGTGGAGCGCGTGCAAGCCGCACGCGACGATGGTACCGCGTTCATCCTGATCAACCCGGCCGCGTTCACCCACACCTCGGTGGCGTTGCGCGATGCACTGGTGGCGGTGGCGGTTCCATTCATCGAAATCCACCTATCCAATCCGCATAGCCGCGAGCCGTTCCGCCACCACAGCTATTTCAGCGATCGCGCGGTCGGTGTGGTCTGCGGATTCGGTGCCGACAGCTACCGCTATGCGATGGACGCGGCGCTGACGCGGCTGGGAGCGGGCGCATGCGCCATCCAGGCACGCAGCATTCCTGTCTAAGTCGCCGGGCAACGCGCCCGGTCTTTATTCCGATTCACCTCACGAGGCCGTTATGGATCTGCGCAAAATCAAGAAGCTGATCGACCTACTGGAAGAATCCAATCTCGCCGAGATCGAGATCAAGGAAGGCGAGGAAAGTGTGCGCCTGGCGCGCACGCCCAAGGGCATGGTCGGCAGCGCGCCGCAGTATGTCGCCGCACCGCCGGCGGCGGTGCCTGCACCGACCGCCGCGATGCCGATGCATTCGCCGACCGAGGCCTCCACCGGCGGCAGCGCCAAGCCCGGCAACGCCCTGCCCGAGGGCCACGTGCTACGTGCGCCGATGGTCGGCACCTTCTACACCTCGCCGTCCCCGGACAAGCCCGCGTTCGTCAGCGTCGGCCAGACGGTGAAGATCGGCGAGACCCTGGCGATCATCGAAGCAATGAAGATGTTCAACCCGATCGAAGCCGACGTCGCCGGCACCATCGTCGCGATCCTGGGCGAAAGCGGCCAGCCCGTGGAGTTCGACCAGCCACTGTTCGTGATCGGTTGAAGCCCGGGACTCGGGACCGAGACACGTGACTCGGAAAAGCAAGCGCGCCCCGCGCCGATTTGCTTTTCCGCGCCCCGCGCCCCGGATCACGTGTCCAGAACCACATCCCGCGTTCGGAATCCTTTCCCATGCTAGATAAAGTCGTCATCGCCAATCGCGGCGAAATCGCCCTGCGCATCCTGCGCGCGTGCCATACGCTGGGCATCCGCACGGTCGCGGTGCATTCCACCGTGGACCGCAACCTCAAGCACGTCGCCATGGCCGACGAGTCGGTGTGCATCGGCCCGGCCGCGTCGGCGGAGAGCTACCTCAATATCCCGGCACTGATCGCCGCGGCCGAGGTCACCGACGCGCAAGCCATCCATCCTGGCTACGGCTTTTTGTCGGAGAACGCCGACTTCGCCGAGCGCGTGGAGCAGTCCGGCTTCATCTTCATCGGCCCCAAGGCCGACACCATCCGCCTGATGGGCGACAAGGTGGAAGCGATCCGCGCGATGAAGGCCGCCGGCGTGCCCTGCGTGCCCGGCTCGGGCGGTCCACTGGGCGAGGACATCGTCGCCAACACCAAGATCGCGCGCGAAATCGGCTATCCGGTCATCATCAAGGCCGCTGGCGGTGGTGGCGGTCGCGGCATGCGTGTGGTGCATTCGGAAGCGGCGTTGAAGGCGGCAATCGAGACCACCAAGTCCGAGGCCAAGGCCGCTTTCAGCAACGACCAGGTGTACATGGAGAAATTCCTGGAGAATCCGCGCCATGTGGAGATCCAGGTGCTGGCCGACGGCCAGGGCAATGCCATCCATCTGGGCGAGCGCGACTGCTCGATGCAGCGTCGCCATCAAAAAGTGGTCGAGGAAGCGCCGGCACCGGGCATCACCGAGGAACTGCGCAACGAAATCGGCAAGGTCTGCGTGGACGCCTGCATTCGCATCGGCTATCGCGGCGCCGGCACCTTCGAGTTCCTGTTCGAGAACGGGCGCTTCTACTTCATCGAAATGAACACCCGCATCCAGGTGGAGCATCCTGTCACCGAGCGCATCACCGGCATCGACCTGGTCTGCGAACAATTGCGTATTGCTGCCGGGCACAAGCTGAGCATCAAGCAAAAAGACATCGTGCTGCGCGGCCATGCGATCGAGTGCCGCATCAACGCCGAGGATCCGGAAACCTTCATGCCCAATCCAGGACTGATCACCGGCTTCCACCCGCCCGGCGGCCCCGGTGTGCGCGTGGACACCCACATCTACAGCGGCTACAAAGTGCCACCGAACTACGACTCGATGATCGGCAAGTTGATCGTGCATGGCCCCGACCGCGAGACCGCGATCGCACGCATGCGCGTGGCGCTGAGCGAGATGGTGGTGGACGGCATCAAGACCAACATTCCGCTACAGCAGCGGATCATGCGCGACAAGGGCTTCCAGGCCGGCGGACAGAACATCCACTACCTGGAAAAACGCCTGGCCGAGCGCAAGAACAAGTCGATTGCGTTGGTGTAACCAAGCCCCTGGCTCCGGATGGCGGCGCATGCGCTCCGGAGCCAAATCGCGATCCAGTGCCGTGACGAAAAAACGGCAACGTCTTGCCGCCATCGCAAGTCGCAACATGCCGTTGGTCCTGTACAACGCCGCCGCCATGACAGCAACACATGCGGCTTACACCTGGAAAACGCCAAGTCCCGAGTCCGCAACTCGCCCTCACTCACCTGATCGCCCGCCGACCGATGCCGTTCCTCGAACTGACCTTGCGTTGCACCGACGCCACCCAGCCCCGTTACGAAACTGCGTTGGAGGATGTCGGCGCGCTGGCCGTCACCTTGCTCGATGCCGATGCCGACACCAGCAACGAACGCGCGATCCTGGAACCGGGCGTGGGCGAGACACCGCTGTGGGGCACACTGGTACTCAGCGCGCTGTTCCCTGAGGAGCAGGATGCGTTGCTGCTACTGGCCGCGCTGGACGCGTTCGACCCCGGACTGGACTGGAGCCAAGCCACTTTCCGCAAGGTCGACGATCAGGACTGGGAGCGCGCCTGGCTGGATCAGTTCCAGCCGATGCGCTTCGGCGCGCGCACCTTCATCGTGCCGTGGAACCACGTGCTGCCGGAGGAGGCCAGCGGCGCCGACGCTGCCGTGGTGCGTCTAGACCCCGGCCTGGCATTCGGTTCCGGCACCCATCCGACCACCGCGCTGTGCCTGCGCTGGCTGGACGCACTGGCCAGCGAGGGCGCGCTGGCGCAGGCACGAGTGCTCGACTTCGGCTGCGGCTCGGGCATCCTGGCGCTGGCAGCGCTGAAACTGGGCGCAGCGGCAGCCGTCGGCGTGGACAACGACCCGCAAGCGCTGCTGGCAAGCCACGACAACGCCGAGCGCAACGCCATCGGCGCCCGGCTGGCGGTGTACTTGCCCGCCGACGAACCAACCGCGACCTATCCAGTGGTCGTCGCCAACATCCTCGCCTCGGCGCTGGACGTGCTGGCGCCGACCCTGGCAGCGCGCGTCGCGCCGGGCGGACGCATCGCGCTCTCCGGAATCCTGCACGGCCAGGAGCAGGATCTGTTGCAGCGTTATGCAGCATGGTTCGAACAATTGCGTACCGAGCAGGACAGCGACTGGATACGCATCGACGGCGTGCGCCGCACCTGAATCCACTGCCATTGCCTCCTAGATGGACGGTGTGCTCGACGATGACCACCTCGCCTCCCCACCACGCGCACTGCACAGGCAGCTCACAGCATAGCGATGGCATCAGGACGCGGATAGCGCAACGCGCCATCCGTCCTGCCGGCCGCCTTCTGCGCAAATGAACGTGAGCAACAAACTGTACGAACGGGCGCGCCAAGCGCGCAACGGAAGTGTCTCGCGCTGCACAGCCTCTCCGCACATGCTTGAATAGCGTACTCGCCGTCGCTACGTTTGCGCATGTCCGATCCCACACCACCACGTCCCAGCCTCGCGACCCTGTTACGTCAACCGGATCGGTCGGCCACACACACCGATGCTGCGGCCACGTCCGAGCCCGGCACCGTAGCGGATGTACCCGCGCATGGCGCATCAACGCTCCAGACCGAACCCGATACGGCCGACACCACACCGGACATGCTGGAGGCAATCACCGATGCGGCGACGCACACGCTAGAGACAGCTCCCAACGCCGCGCCGAGCTTCTTGAGACGCCCGGTGTTGCGCTCCAGACCCTGGCAATGGATCGCCCTAGTCGGGTTGAGCGCCCTCTTGGCGATGCAGACTCTGATCGCCGACCGCCAACAACTGAGTGCGGACGCGCACTGGCGGCCATGGGTCACCGGAATCTGCAAAGTGCTGCACTGCAGCGTGCCGGCGTGGCGCGAGCCGCGCGCATTCACCATGCTCAGCCGCGAGGTACGGCCGCTGCCTGGCAGCGACGGCATCCTGCTGGTACACGCCACGTTTCGCAACGATGCACGCTGGGCGCAAGCCTGGCCGCTGCTTCAGCTATCGCTGGCCGACGCCGATGGACGCACCATCGGCAGCCGCGTGTTGCGCCCGATGGACTACCTGGGCAGCACCCGTCCAGACAACGACACACTAGAGCCTGGACAAAGCGCACAAATCGCCTTCCAGGTCCGCGAACCAACGGCGGAAACAGCAGCATTCAGCTTCGATTTCTACTAAAACCGCACTGATACCGCCTGTCGCCATGACAGCGACGCGGGCCACGCGCTAGACTCATCTCTCCGCGCCACTCAGACTCCCGGCGCGGTCGTCTTACCGGGATCCATCGAACTTGAACGCCGCCACCACACGTCTTGACTCCAGTCGCGGCGCACCGAAGCCACCGCTACGCGAACACGTGGCGCAATCCGTGCGCCGCTACCTGCGCGACCTCGACGGTTGCGACGCCGACGACGTATACGAGATCGTGCTGCGCGAGATGGAGATTCCGTTGTTCGTGGAAGTGCTCAACTACTGCGAAGGCAACCAGAGCCGCGCTGCGGCGCTGCTGGGCATTCATCGCGCCACGCTGCGGAAGAAACTGAAGGAATACGGGCTGGCCTGAAGAATACGGCGCACGCAACATGCGCGCCGAAGGCACGCCCTCCTCGCCCGATGCGATGCCCGCCGTGGCGCCCAAACACCACACCAATTCCAGGGGCAATCGCTTTTTGCCACAGCGCTTTCAGGGAACGTCTTGGCAATTCACCAGGCCGATGCACTCTCGATCACAGGCATATCGATGGGGTGTAAAGTCGATTCGTAGAGTGATACTTTCGCGATTGCATGACGGCTTGGATCGGCGCAAGCCAGCCGCATCGCCTGACCGGTCACTATGACCGACGCACCATCCATCGATTGGACAACGCACGCTCAGCGCCTGCGCTGTGTACTTGACAATGAAATGCACACAAATGAACAAGACCATGTTGCTTTGCCTACTGGCTCTTGCACTTCCTGCATTCGCGAAACATGCCAAAACTGCAGATGACTACATCTATCTTTCCACCGGAGATTTCGCCAAGGCCAAGCCGCTTCTAGCGCGCAGCGACATCAAAGGCGCTCAGGTTATTTATCCCTGGCGCATGCTGGAAAAGTCGAAGGGCGTCTACGATTTTACGGCGATCGAACATGACCTGGCCTATCTGCAATCGGTGCACAAACCGCTCTTCGTGCAATTGCAGGACCGCTTTTTCTCGGCCGACGCGCGCCGCATCCCCGAGTATCTGTTGAAAGATCCCATCTACGGCGGAGGTCTGGCGAAACAAGGCGATAGCACCAGCGGCGAAGGCTGGGTGTCCATGCAATGGAATTCCCATGTGCGTGAACGCTATCAGGCGCTGCTCAAGGCACTGGCCGAACGCTTCGACGGCCGCATCCGTGGCATCAACTTGCCCGAATCGGCGATTGATCTGGACAAGCCCAAAGACTCCGCTGGAGGTTTCAGCTGCGACGGCTACTTTCAAGCCACCCTGGAAAACGCTGCATATGCGCGGGCGGTTTTCAAGCACAGCGCTGTCGTCCAATACATCAACTTCTGGCCCTGCGAATGGAACAACGACCATCGCTACATGCAGCGCGCCTTCGATTTCGCTGTAGCACATCACATCGGCATCGGCGGACCAGACGTGCTGCCCAACAAGAATGCCCAGATGCATAACGCCTATCCGTTCTTCCACGCATACAAGGGACGGCTGGATTTGGTCGCGATGGCCGTTCAGGAACCCGATCTCGACTATCGCGATCCGCGTACCGGTCAAGTCGTGGGCAAGGTTGAGCAGTCCACTTTCGCGACGGACTACCTCGGAGCGCACATCATCTTTTGGTCGCTGTCCTCACCATGGCTTCAATCCCATTGATCCGTGTCAGCGCCGGACTCGACATCAACGACCCGTCGCTGACTTCAGCCGCGGATGGAGGGGGTTTCATGGCCGTGAGAGACTTGATGAATCCTGAGCAATGCAGACCCGATGGCGGTGACACCGAGGCAGGATCCACTGCGCCGAGCGCAACCGGTCCTGGCAGCGACCAATGATCGCGTAGATCCACGCCATCGCGCGGCGCCAAGGTCCATGCCGGCGACGGCGCAGCCTACAATATCGCTCCCTCGCTTCGATGTGTGCCTTGCCCTCATGTCTTCCGATTTCCTGCCCGTGCGCCGGGCGCTGCTGTCCGTTTCCGACAAGACCGGCCTGATCGACCTGGCCCGTGCACTGGCCGCGCGCAAGGTGGAACTGCTGTCCACCGGCGGCACCGCCAAGGCGCTGCGCGAGGCCGGGCTGACAGTGCAGGACGTCTCCGAACTGACCGGCTTCCCGGAAATGATGGACGGACGGGTCAAGACCCTGCACCCACGGGTACACGGCGGCCTGCTGGGCCGCGCCGGCACCGACGATGCGGTGATGGCCGAACATGGCATCGCGCCGATCGACCTGCTGGTGCTGAATCTGTATCCATTCGAGCAAGTCACCGCCGATGCGGCCTGCACCCTCGACGTAGCGGTGGAAAACATCGACATCGGCGGCCCGGCAATGCTGCGCTCGGCGGCAAAGAATTTCGCCCGCGTGGCGGTGGCCACCGATCCGGCGCAATACGCCGACCTGCTGGCCGAGCTGGATGCCAACGCCGGCGCGCTGTCGGCGGCCAAGCGCTTCGCCCTGGCGGTAGCCGCGTTCAACCGCGTGGCCCAGTACGACGCGGCGATCAGCAATTATCTGTCGGCGGTGGTCGAACACACCGAGGCCGGCGTGTGCCGCAGCGCGTTTCCCGCGCAGAGCAACAGCAGCTTCGTCAAGGTAATGGACCTGCGCTACGGGGAGAACCCGCACCAGCAAGCCGCGTTCTATCGCGACCTGTCCCCGGCCCCTGGCTCGCTGGCGACGTTCGAGCAACTGCAAGGCAAGGAGCTGAGCTACAACAACATCGCCGACAGCGACGCGGCCTGGGAGTGCGTGCGCCAGTTCGACGCGCCGGCCTGCGTTATCGTCAAGCACGCCAACCCCTGCGGCGTGGCGGTGGGCACGGGCTGCGGCGACACCTACGAACTGGCCTATGCGACCGATCCGACCAGCGCCTTCGGCGGCATCCTTGCCTTCAATCGCACGCTGGATGCGGCCACCGCCAAGCTCATCCTGGATCGCCAATTCGTCGAGGTGCTGATCGCCCCGGACTACGAAGACGCCGCGCTGCAATACGCCAAGAAGAAGGCCAACGTGCGCGTGCTGCGCATCCCGCTGGCACCGGCCTGCCATGGCTTCATCGACACCAAGCGCATCGGCTCGGGCCTGCTGATGCAGACCGCCGACGACCACGTGGTGACCCGCGACGCGCTCAAGGTGGTCACCCGACTGGCGCCGAGCGAGGCGCAGTTCGCCGACCTGCTGTTCGCGTGGCAGGTCGCCAAGTACGTCAAGTCCAACGCCATCGTCTACGCCAGGGATCACCGCACCATCGGCGTGGGCGCCGGGCAGATGAGTCGGGTGTACTCGGCGCGCATCGCCAGCATCAAGGCCACCGACGCAGGCCTGACCGTGGAAGGCGCGGTGATGGCCTCCGACGCGTTCTTCCCGTTTCGCGATGGCATCGACGCCGCCGCCGCGGCCGGCATCAAGGCGGTGATCCAGCCTGGCGGTTCGATGCGCGACGCCGAGGTCATCGCCGCGGCCGACGAACACGGCATCGCCATGGTGTTCACCGGCGTGCGGCATTTCCGGCATTGAGTCGTGCTGATCCTGACACGGTCGCTGCGGCGGAATTTCGCAACGTCCGCCCGTTGATCGCGCATGGAAGCTGTTTCGTTTGTCCGGTCAGAGCCATTGCAGGAACTGACCATGACAACAAATCGCACGCTGCGTTGTACTGACCATCGTGGCAACCGCACTGAAACGACCGAGCAGATCCACAGACGCAAAATCTGGCTCGGTTTTATCAAATGGCGGCTCTGTTTGGCCTTCCTCCTGATTCGTATGGATAACTCGACCCCATGAAACTCCTCGTAATCGGTGCCGGCGGCCGCGAACATGCCTTGGCCTGGAAACTGGCCCAATCCTCCCGTGTCAGCGAGGTGCTGGTGGCACCCGGTAACGCCGGCACCGCCAGCGAAGCCAAATGCCGCAACGTGGCGGTCAAGGTCACCGACCTCGACGGGCTGCTGACGCTGGCGCAGACCGAAGGCGTGGCGCTGACCGTGGTCGGCCCGGAAGTACCGCTGGTGCTGGGCGTGGTGGACCGCTTCCGCGCCGCCGGCCTGCGCATCTTCGGCCCCACCGCCGCGGCCGCACAGTTGGAAGGTAGCAAAGCCTACGCCAAGGATTTCCTCCACCGCCACGGCATTCCGACCGCGTTCTACGCCGTGCACACCGAAGTGGATGCCGCGCTAGCCTACGTGTACGAGAAAGGTGCGCCGATCGTCATCAAGGCCGATGGCCTGGCCGCCGGCAAGGGCGTGATCGTGGCCATGACCCTGGCCGAAGCCGAGGCCGCCGTGCGCGACATGCTCTCCGGCAACGCCTTCGGCGAGGCCGGCGCGCGCGTGGTGATCGAGGAATTCCTCGACGGCGAGGAGGCCAGCTTCATCTCCATGGTCGACGGCGTCAGCGCGCTGCCGATGGCCACCAGCCAGGACCACAAGCGCGTCGGCGACGGCGACACCGGCCCCAACACCGGCGGCATGGGCGCCTACTCGCCAGCCCCGGTGGTCACCGCCGAAGTGCATGCGCGGGTGATGCGCGAGGTGGTGGAACCGACCGTGCGCGGCATGCAGGCCGACGGCGTGCCATTCACCGGCTTCCTCTACGCAGGGCTGATGATCGACACCAGTGGCGCGCCGAAGGTGATCGAATTCAACGTGCGCTTCGGCGACCCGGAAACGCAACCGGTGATGCTGCGCCTGCAATCGGACCTGGTCGATCTGGTCGAGGCAGCGCTGGATGGGCGTCTGCATGCGACCCAAGCGCAGTGGGACCCGCGCCCATCGCTGGGGGTGGTGCTGGCCGCGGCACCGTATCCGGACACGCCCGTCACCGGCGAGCCGATCACCGGCCTGGAGGCGGTGCCCGCCGATGCCAAAGTGTTCCATGCTGGCACCGCGCTGGATGCGCAGGGGCGCGTGGTCAGCGCCGGCGGCCGCGTGCTGTGCGTCGCCGCGCTGGGCGATAGCGTGGCCGATGCGCAGCGCCGCGCCTATGCCGGCGTGGCCCGGATCCACTGGGCCAGCGCTTTCCACCGCCACGACATCGGCTGGCGCGCCATCGCGCGCGAACGCGGCGCCTAGCGGCCGTGTAGGCAGCTCAGAAATTTGACCGCGAACTCATGCCCGTCTTCCCGCTGTTCACTGCCGTGTAGGCAGCTCAGAAAAATGCGCTGGAGCAGCGGCTGAGAGCAATCGAGTTCACTGCCGTGTAGGCAGCTCAAAAAATCAGGCGCTGGATCGCCACGCCAATGCCTCCCATTCACTGCCGCACCCGGTGACGGTGATCGCGTCGCGCCAACCACGGGTGCGCTATCTTGTTGCGGTGCACACAGCCTCGCTCGAATCCCACCTCAGCCGCCTCTGGGCACATGAAAAGGCCAGCTACGGCCTGCGCGTGTTCATCGCGCTGGCCGCGGCGATGGGTCTGTGCTGGCATCGCCAGCAGTTGGATGCGCTGCCGGCGATTTTCCTCGGCACCATCGCCAGCGCCATCGCCGAAACCGACGACAACTGGCTGGGGCGGATCAAGTCGGTGCTGCTGTCGCTACTGTGCTTCGCCGCGGCCGCCGCCGGCGTGGTGGTGCTATTCCCGTATCCGCTGGCGTTCGCTGCCGGTCTGGCGCTGTCCACCTTCGCCCTGACCCTACTCGGCGCGCTCGGCGAGCGCTATGCGTCCATCGCCCAGGGCACGGTGGCGCTGGCGATTTACGCGATGATCGGCATCGAGCATGGCAACCCGAGCGGCCATCTCGGTGCCAGCGCCTGGCATGGCGTGGCGCTGTTGCTGCTCGGCGCCAGCTGGTACAGCGTGCTGTCAGTGCTATGGACGGTGCTGTTCGCCAACCGCCCGGTGCGCGAACGGCTATCGCGGCTGTTCGTCGAACTCGGCCGCTACCTGGAGCTCAAAGCCGCGCTGTTCGAGCCGATCCGGCAAAGCGACCTGCATGCGCGGCGGCTCGCACTGGCCGAACAGAACGCGCAAGTGGTGGCGGCGTTGAACGCAGCCAAGACCGCGATCATGAGCCGCTTCGGCCGTTCCGGCCGGCCCGGCGTGCAGTCCGGCCTGTACTTCCGCCTGTACTACATGGCGCAGGACTTCCACGAGCGCGCCAGCTCCTCGCACTATCCATACGAGGCGCTGACCGACGCCTTCTTCCACAGCGACGTACTGTACCGCTGCCAGCGCCTGCTGGCGTTGCAGGGCAAGGCCTGTGCGGCGCTGGGCGAGGCGATCCGACTAAGCAAGCCGTTCGACTACGGCGAACAGACCCAGCAGGCCACCACCGATCTGCGCCAATCGCTGGATTTTCTGCATGCCCACGCCGATCCACAGCAGGCGCGCCTGCTCGGCTCGCTGGAGTTACTGGTGACCAATCTGCAAAGCATCGAGCGGCGCCTAGCCGAGGCCGCGCGATTGGACGCCAACAGCGACACCCTGGATACTCGCCTGCGCGACGCTTCGCCGCATACCCTGCGCGAGATGTTGGTACGCATCGGCCAACAACTCACCCCCGGCTCGGTGCTATTCCGACACGGGTTGCGCATGGCAATCGCGCTGACAATCGGCTACGCGATCATCCAGGCCATGCATACCCGCAATGGCTACTGGGTGCTGCTGACCACCGCTTTCGTCTGCCGGCCCAACTACGGCGCCACCCGACTGCGCCTGGCCGAGCGCATCGCTGGCACACTGATCGGGCTGGGCGCGGCCTGGGCGCTGATGCAACTTTTTCCCAGCACCGAAGTACAGTTGCTGTTCGCCCTGGTGGCCACGCTACTGTTCTTCGTCACCCGCACCGACCGCTACATGCTCGCCACCGCGGCGATCACGGTGATGGCGCTGTTCTGCTTCAACCTGATCGGCGACGGCTTCGTGCTGATCTGGCCGCGCCTGCTCGATACGCTGATCGGCTGCGCAATCGCCGCCGCCGCCGCGTTCCTGATCCTGCCGGACTGGCAGGGCCGCCGCCTCAATCAGGTGATGGCGACGGTGCTGACCAGTTGCGCACGCTACCTGGCGCAGGTGCTGGAGCAATATCGCAGCGGCATGCGCGACGACCTGCCGTACCGCATCGCCCGGCGCGACATGCACAACGCCGACGCGGCCCTGTCGGTGGCGTTATCCAACATGCTGCGCGAACCAGGCCGCTACCGCCGTAACCTGGACGCGGGTTTCCGCTTCCTGGCACTGTCCAACACCCTGCTCGGTTATCTGTCGGCGCTGGGCGCGCACCGCGCCGCACTGGCAGGCGAAGCCGATCCGGACATCGACCGTGCCGGCGCCTACCTACAGGAGACACTGGGTGGGTTGGCCGACGCGCTGAGTCAGCGACGTGACCTGCCCATGGCCGACACCACGGCCGAGATCGCGCTGGCCGATGCGCTGGAACGCGAGGATGGCATCGACGACAGCAAGCGCCGACTGGTGCGCAACCAACTCGCACTGACCCTGCGCTTATTGCCCAAACTACGCGAAGCGGCGCGGGCGGTTACTGATATGGCGACGTCGGCATCAGCATCCGCGCTTACCGTGCCAAACGCAGGCTGACATGCGTTGCCAGCTCGATCAACCTCGCCAGGGGATTGCTTCGCCGCACGCGACAAGCTCGTCCTGCACGAACTGATGCTCCCCAGCAACCTTGATCCGCATCGAAGCTGCTAGGCTGCCCGCGTCCGCAAAGGAGTCTGCATGTCTGCTCACAACCAGTTCGCCCTGCTGCGGCAACGCCGCTTTCTGCCGTTCTTCGTGGTCCAGGCGCTCGGCGCGTTCAACGACAACGTGTACCGACAAGCGATCATCGGCCTGCTGTTTTATCTCGGTGTCACCCCGCAACAGCGCACGCTGTACACCAACTTGGCGCCCGCGCTGTTCATCCTGCCGTTCTTCCTGTTTTCCTCGCTCGCCGGGCAGATCGCCGAGAGGCTTGAGAAATCGCGTCTGGTCGTCATCACCACCACGATGGAGATCGCGATCATGTCGCTGGCGGCGGTCGGCTTCCTGACCGAGCACATGACGCTGCTGCTGCTGGCGCTATTCTGCAGCGGCCTGCAAGCCACGCTGTTCGGTCCGGTGAAGTATTCGATCCTGCCATCGGTGCTCAAACCGGAGGAACTGACCGGCGGCAACGGCCTGGTCGAGATGGGCACGTCGCTGGCGATTCTGTGCGGCATGATCGTGGGCGGGTTGATCTTCCAGATCGCCGGCAACCACGGTCCAGTCGCCGCCGCCACCGCGGTGATCGCACTGGCGCTCACCGGTAACTTGGTCGCACGCCGCATGCCCAAGGTCGATGCCGGCGCACCGCAACTGAAAATCCATTGGAACCCACTGCCGCAGTCGCTGGCGATCATGCGCCTGACCCGTAGACAACTGGCGGTGCGCAACGCCGTGCTGGGCGTGTCGTGGTTCTGGTTCCTCGGCACCGTGCTCACCGCGCAGTTGCCAACCTATGCCGAGGTCAACCTCGGTGGCACGCAGGAACTTTACATCTTCGCGCTGGCGCTGTTCTCGATCGGCACCTGCACCGGCGCACTGCTGTGCGAAAAACTGTCCGGACACACCGTGGAAATCGGCCTGGTGCCGCTGGGCGCGTTTGGTATCAGTGGCTTCATGCTCGACTTGTACTTCGCCCGGCCTGGCGCAGCGTTGCACACCGGCCTGGAGATCGGCGGGTTCGTCCACCAATCTGGAAGCTGGCGGCTCATGCTCGATCTGATCGGCATCGGTCTGTGCAGTGGCCTGTTCGTGGTGCCGCTGTTTGCGCTGATCCAGAGCCGCACGCCGAAGGCGGAAATATCGCGGGTCATCGCCGGACTCAATATCCAGAACGCGCTGTTCATTGTCCTCGCCGCAACGATCGGCATCGCATTACAGTTGCCGCACCTGAGCTTGTTCGGCCTGCGCGTCCCGATGCCTGAGCTGAACATCCCGCAGGTCTTCCTGGCGCTGGCCATCGCCAATGCGCTGGTCGCGCTGTGGATCTTCAGCATCGTCCCAGAATTCCTGATGCGCTTCCTCAGCTGGGTGATGGTGCAGGCGCTGTACCGGCTGCGCGTGCACGGTATCGAGCGACACGTACCCGACGAGGGCGCGGCGCTGATCGTATGCAACCACGTCAGCTACATGGACGCGCTGGTGCTGGCCGCCTCACTCCCACGACCGGTGCGCTTCGTCATGTACTACCGCATCTTCAATCTGCCCGTGATGCGTTGGATTTTTCGCACCGCCAAGGCGATTCCGATCGCTGGCGCGCGCGAGGATCCGATGCTGCTGGAGCGTGCTTTCGACGCTATCGATGCGGCACTGGCCGAGGGCGAGCTGGTGTGCATCTTCCCCGAGGGCACGCTGACCAAGGACGGGCAAATCGGCGCGTTCAAGTCCGGGGTGGAGAAAATCCTCGCCCGCCGCGCGGTGCCGGTCGTGCCGATGGCCCTGCGCAACATGTGGAGCAGCATGTGGAGCAGGCGCGATTCGCGGCTGGGGCGCATGCGTGTACCGCGACGCTTCCGCGCTCCGATCGAGGTGATCGCCGACACACCGATTGCCGGCACCCAGGCCAGCGCCGAGGTGCTGGAAGCACAGGTGCGACGACTGCGCGGCGAAGCCGCATAAACGCCGTCAAACCAGAATAGATGGCTTCGGGTCGATGCGTACAGGCAAGCACGCTGGATGCAACTCCGCTCTGTCCGCATAAGCACCATGGCGTCCATGCATCAAGGATCGAGAACAGTGAGCCGAGCACGGCCGCCGCCCGTGCATAACAGGCCTGGACTTTTAATTTTGCTCGCGCCCCATGCATGCAACCGGGGCGCATCGGCTCAGCCGACCCAGCCGGCGATCACCAACATTGCCAGCAGCAGCAACCACAACAGCAAGACCCGCCACATCTGGCTCATCGCATCGCGCAATTCGGGCAGCGGTCGCAACGCAGGTACCAGCATGCCCGCGTCGCTGTAGTCGTGCGCCTCGGCATCGAGTTCGCCTCGCACGCTGGCGCAAGCCACTGGCCCGATGAAACTGCTGTCCAGACGCCAACGGCCACCACCGAGCGCACGCCAGACGCCGAACACCGCCTCGAAATTGCCGACCAACGCCAACGAAAATGTCATCAGATGGGCCACCGGCCATTCCAGCGCCCCCAGCAGCAGGCGCGCACCGGCAGCGGTGGCAGGCGGTAGCCGCGCCGCATACGGGCCGGCCACCGACAGCGCGAGCAGACGGTAACCCAGCGCACCGAATGGCCCGAGCAGCAAAAACCAAAACAGCACCGCGAACCAACGCCGCAGCGCCGCGACCGCCACCGTCTGCACCAGGCCCGCCGGGTCCTCGCGCAGCGGCCCACCATCGGCCCGCAATTGCGCCACCGCCAAGCGTCGCGTCGCTGCGTCGTCGGCCTCGATCACCGCTTCCACATCGCGGTCCAGGTCACGCGGCCCCCAACTGAAGACCAACACTGCGATCCCGAACAACAAAGCGAACAAGCCAAGATACGGCACCGCCAACAGCCACTGCACCAAGCCCACCAGCAGCAAAACCGGCAGCAACGCCAGCAGCATGCCATCGCGGCCGCGCCACACACTGCCATCGCCGGCATGCGCGTCTAACCATGACAGCCAGTCGCCGAAGGCGTCGAAGCGACGCAAGGACGCCACCATGCCAGGCGCGACATGGCTCAGCACCAGCGTAACGATCACAGCGACGAGGGTCGTAAACATGCAGGTCCTCCGGGACCGTTCTGAAACGGATGCGCTTGACCGGCAGAGCCGCGGCTAGCCGCGCCGGTGCCAGTCCTCGATCAACGCACGCGCAATGGAGATGCGCGGCGGCAGGCGGAGTCCATGGCCATCGTCGGCGCTGTCGCCCTGTGCCGTTGCACGCTCCAGGGCAGCGCCGATGTCCTCGCGGTCGAACCAGCGCGCGTCTTCCAGTTCACCATCCACCTGCGGCACATCCGGCATCGCCAGCGCGGTGAAACCGAGCATCAGCGCGCCAGGAAAGGGCCATGGCTGCGCGGCATAATAACGGCAACTGCCCGGCTGCACCCGCACCCGGGTTTCCTCGGCCACTTCGCGGACCACGGTCTGTTCCAGCGACTCGCCTGGTTCGACGAAACCGGCGATCAGCGAGTAGCGTCGCGCCGGCCAACTGGCCTGGCGCCCGAGCAGCAGGCGCTGGCCATCGCTGACCGCGACGATCACCGCCGGGTCCACGCGTGGGTAATGTTCGATGCCGCACTGGGTGCACTGGCCGAGAAAACCACCGCGCAGAAACTTGATCACGCCACCGCACACGCCGCAGAAGCGGGTCCGCGATTGCCAATGAAGCATGGCGCGGGCATAGGCGAACACGCCAGCGACAGCCACTGGCCACTCGGCAGCGGCACGGCGCAAGTCCAGGCGCTGCGCCGGTGCGAGATCGTGCGGCAGCACATCGGCGATCAGCGCGAACCACGCCTGCCCATCGTCCAGGCCGAGAAACACCGCACGCTCCAGCGCATCGCCCAACATCGCGCTGGCATAGACGCACAGACACCCTTGGACGTCGGCATATGCATGGCCATCGGCATCCAAGACCAACACCCGCGCCTGTTCCCAGGCACGACGCAGCGCGGCCGGATCGTTGCGTAGAGCATCGGCACGGTCGAGCGTGCTTGTGGCGAAAGCGAAAGAAACGGGCATCGGCATCGGTTCGGGCATGCGCCGCAGGGTGCAGGCAAACCGGGCGTACCGCAAGCCGCAGCGTGTCTATACGCTGAAACTGCTACCGCACCCGCAGGTGGTCTTGGCGTTGGGATTGCGGATCACGAACTGCGCACCGTGTAAACCTTCGCTGTAGTCAACTTCGGCACCCATCAGGTACTGCAGGCTGAGTGGATCGACCAGCAGGGTGACCGCGTCGGTCTGCACCGCCAGATCGTCCTCGGCACGGTTTTCGTCGAACTCGAAGCCGTACTGGAAGCCGGAGCAGCCCCCCCCCTGGATGTACACGCGCAACGCCAGCGCGTCGTTGCCTTCCTCGCGGATCAACTCGCGGACCTTGGCCGCGGCGGCCGAGGTGAAGTTCAGCGGCCGCTCCAGCGACTGGTAGTCGGGCGTCGGCGCAGCGCCGGGAAGGGAGACGAGGGTACTCATGCAAGCAGCATGGGGACGGACGGGCGCCGAATCAAGCCTGGTCCACCGTCAGCGCAGGCGGCGGCGACTCGCGGTCGCCCAAGGCGATGGCGTTGGGCACCTGCGGCGGCGCCAGCGCGGCGATGCTGCCGGCATGGATCAAACGCCCGGTGAGTTGCGCGCCGGCGTTCATCTCCACCACTTGGTAATGCACATTCCCCTGCACCCGCGCCTTCGGCGCCAGTTCCACCCGCTCGGTGGCGTGTACGTCGCCGATCAGTTGGCCATTGATGACCACCACCGGGGCACGCACCTCGCCTTCGATGGTGCCGTGTTCGGACAGGGTCAGCATCGCCGGCACGCCCTCCTCGGCCATCACCTTGCCGAGAATGCGCCCTTCCACGTAGAGCCCACCGCTGAATACCAAGTCGCCACGGATCACCACCTGGGCGCCGATCAGGGTGTCCACCACGGTCTGACCGCTGCGGCCGCTCTTGTTTCCGAACATCGCTCTACTCCCCTTTGCCGTTGCTGTTGCCGGCCAATGCCCAATCGAAGGTCTGGTTGACCGGTGCCCCACCACCGCTCAACCAGACGCGCACCCGCTGCGGGGTGAATCCCTTGGGCAGTATTACGCTGCCATCCAACTGTTGGAAATATCGGAACGAATAGTCCTGTCCCGGCATGCCTGTCTTCTGATGCAATTCGTCCCAGCCCACGCTGGCGAGCTTGCCACCGCGCACCCCTTCCACGGTCAGGCGCATCTGTCCCTGGCTGATCGCGCCACGGTTGAGATTTTGGGTCAGCACCACGTTGTAGCGCCAGGTGCCGCCAACCTCGGCCGAGAACTCCACCGAGTGCACGCTCAAGCCCTTGCGCTGACTGGTGGCACCGACCAAACGCTCGTAGAACGCGACATCCGCGCGCAAGCTGGCGATCTCCTCCTCGCGCTCGGCAAGCGAACTCTGCACTTCATTGTTGGCGGCGCGGCTGATCTGGTCGGAACGGGCCAGGGTGGCCTGATGCTGATGCAGCGCCTGGATCTGCTGCTGTTGTGCCAGCAGTTTGTGTTCGGCTTCACGCAATTGCGCGCTGACCGCGCCCAGCCGCGGCGCTGCCTGACGGCTGGCGAACCACCAGGTCAGACCCATCGACAGCAGCCATAGCACAGCGAACAACAGCCAGACTGCACGGCCACGACGTAGCGCGACGCCATTGGGCACGATCTGGAAACGGGGAACGGGTCGGTTCATGCATGCAACGGCGCCACCGGAGCGGCGCCGACGTCGATTCTGGGTAGTCGGCCTGCTTGGTTTTTCAAATTGTAATCCAGACCCATGATCGACGGCGGATTGCCGCCGGTATCGCCCACGCCAGCTGACCATCGCCACGGGCGTGGCCGCTAGAATTGACCGAACCGCCGAGTCTGCAGACACGCCAGTCCTGGTCCGGGCTCGGCAGCACCAGCGCACTGGCGTTGGCCGAGTTCCTCGCCGACAATCCAGCGGCCCTACTTGGATTCGGCCTGGGACCGCGCCCCATGACCCTGATACCCGCGTCGGGATCCTCCTGAGCGCCACCCTCTATCGCCGCTACTGGCCGCAAGCATGTCAGGCACACTGCGGACGTGGCGCTTGCTATAACGTCACATGCACCGCTTCATCAGGCGCCAGCAGGCAACGTCATCGCTGAGCCAGCTGAGACCGTTTCCCTGCCATTGCTCACTTCAACGCATAATGGGGCGCGCACCAGGAACAAGACGCGATGGCGACCAGAGACACCACTCCATTTCCAGATCACGAGCAACCGCGCACGCACGATGTCCGTGCCGAGACCCCGCCGCCCCACTATTGGCAGCGCTGGGCCGCCGATACCGTGGCCGAACCGCCCACGGCGGACCTAGCGCCTGGACCGCTCGCCAGCGACGGCACTGCCGACAGCCTGAGCGGAACGGCAGCCAGCACGCCCGAAGCCGACGCCGTCGGGGCTGATGCCGCACATGACACCTCGCCACAGCGACAAGACAACGCCTACCGCATCCTGATCGTCGAGGACGACCGCTCGCAGGCTCTATTTGCGCAGAGCGTCCTCCACGGTGCAGGCATGGACGCAAAGGTGCAGTTGCAGGCAGAAGAGGTGCAGCAGACGATCGCCGAGTACCAACCAGATCTGATCCTGATGGACCTGCACATGCCCGGACTCGACGGCATGCGTCTGACCACGCTGATCCGTCAACAACCGCAACATCAGCTACTGCCGATTGTGTTCTTGTCCGGCGATGCAAATCCGGAATTACCGTATGAAGTACTCGACAGTGGGGCCGACGATTTCCTAACCAAACCGATCCGGCCGCGACATCTGATCGCCGCCGTGTCCAACCGTATCCGCCGCGCGCGTCAGCAAGCCCAGCAAACCCAACAGAGTCAGCAGGGCAGCGCCGAACAGATACCGTTGAACAATCCCGAGACCGGCTTGCCGACCAGCGCGTACCTGCTGCATTTGCTTGAAACAGCGTTACACGCACGCCGCCCCGGCAGCCTGTTTTTCATCGAGATCGCCAGCGCGCTTGGCTTGCGCGAGCGCTACGGCTACGCCGCGTTCGAACGTCTGGTCACCCAAGCCGGACAACGCCTGGCCGGGGCCAACGCACCGCTGCCACTGGCGCGGCTTAACGACAACAGCTTCCTGCTGCTGACCGAGGACAGCGACGCCGACGCACAACTGCAGCGCGCACAGGCGCTGCGCGACACCCTGACAGGCCACGGCTTCCCGTTGCGCGATGACGAAACGTTGCATCTGCGCTGCGCGGTCGGATATGCCGATCTGATGCAGGGCTTCGAGGACGCCGGCGCCACACTCGAAGCGGTGGAGCGCACTGCACTGCAGGCACGCCTGCATCCGCAAAGCGTGGTCGCATACGTCCCCCCCCGCACGGAAGAGGACCTGGCCCGCATCGCGATGCTGGAAGGCCAGCTAGAACCCGCCTACCAGCCGATCGTCGCCGTCGCCGGCGGCGACATCGCGCAATACCAGGTGCTGCTGCGCGTGCGCCAACGCGACGGCACCCTGATCTCCGCCGGCAAACTATTGCCGGCGGCCGAAGCCGGTGGACTCATCGCCGATCTCGACCAGCAGGTGTTGGACCACGCACTTGGCCTACTGCAGCTTTACCAGAACGCCACGCCGCCGCTGCGCCTATTCGTCTCGCAGTCGAGCCGCACCCTGGCCCGCAGCGCCTTCACCGACTGGCTGATCGACGCCATCGCGCAACGTGGCGTCACCGGCACCTCGCTGGTGATCGACCTGCGTCTGGACGATGCACTGATTCACACTGCGACACTGCAGCAGTTCTGCGCACGCCTGATGCCGCTGGGCGTGCAGTTCTGTATCAGCCAGTTCGAACCCGGCGCCGAAGCCGAAGCACTGATCGCACAGTTGCCACTGGGGTATCTGCGACTATCCGCGCGCTTCGCCAATGCTCACGGCAACCCTCAATTGCGCGACCAACTACGCACCGCGATCGACTTGGCGCACCGCGCCGGTCTGCTCATCATCGGCCAACAAATCGAGCAGGCACAGGCGGCCGCGGCCATGTGGATGGGCGGGGTCGACTTCATCCAGGGCAATCTGGTGCAATCGGCAGGCGACCAATTGAACTTCGACTTCCAAAACGCGGTGCTGTAGCCCATGTCCGCACAAAAACGCCAGCCCCTACCATGGCTGGCTGTGCTGGGCACAGGCAGCGCCATCGGTAGTGCGATCCTAGCGCTGCCACCGATGGCGCTGCCGGCACCATGGCCTTGGCTGGCGCCAGCGTGCATGATCGCCGCGGCCATACTGGCCGCGACCGCCGGCTGGCGCGCACAGCAACAAATCCGCGAGCTCGACGCGGCCCTGACCCGCGCCGACCTAGCCGAATCCGAACGTAACGCGCTACAGCGCGATGTACACCTGCGCGAACGACTGGAGCGCGAGCTGGTCCAGGCCAAGCAGGCGGCCGAGGCCGCCGTGCTCGCCAAGGGCGAGTTCCTGGCTACGATGAGCCACGAAATCCGCACGCCACTCAACGGCATCATCCCGATGCTGGAACTGATCGCACACAGTCCACTCGACCTGGACCAGCGCGAGATGCTGCGTGCAGCCAACACCTCCTCGCTGCAATTGCTGCGTATCGTCGACGACATCCTCGACTACTCCAAGCTTGAAGCGAACCGGCTGGAGTTGGAGACCACCGCCTTCAATCTGCGCGAACTGCTCGACGACGTATTGCAACTGATGCAGCGCGCCGCGGAGGCCAAGGGCCTGCGCATGGCACTGCAACTGGACCGGGCAGTGCGCTTGCCGGTACGCGGCGATCCGGTGCGACTACGCCAGGTGCTGAGCAATCTACTGGGCAACGCGATCAAATTCACCGCACGCGGGGGCATCGACCTGCATGTGCGTCGTCTCGGCGAGAGTCCGGCGCAACACGTGCTGCGCTTCGAAGTGCGCGATACCGGTATCGGCATCAGCGCCGAGCGCCAGGAACGGCTATTCCAAGCCTTCACCCAAGCCGACGCATCCACGACCCGCCTTTACGGCGGCACCGGCTTGGGCCTGGCGATCTGCAAGCGCATCGTCGAGCTGATGGGCGGACGCATCGGCCTGGAATCCAAGCTCGATCATGGCGCTATCTTCTGGTTCGAGATTCCACTGCTCAAGGTGATCGGCGACCTATCGCAGGGCAACGGTCAGATGCCGTGCCTGCATGCCCTGCTGGTCAGCGCGGACCCGCGCTTGTACCAACGACTGAATCGGCTGCTGCCGAACTGGGGAGTACAGGTCAGCAAGGTCGATTGCACCCAGGAAGCGCTGGAGCGGCTACGCAATGGCAACAGCGCACGTTCGACCTACGACCTGGTGATCGGCGATCTTGACGGCATGCGCCACAGCGCCCGCGCGCTGCAGCGCGCGGTAGCGCGGCTGCCGGCGCCGCAGACCACACGCCTGATCTGGCTTTACGGCGACATGGAGATCCCCGAGGAAATCCGCGCGCACGGCGCACTGCTGTCGCGGCAGGCGGCCGACCTGGATCTGCGCAGCATGCTCGCCCTGGACCCACCTGCGACGGCCGTGAACGCGGGGATGCCGAAAGAATACACCGCCGTCGATACACTGCCTGCCACGGACACCAAAACGGAGATCGAAAGCGAGCGTGCCAAGGGCCGCGGTACACCGGACAACACGCCTCGCACGGACGCCATGACCAGCAAATCGAACCTACAGACCACGCCCAGCCAATACCGTCTGCTGCTGGTTGAAGACAACCCCGTCAATATGATGGTGGCGCAACGGTTGCTCGAGGCCCTGGGGTATCGTGCCGACACTGTCGAAAACGGGGCAGCGGCGTTGACACAATTGGCTCAACAGGCTTACGACCTGGTGTTGATGGATTGCCAGATGCCGGTACTGGATGGTTACGCCGCCACCCGCCAATGGCGTCAGTCCGAAGCCAATGCGACGCAGGCGCGTCTGCCGATCGTGGCGATGACCGCCAATGCCATGGCCGGCGACCGCCAGCGCTGCTTGGATGCCGGCATGGACGATTACCTATCCAAGCCAATCGACCAAACTCGGCTAAAAGCCTGCCTGCAACGCTGGCTGCCGACCCGTCCTTCCATGAGCGCGCAGGCGCACGTACCTGCAACAATGGTCCCTGGCATGGGCGCAACCATGGCCGATTCGAGTGCTGTTCACAACGCCAGCAGCAGCACGCAGCTGCCTCCCACGAAACAGCCGACCGCCACCATCGCGGCCACGCCGACGCCAGCATCGGCAGCTACGGAGAGCACCAAGCCCCTGGCATTGGCGCAGCAAGTGCTGGAGATCGAGGTGCTGGACGAACTACGCGACGTCGTTGGCAACGCCAACACTGCGCAGATCGTCGACACCTTTCTGGGCGATGCGCCACAGTTGATCCAGCGCATGGAACAAGCCGTCGCAACCACCCAGGACGCACTGCTGCGCGATGCCGCACATACCCTGAAATCATCGGCCGCCAACGTCGGTGCCCAGGCCCTGTCGGCGGCAGCCCGACGCATCGAAGCCGGCGTGCGGGCCGGGACGCTGGAGCATCCCACCGTCGAGGTCAGCCAGGTCATCGCCGAGTTCGCACAAGCGCGATTGGCCTTGAAGGGCTACCTCACCACTTTGCGCAACGCTTAAGCCATCGCACTCTGACATCGTGGGTGCTTCGTCGCAGCGGGGTAGGCGGACCGTTGTGCAACAGATCAACGCCTCTGGGCCATGCCGATCCACCACAGATCAGGGATGTGACGAAAAAAGAAGCGCAGCGTGCTTCCTCGGAACATCGGCCGCCGCACAGGCGCAAGGCCGCGCCATGTGGCGGTCAGCGACGCGACTCAGTCCTCGAGCTTGGTCAGCAGGTAGTTCGGCTCGCCGATGCGTGCGATCAGATCCAACTGGGTTTCCAGCCAGTCGATGTGCTCTTCCTCAGACTCAAGGATGTCGGCGAGCAACTGACGGCTGACATAGTCCTGGATCGACTCGGCGTAGGCGATGCCCTCGCGCAAGGTGGCGGTGCCGTCCTGCTCCAGAGCCAGATCGCATTCGAGAATTTCCTTCGGGTTTTCGCCGATGCGCAACTTACCCAACGCCTGGAAATTGGGCAGCCCCTCAAGGAACAGGATACGGTCCGCTAACTTGTCGGCGTGCTTCATCTCGTCGATGGATTCCTTGTACTCGTGCTCGGCCAGTTCCTTCAGGCCCCAGTTCTTCAGCATCTTGGCATGCAAAAAATACTGATTGATTGCGGTCAGTTCGTTGTAGAGGACCTTGTTGAGGAACTCGATGACCTTGCTGTCACCCTTCATCGCATCGCTCGCGGAAGATGGAAAGTGCAGACTCTAGCGAATCGAGCGCCACCGTGAGGGAACGCGAATCGTGATCATCCAGCCACATGACGGCGCAGGACTCAGGCAGCGCGGGCTAGACCGACCAGCACCGGGAGCGGCAGTTCACGCGTGAGCGAACGTTCCAGCAGGTCGGCGGCCATCTCCAGACAGGAGCCGCAGGTGGCACCGCAGCCCGTGCGCATGGTCAATTCGGACACGTTGCAACAGCCAGCCTCGGCGGCTTCGCGGATCTGGCGATCGGTGACCCCGTTGCAGATGCAGACGTACACGGCAAGATTGGCTGTGGACGGCGCGGACTACGCCCGGGATCATTCAACCTGAAGTGAGAATGGTTGTCAATTCCACCCGTTAATCGTGATTCACCCGTGCCGCCCATGGCCCGCCACGCTTGCGCGGCCGCTTACGCGGGCGCTCGTGACCAGCGGTGTTACCCGGTAACCAGGCCTCCTGCGCCAGCGCCGGCATGGCGCGGATGCCACTGCCGGCGATGTTCTGGGCCAAGGGCGCCAGATGCCGCAATGCACGCGCGTACACACCACGTTTGAAAAGCACCACATGCTCGACCGGATACCAGAAATCGACCCAGCGCCAGTGGTCGAACTCCGGTGTCTCGGTCAACTCCAGATTCAGCTGGCTCTCGTCGCATTGCATGCGTAGCAGGAACCAGACCTGTTTCTGGCCGATACAGACCTGGCGCTCATTGCGGCGAATGGCCCGGCTGGGCAAACGATAGCGCAGCCAACCGGGCGTGGCGCCGAGCACTTCCACATGCTCGGGCAACAACCCGGTTTCTTCGCGCAACTCGCGGTACATGGCCTCGACCGGGGTTTCGTCGGTGTTCATGCCACCTTGCGGGAACTGCCAGCCGTCCCGGCGCACCCGGCGTGCCCAGAACACCTGACCATCCGGCCGCATCAGCACGATGCCTACGTTCGGTCGATAGCCGTCCGGATCGATCACGATGCGGACTCCTGAAAAATCTACTGGCTCCGACTCTGCCATGGTGGCGGTCAAGCCACAAGCGGGGCAGAAATCCGTTGACAGTCTCCCCATTCTCTATAAGAATTGACGGTTCACCGAGGCTATGTAGCTCAGCCGGTTAGAGCACAGCACTCATAATGCTGGGGTCGGTGGTTCGAGTCCACCCATAGCCACCATGGTATCCACGCTGAAGGCGTGCAATAATTTTGCTTCGCATTGCCCCGTCGCCAAGCGGTAAGGCACCTGACTCTGACTCAGGCATTCGGTGGTTCGAATCCATCCGGGGCAGCCAAATAAAAAAGAAAGCCGATCGAGAGATCGGCTTTTTATTTGACCAGCGTTTAGTTTGCGACGGGCCCGTTGCGCCTGAGCTCCACACCGCGCACAAGATGCGAGCCCAACACCTTCCACCACGCAGCACCCTTGAACTCCAGGGGACTTTTCAGCACACATTGATACACAGTCGGCGCCTCGCCTCGAACCAGCATGAACGAACCACACGCGGCACTGCGTCAAACGCGCACAACCCAAAACCGCTGCGATCACGCGCATCCATACCCCGCAATCGTCATCGCTCAGCAAAGCGCAGAGCAAAGCCCCAACACGACAAAAGCCCGGCCGGAGCCGGGCTTTTGTACACCCCAGTGGAATCCGCAGGATTCCACGCCAGGGGCGATGGTATCAGCGCTTGGAGAACTGGGTGGCGCGACGCGCCTTGTGCAGACCGACCTTCTTACGCTCGACCTCGCGGGCGTCGCGGGTCATAAAGCCAGCCTTGCGCAACTCGGACTTCAGCGTTTCATCGTACTCGACCAGCGCACGGGCAATCCCCAGGCGGATCGCACCGGCTTGGCCGGTGGTGCCGCCACCAGAGGCGGTGACAACAATGTCGAAGCTCTCGGTGTTCTTGGTCAACTCCAATGGCTGACGCACGATCATGCGCGCAGTCTCGCGGCCGAAGAACTCGTCCAGCGGACGACCGTTGACAGAGATATTGCCAGTGCCCTTGCGCAGGAACACGCGAGCGGTGGAGGACTTGCGGCGGCCAGTGCCGTAGTTTTGCGTGATAGCCATGATTTAGATATCCAGAACCTGCGGCTGCTGAGCGGCGTGCGGATGTTGCGCACCGGAATAAACCTTGAGCTTGCGGTACATCGCGCGGCCCAGCGGCCCCTTGGGCAACATGCCCTTGACCGCGATCTCGATCACACGCTCCGGATGGCGCTCCAACGCCTGCTCCAGGCTCTCGGTCTTCAAATTGCCGATGTAGCCGGTGAAGCGGTGATACTTCTTGTCCTTTAGCTTGTTACCGGTGACGACGATCTTCTCGGCGTTGATCACCACCAGGTAATCGCCAGTATCGACGTGCGGGGTGTAGACCGGCTTGTGCTTGCCGCGCAGACGGCGAGCCAGCTCGGTGGAAAGCCGACCCAGCGTTTTGCCGGCGGCGTCGACGAGATACCAGTCGCGCTGGACGGTCTCGGACTTAGCAGTTAAGGTGCTCATTGAAAGACTCGGTTGGTCGGGCGGATTCCTGCGGCGAGCTGCCGGAACTTTGCCACGCGTTGTGATATTGCAAAAATACAAGAGGCGGAATTCTACGCGCGACTTGGGTTGCGTGCAAGTTCTTCCCAGCGCTAGCGGCCGAATGACCCGTCATGCTTGGCAGTGCGCCAGCCCGAAGGCGAGAATCGACTCTTCCACTGCTTCAGGGCCTCCCGCATGACGGACAGCCGCCAGCATTCTCCACTCGATCGCATCCTGGTCGAGGCCCAGCGCGCGCTGGAGACCGTGTTCGGTGATCCGCCAGCGCAACGGCCCTACCCCGGGGCCAGCGCCGACGTGGTGCTGGCCCCGGACGAGCGCCGGCACGCGGCCGGGCTGATGCGTATCAACCATGTCGGCGAAGTCTGCGCACAGGGGCTTTACTTCGGTCAAGCCGCGGTCGCCCGCGACCCGGCCACGCGTGCGCAGCTGCTGGAGGCGGCACAGGAAGAGACCGATCATCTAGCCTGGTGCGCGAAGCGGCTACGCGAACTGGACAGCCGCCCGAGCCTGTTCAATCCGCTCTGGTATGCAGGCAGCTACGCGATCGGCACGCTGGCCGGACTGCGTGGCGATGGCTGGAACCTGGGCTTCGTCGTGGAGACCGAACGCCAGGTCGAGGCGCATCTGGACGAACACCTACAGACGCTGCCACCAGCCGACCTGCGCAGCCGCGACATTCTGACAGTGATGAAAGTGGACGAGGCACGCCATGCCGAGCATGCCGAGCACGCCGGCGCGCGCCACCTGCCCGTACCGATCCCCACCATGATGGCCGCCGCGTCGCGGCTGATGAAGGCGGTCGCCTATCGACTGTGACCATGACCGCCAGCGGCGGCAAGCAGTAGCGCCAGCTGGTATTGCCAGCAGATTCGGGTTAAAGTGAACAAATGCTGACCGATTTCGCGCAAATGCACGACATGCTCCCGATGGGCAATCCGCTGCGTCGCTTGTCATCTGCCGCATTTTCCGTGTCTAGCGCCTTCGGCGTGGGCTCCACCCGCCGACCACCATGCCCGCAGCCACGCTCCACTCGCACTCACTGCTGATCCGCCGGCTCTCCCGCCTGCTGTTCGCCAGCCTGTTCGCGCTTTGCAGTGGCGTGCTGCTCTATCAGTTGCTCGGCGACTATGCCCACGCCAGCGCGATCCTGCGCGACCACTCGGTGGCCACTGTCCCGGTCATCGCCGATGGCGCCTTCGGCATGCAGGCCCGGCCGTTGGTGCGCTATCGCTTTCATTATTTATTCCAGAGCAGGGGACGGCTGCACAACGGCGCGTTCGAAGCCAGCGGCGCTGAAGCGGCACCGTTGCTGCTGGACGGCGCCACCGTGGAGATCGCCTATGCCAACGCCGATCCATCGCAGTTCGGGCGGCTCGACCAGCTGCAGCACGCCGGCAATCTGGGCGGCATGCTCACCCGCGTCATCATCGCGCTGTCGATCACCGCGCTGCTGGCGGTGGTCGCGCACCGCTTGCTGATCGGCCGCCTACTCGCCCGGTGGCAACGGATGCCCATCGCTTGAAACCGGCACTCGGCAAAGCACCCACTTCAGGCCGATTACGCTAGTCGCCCCGCGCCCACCGGATGCAAGCCCAACGCACCGCCGCCAGGGCACTGTCGCCGAATGCCCCACGCAGCCGCGGCCACGCCTCGCCTGCCACAGAGCCCGACCCCAGTAGATCGCGCAGCAATCCCCAGACCGGAGCCGCCAAGCGCCCCGGCCTCACGGCACCCGGCCAGCAGCAAAGCGAAACCGCCGCCATCCTTCGCGCAGAGGGCTGCGCCGATGCCCCACACACCCTGGCAAGCGGCAGGAAAAATTGGCGCGCCGTCTCTGATCGTAGACAAATACAGGGGCGACAGCACGCTTTCGCGGCACCTCGGAGCCCTGTCGGCAACCCGCAGCGCGCAAATGCGCTCTTGCATAACCCCGATACCGAGACTTATTCGACCAAATTGCGGCCGTGGAACAACTCCTCGATCTCGCGCTTGAGCAGCGCTTCGATACGCATGCGCTCCTTGAAAGATAGATTCTTGGCTTTCTCCTCGAACAGGTACTGATCCAAGTCGAAGTCCTTCAGGTGCATCTTGGTATGGAACATGTTTTCCTGATACACGTTGACGTCGAACATTTCGTAGCGCGACTTGATGTTCTTCGCCAGAAAATTCTGGATCGAATTGATCTTGTGATCAATGTAGTGCTTCTTGCCCTTCACGTCGCGGGTGAAGCCGCGCACACGGTAATCCATGATCACGATGTCCGATTCCAGACTCTCGATCAGATAGTTGAGCGCCTTCAACGGCGAAATCACCCCGCAGGTCGCGACATCGATGTCAGCACGGAACGTGGCGATACCGTGCTGTGAATAGGTTTCGGGGTAGGTATGGACAGTGATGTGGCTCTTGTCCATATGCGCAACCACGGCATCGGAAATGATTTCCTTGCCCGCCGCCTTCTTGTCGATGACCGGCTCCTCGGAAATCAGCATCGTCACCGACGCGCCCTGCGGATCGTAATCCTGGCGTGCAATATTGAGAATGTTGGCGCCGATGATCTCGGCCACATCGGTAAGAATCTGGGTCAGACGATCGGCGTCGTACTGCTCGTCGATATATTCGATATAACGCTGACGCTCATCTTCAGAAATCGCATAACAGACGTCGTATATGTTGAAGCTCAACGCCTTAGTGAGGTTGTTGAAACCTTGTAACCTCAGGCGAGGCAACGGCTTGACCACGGTGTGGGTCCTTTAAATTTCACGGGGGATGCACAAGATTATGGGCTAAATGCACGCAATGCGAAATGTGTCGTACGCCCATGTTTGCCGGCGCGAACGCGTCCCGTTAAGCTTCACGAATCACGCCGTAGCTGAAACCCACATGAGTCCCGGAAACGCCACCATTGCAACACCAGTGCGTATCGCTCCAAGTCCTCTGACGTTGGACAACGCCACCATTGATCGCTTTTTAGCCCATAGCCACCGTCGCCGTTATCCGGCGCGGACCGACGTGTTCAGACCTGGCGACCCCGCCGGCACCCTGTACTACGTGGTCAGCGGCTCGGTTAGCATTATCGCCGAGGAAGATGACGACCGCGAACTGGTCCTTGGCTATTTCGGCAACGGCGAGTTCGTCGGCGAGATGGGCCTGTTCATCGAGTCGGACCAGCGCGAGGTGATCCTGCGCACGCGCACCCCATGCGAACTCGCCGAGATCAGCTACGAACGCTTACACCAGTTGTTCCTGGGTTCGCTGTCTGCCGATGCGCCGCGGGTGTTGTACGCAATCGGCGTACAGCTGTCCAAGCGTCTGCTCGACACCTCGCGCAAAGCCAGCCGCCTCGCGTTCCTGGATGTGAGCGACCGCATAGTGCGTACCCTGCACGATCTAGCCCAGGAGCCGGAGGCGATGAGCCACCCGCAAGGCATGCAGTTGCGGGTGTCACGGCAGGAGTTGGCGCGACTAGTCGGCTGCTCGCGCGAGATGGCCGGCCGGGTGCTGAAGAAGCTGCAGGTCGACGGCACGCTGCACGCCCGCGGCAAGACCGTGGTGCTGTACGGCGCGCGCTGATCGGCATGCCTCGTTCGCTGGACGCACCCAGACTCCCGCCGAAATACGACTGAACGAGACGTTCTACTAGCTTCGTTACGACCGGACTGCTGGCTGGCGCAGTTGCTTGAGAACACAATGTGCCTGGCCTTCGACCTGTTCTTTTGCCAGGTGCTGCTCGGCCTGGGGCTGGCCGCGGGCCACCATCAGGTCCCGCTTGGACAGTGCCGAAGTCGTCACCAACGGCGTCTCCGGGCTGTCACATCTGGCCCTAGGCCCATGTCGACAAACATCTGTTGCTACGCCAGGGATGGCCTGCGGCATCGCGACACCCAACCCACGGATCGCGTTAACTGGCACGTTGATCCGAGATCCGAGCCTTCAAGTACACCTGTGCCTGCCATGGCGGTGTCGATCATGTTGCGCGCGAGAACGCGCGCATTCACGGCGCGAAGTTCCTCATGCCCCGCGCGAGGCTTCAGCGCCAACATGCCGTGCTGGACGGCGACGGCAGTGAACCGGCGGATGCCCACTCCCTGCTCGCGCAAAACGTCCAGACCCCGGCCCAAGATCGATGTGGTCAACGCTGCGGAGAAACGCAATTCCGCCTGGGCATACTGGCAATTCGAAGGCAGCTTCGGTACCTACGACATCGACCACGGGCAGTGGATCGGGCCGATCCACCAAGCCCTGGTGGCGAGCGACAGCGCCTATTCCGCACGCGACCGTTGAGCAACACCGTCAAACGCTGGGCTGCCGTCTCGCGGCAATCACGCGCTAACCGCGTCGCCGGCGCGATCGCGGCATCCCCAGTTCAAAATCGGCGTGCCGGACGGCAAGGTGCGCCGAAACACCGCCACCGCCGAGGTCTTGGGATTGACCACCACCGGCGCGACGGCCGCTTGCAGCAGCGGCAAGTCGGCGATGCTGTCCGAATAGGCCTTGGCGATAGCGCCATAGCCGAGCTCGCGCAGCATGCGCAGCTTTTCCTGATTGTGGCAATGGCGGGTCGCGACGACCGCGCCCAGCCGCGGAGCGATCAGGCTGCCGATCACCGGCACATCCTGGTGCGCGACGAAGCCAAGAATCGCCCGCGCCAATTCCGGCGGCGCACCGGTGGCGACGACCACCCGGTCGCCGGCGGCACGGTGCCGGGCGAATACCTCCAGCGCTTGCGGCAGCAGTCGCTGCCGAATCTGCACCTGATGACGCAGGACGTACTGATCGATGATGACGTTGAACTCCCGCACGCGACGCAGGCCGAAACTGGCGATCCACACATAGCCGGAAATGCCAGTGCGGCGGGTCGGCAGCATCGCCACCAGCGGCCCCAACAAGAGCGTCGCCAACAAGGCGGCGATCAGGCGCAACGGACTGCGCCGGATCAACCAAGCGAACAGGTGACTGCCGGAGTCGCCGTCGTACAGCGTGTGATCGAAGTCGAACACCACCACCGGCGCGTCGGCGTGCGGGACTGGATACGGCGCACTCATGCAGAGAAGAACAACTGGCGCAGCGCTTCTCCAGGCTCCTCCGCACGCATGAATGCCTCCCCGACCAGGAAGGCATGCACGCCGGCAGCGCGCATCGTCGCCACGTCTGCTGCGCCAAGAATGCCACTCTCGGTGACCAACAGGCGATCGCGCGGCACCGCGTCCTTCATCGACAAGGTGGTCTGCAGCGACACTTCGAAGGTACGCAGATTGCGATTGTTGATGCCGATCAGTGGCGCTGGTACTTGCAGGGCGCGCTCCAGTTCGTCGATGTCATGCACTTCCACCAGCACATCCATCCCCAACTGTAATGCCAGCGACGACAGCTCGGCCAATTGCAGGTCGTCCAGCGCAGCGACGATCAGCAAAATACAATCGGCGCCGAGCGCGCGCGCCTCGTATACCTGGTATGGGTCGATGGTGAAATCCTTGCGCAGCACAGGCAGCGTGCACGCCTCGCGCGCCTGCTGCAGGTAGCGATCGTGACCCTGGAAGAAATCCTCGTCGGTCAGCACCGACAGGCAGGCAGCACCGCCGAATTGGTAGCTGACCGCGATATCGGCCGGATGGAAGTCGGGCCGGATCACGCCCTTGGATGGGCTGGCCTTCTTGACCTCGGCGATCACCGCTGGGTCGCCGTTGGCGATGGCGGCCTGTAGGGCGCGCGCGAACCCGCGCGTGGACGGCATGGCCTCCGCGCGCGCGGCCAGCTCGGCCAACGGTACGCGTGCGCTGCGTTCGACGATCTCTTCGGTCTTGCGCGCGAGGATGGTGCGGAGAATGTCGCTCATGCGTTGGGATCCTGTGGAGAGGAAGGATTATCGGCGATGCGGGACGTAAGCGGCAGTCAAGCCAGGACTCGCGGCTCGCAAGAGCGTAGAAGATCTCATGCCTACCGCAAGTGCGTGCGGCACGATTCCGGTACTGCAGCGAACGCAACTGCATGGGCGAAGAGGGCTCTCAGTGGGCCTCGGACCCCTGGTTCCTGGCCTGGACCAATTCCCGCGTGCACACCACATACGCCTCAAGCTTGGCACGTGCCCGGCCATCGGCAATGGCGGCACGAGCCAGGGCGATACCGGCGGCGATGTCGGCGGCCACACCGGCCACATACAACGCCGCACCGGCGTTGAAGGCGACGATGTCCAACGCCGGGCCGGGCACGTTGTCGAGCACGCCACGCAACATCGCCATCGATTCGGCGGCATCGGCCACCTTGAGGTTGCGGCTGGCCGACATGGCGATGCCGAAATCCTCCGGATGCAGTTCGTATTCGCGCACTTGACCATCGCGCAACTCGCCGACCAAAGTGCCGGCTCCCAGCGACAGTTCGTCCATGCCGTCGCGGCCCCACACCACCAACGCACGCTCGGCCCCCAGCTCGTGCAACACACGCGCCTGGATGCCGACCAGATCCGGATGAAACACCCCCATCAGGATGTTCGGCGCACCGGCCGGATTGGTCAGCGGTCCGAGGATGTTGAAGATGGTACGCACGCCCATCTCGCGGCGCACCGGCGCCACCACCTTCATCGCCGGATGATGCACCGGCGCATACATGAAACCGATGCCGGTGGCGTGCAGCGCCTGCGCCACCTGCTCCGGTTGCAGCTCGATCGCCGCGCCCAGCGCTTCCAGCGCATCGGCACTCCCGGACTTGGAAGAGACGCTGCGATTGCCGTGCTTGGCCACTTTGGCCCCGGCCGCGGCGGCGACGAACATCGCACAGGTGGAGATGTTGAAGGTATGCGAACCGTCGCCGCCGGTGCCGACAATGTCCACCATATGGCGGCGGTCGGCGACGTCTACTGTGCGCGAGAACTCGCGCATCACTTGCGCCGCACCGGCAATCTCGCCGACCGTCTCCTTCTTCACCCGCAGCCCGGTGAGGATGGCCGAGGTCATCGCCGCCGATACCTCGCCGCGCATGATCTGCCGCATCAGCCCGACCATCTCGTCATGGAAGATTTCGCGGTGCTCGATGGTGCGCTGCAGGGCTTGCTGTGGCGTGATGGTCATGGAGGAAAGATCTGTTGCTGTCCGAAGAGGGAGAAAAGCTGTCACTGGGGTCAGCCCGGGCGAGCGGGCCGCTCCAGGCGCAACCGACCTTGCGCGAGCACCTCGAAGTAATCGGCCGGTCCACCGGCGCGCAGCAGGGTGCCGACCGCGGCCGGATCGTAGAGCCCGTCCTGCAATGCGCTGCGCGCGATGTGCACGCCGACCACCTCGCCGAGTACCAGCCAGGTCTGGATCGGTTCACCGCGCGCGGTCTGCAGCGGCAGCAACTGGCTGAGCCGGCATTCGAAGCTCACCGGACTGGCGGCGACCCGCGGCGCGCCGACCAGCCGCGAGGGCGCGACGGCCAGCCCAGCCAGAGCGAACTCGTCAACCTCCGGCGCGACCGCCGCGGAACTGGCGTTCATCGCCTCGGCCAGTACGCGCGTGACCAGGTTCCAGGTGAATTCGCCGCTGGCCTCGATGTTGCGGACACTGTCCTTCCAGCCGATGCTGGCGAAACCGACAATCGGCGGGACGTAGTTGAAGGCGTTGAAAAAACTGTAAGGCGCCAGGTTGGCAACGCCGTCGGCACCACGCGAACCGATCCAACCGATTGGCCGTGGCCCGACGATGGCATTGAACGGATCGTGCGGCAGTCCATGACCATGAGCCGGTTCGTAGAAGTGGAAGGTCTCAGTACGATCGTGCATCGATAGGCATCCGGCGGTGACGGGAAGGAACGTGGTGCCGGCACGGCGACTCAACGTTCCAGGAAATTCTTCAACAAGGCGTGACCATGCTCGGTGAGGATGGACTCGGGATGGAACTGCACGCCCTCCACCGGGAACTGGCGATGCCGCAGGCCCATGATTTCTTCCATGCTGCCATCGGCGTGTTCGGTCCAGGCGGTGATTTCCAGGCACTGCGGCAGCGTGGTCTTTTCCACCACCAGCGAGTGGTAGCGGGTGGCCTCGTAGCCATCGGGCAAACCGGCGAACACGCCCAGGCCCTGGTGGCGGATGCGCGAGGTCTTGCCGTGCATGATGGTGCCGGCGCGCACCACCTGCCCGCCGTAGACCTGACCGATGCTCTGGTGACCCAGGCACACACCCAGGATCGGCGTGCGCTGGCCGAGCCGTTCGATCAATTGCAGCGACACCCCCGCCTCATTCGGCGTGCATGGACCGGGCGAGATGACGATGCGCTCGGGCGCCAGGCGCTCGATCTCGTCCACGCTGAGCGCATCGTTGCGCACCACCTTGACCTCGGCACCGAGCGCCTGCAGGTACTGCACGAGGTTGTAGGTGAAGCTGTCGTAGTTGTCGAGCATCAACAGCATCAGCTGGCCTTCTTTGTCTTAAGTAAATTCACGAATGCACTGCATGTAATCAGAAAATAGCGCGCGTCGGCTTGCGTGATGTTTGATTCACCTATCAAGGAATGCCGAATGCCGTCAGCTTCGCTCGTGTATCCGTAGAGCTGCGAAAATGCGCCGCTCAAAGCAGCATGCAGCGCTCCAGATCGCTCCAAATGTTTGAGTGCTTTACCAAGCGTTGCATTAGGTTCCCCAGAGACGATCCGAGCCGCGGCTTCGACAGCCGAAATGGATTCCTTGATCGAATTCCGATAGTCCGGGTTGTTTCGATCCGTCATCAACTGAAGGGCGGAAGCGATGTGTTCTTGAGACTCGGAAAATGAATCTGACAGCGCCTTGTTGACTTCATCGAGTTCGGGAGGATCAACGATTGGGACAAAGATGCCATTGAGGAGACGATATCCGGAGCACTCGGTTTCAAGCACGTAATTCAGTCCCTTGATGAACCAGGATGGATCTTTTATCAACCCAGCTTTGCTACTCAGGCCAACCATGAACTCGACGAAATCATAGACTTCATTCCATTCGCAACCAAAGAAATGCCCCTTCACTTCATCCAAATCAGTCAGATACCAACCATGAGGCATGTCACTTTCACTCGGGCGCGAGTCGATTGGCTTCTTGAAATGGAATTGCCAAATGAGTCTCGAAACACGTTTTTGGCTGTCATAGCCGTTTGTATCAAAGAAGTTCGTATAGAGAACATTCCAAAGCCCATTCCGAAGGACATCGTCCATCTTTCCGACCTGGGCCACGCTTCTCGACTCCTTAAAACCCAGTCGCTCACTGAATGTCCTGTCCATCAGAGACCCTTCGCCGCCTCGGCCACCGCGCGGAACAGCGCGCGGCCCTTGCTCATCGTCTCGTCCCATTCCGCTTGCGGATCGGAGTCGTAGACGATGCCGGCGCCGGCCTGCACGTGCAGGCGGCCATGCTTGATCACCGCCGTGCGGATGGCGATGGCGGTGTCGGCATCGCCATGCCAGCCGAGGTAGCCGATGCTGCCGGCGTAGACGTTGCGCTTGATCGGCTCCAGCTCGCGGATGACCTCCAGCGCACGGATCTTCGGCGCGCCGCTGACGGTGCCGGCGGGGAAGGTCGCGCGTAACACGTCGGCGTAGCTGAGTCCTGGCAACAGCGTGCCGGTGACTTCGCTGACGATGTGCATGACGTGACTGTAGCGCTCGATCACGAAGCGCTCGCCGACCGCCACGCTACCGGCCTGCGAGACGCGGCCAGCGTCGTTGCGGCCCAGGTCGATCAGCATCAGGTGCTCGGCGCGCTCCTTGGGATCGGCGAGCAGCTCCGCTTCCAGTGCGAGGTCTTCTTCCACGGTCTTGCCGCGCCGACGCGTGCCGGCGATCGGGCGCACGGTGACCTGCCCGGCTTCCAGGCGCACCAGAATTTCCGGCGAGGAACCCACCACCTGGGTGTCGCCGACATCGATGAAATACATGTAAGGCGACGGGTTCAACGCGCGCAATGCGCGGTACACGTCCAACGGACGCGTGTTGAACGGCACGCTCAGGCGCTGGCTCAGCACCACCTGGAAGATGTCGCCGGCACGGATGTAGTCCTTGGATTTTTCCACCGCGGCGATGAAGCCTTCGCGGGTAAAGCCGGAGACGAAATCGCGCTCGTCGAGGACGTCGCGCGCCAGCGGCGCGGGATAACCGGCGCCGGGCTGGCGCAGCGTGGCGGTAAGCGCGTCGAGCCGCGCCTGCGCCATCTCCCAAGCGTCGGCAACGGACGGATCGACGTGTACGATCAGGTACAGGCGGCCCTTGAGGTTGTCGAAGACCGCGACCTCTTCGGACAGCATGAGCAGGATATCCGGCGTGTCCAATTCGTCGTGGGCATCGCCGCCAGCCAGACGCGGTTCGATATAGCCGATGCACTCGAAACCGAACCACCCCACCAGGCCGCCGGTGAAACCCGGCACGCCCTCGATCCTGGGCACCGTGTGCTGCACGCGCAGTGCCTCGACCTCGGCGAGCGGATCGGCGACCTCGCGCCGCTCGACCAGATTGCCGTGGTCGCGCACCTCCAGCGTGTGGCCACGAAAGGTGTACACGCGGCGCACCGGCAGGCCGATGATCGAATAACGGCCAAAGCGCTCGCCACCCTCGACCGATTCGAACAGATAGGTATGCGGGGCGTCGGCGAGCTTGAGATAGACCGACAACGGCGTGTCCAGATCGGACAACACTTCGCGAACGACAGGGATACGGGTGTGGCCTTCAGCGGCGTAGTGCTGGAACTGCTCGCGGGTGATCAAAACGGCTTTCCTTCCGGGGCGCGGTGACGGGACGGACGACGGCTGCAGGCCACCATCGCCACGCACGGCGAGCCGAAGTGAAGGAACGCGGGGTCGTCAAGCTGGACATGGCAGTTACTTTACCGCAACTGCGGCGAGTGGCAACGGTTGCAGACGGCACGGTCGATTGTGCGACGGCGGGCACGTGGCAATGGCTGTTTAGAGTGGCCAACAAAACGTCGCGAGTCGCTGTCGGGGGGGCGCGGACAGCGCGCAGGAACCGCCGTGTACAAAGGGGGTACATGCGGATTCCGAGCACTGCCCACGCCCGCCCGGCGGCGACATAGTCGTTTTGTTAGCCACTCTTAGGCGCAGCGGCTCAGGCGGATCATGGCCGACGGAACCGCGTCTGCGGTACGGGCGCGGACATCGGCGCGGCGCGCAACGACCACCGCGCCACCTGAAAATCAAAGACCAATGCGCTGCTGCCATGCGCCGCCTGCGCGGACCATGCCGCGTGCTTCGCCGACACGGCATAAGGCGGATTGGGAATCGATAGGACAGCACGCCGCACGCTGTCATACCTGCGTCACCGATGATCCGGAACATGGAAGGCCATAGCAGGGACGACGGATGGAGGCAGGATCAGCCTCCAAATATTTCTAGAGGAACCGCACCGGCAACCGTGCGGTTCCTGCTTTTTGCACGTCGCTGCTTTTCATGCGCAGCAGGTCAGCAGCGCTCACCCGGCCGCGAACCTGCTCAGTGCCTCGCCCTGCAAGCGATACACGGTCCATTCGTCCTGCGCCTGCGCGCCGGCTGCTTCATAGAAGTCGATCGCCGGGCGGTTCCAATCCAGCACCGACCACTCGAAACGACCGCAGCCTTCGGCCACCGCCTGCCGCGCCAGATGCCGCAACAACGCCCTGCCGGCACCGAAACCGCGATGCGCGGGATCCACGTACAGGTCTTCCAGATACAGGCCGTTGCGCCCGAGCCAGGTGGAATAATTGTAGAAATACACCGCGTAACCGGCCGGCTGCGCATCGACTTCGCAGATCAACGCATACGCACGCGAGTGCGGACCGAACAGACTGGCGCGCAGGCTGGCTTCGTCGGTTTGCACCGCGTCCTCGGCGCGCTCGTAGCGGGCCAAGTCGCGGATCATGCGCAAAATCAACGCGGCATCTGCGGCCAGCGCCGGGCGGATCTGCACAAGCGCCATCTCAGCGCGCCGCCACCGCCGCGCGCATCCGCGCGATGACCTCGGCGTAGTCCGGCGCGTTGAAGATGGCCGAGCCTGCAACGAACGTGTCGGCGCCGGCGGCCGCAACCGCGGCGATATTCTCCGGCTTGACCCCACCATCGATCTCCAGCCGGATCGGCTTGCCACTGGCGTCGATGCAGGTGCGGATCGCGCGCAGCTTGTCCAGCGCCGAGGGAATGAACGTCTGCCCGCCGAAACCCGGGTTGACCGACATCACCAACACCAGATCCAGATCGTCCAGCACCCAGTCGAGGATCTCCAATGGGGTCGCGGGGTTGAGCGCCAGCCCGACTTGGCAGCCATGCGACTTGATCAGTTGGATACTGCGGTGGACGTGGCGGCTGGCCTCTGGATGAAAGCTGATGAGACTGGCACCGGCCTCGGCGAAATCGGGAATCAGCCGATCCACCGGCTCGACCATCAAATGCACGTCGATCGCTGCGGTCACCCCGTGCTTGCGCAGCGCCTTGCACACCATCGGACCAATGGTCAGATTCGGCACGTAATGGTTATCCATGACATCGAAATGGATCCAGTCGGCGCCGGCACGCAGCACCGCATCCACTTCCTCGCCAAGACGGGCGAAATCGGCGGACAGGATGGATGGGGCAATGATGCAATCGGACATGGCAGGATCTCAGCGTTTGCGCAGTAGGCGAATCCGGTCGTAAGCCGTGTTGAGCTGGCTGGCCTTTTTCTCGGCGCTGGCGCGCAACTCTGGACTGGCGTTGGCAACCTTGTCGGGATGGTATTGGGACATCAGGCGGCGATAAGCAAGTTCGATTTCCGCGTCGGTCGCATCGCGTGTGAGGCCCAGTTCGCGATACGGATCTTCGCGCTGAGACAGTTTGAACCAGTCCGCGTCGAAAGCATGTCCGATCAGCAAGCCAATAAATGCGCCAAGCACGGGCGTGGGCCGCAGCAGCAAGGCCCCGGCAATGGCGCCGAGCAGTTTTCCGTACCAGGGCTTGGACAAAGGGCGGGCTCGGTGGACAGGACGGTATATTTTACGGCACAGCGGGTCTTTCCAGCCTTACACTACGCGGCCCGCCGTCCGCCGCGGGCCCGCCGGGTCCCGAGACGGTGGCCATTGCGAAGTCCGTAGGAGCGTCTGTGTCCACCACGCTGTTGCAATCCGATCTGCCTGGCCTGCCGTTGCGTCACCGCGGCAAAGTCCGCGACGTGTTCGATCTGCCGCGCGACCGCCTGCCTGCCAACGCCCCGACCGGCGACTACCTGCTGATGGTCGCCACCGACCGCTTGTCCGCCTTCGACGTGGTGCTGCCCGACCCGATTCCCGGCAAGGGCGAGATGCTATGCCAGGTCTCCAACTTCTGGTTCAAGAAGACCGAGCACCTGATGCCCAACCACCTCACCGGCATTGATGTCGCCGCAGTACTGCCCGAGGGCGTGGACACCGCGCTGTACGCCAAACGCGCGGTGGTGACCCGCAAGCTCAAGCCGGTGCCGGTGGAAGCCATCGCCCGCGGCTATCTGATCGGCAGCGGCTGGAAGGACTACCAGCGCACCGGCAAGGTCAGCGGGATCGAACTGCCCGATGGCCTGCGCCAGGCCGAGAAACTGGCCGAACCGATCTTCACCCCCTCGACCAAGGCCGCCGTCGGCGATCACGACGAAAACATCGATTTCGACGCGATGGTCAAGACCGTGGGCGCCGAACTGGCCGAGCGCGTGCGCGACGCCACCTTGCGCATCTACCGCTTCGCCGCCGACTTCGCCGCCGAGCGCGGCATCTTGCTGGCGGACACCAAGTTCGAATTCGGCACCGACCTCGATGGCCGCCTGTACATCATGGACGAGATGCTGACCCCGGATTCCTCACGTTACTGGCCGGCCGACGAATACGAAATTGGTACCAGCCCGCCCAGCTACGACAAGCAGTTCGTGCGCGACTATCTGGAAACGTTGGACTGGGGCAAGACCGTGCCCGGCCCGCGCCTGCCGCAGGACGTGATCGAGCGTACCCGAAGCAAATACGCCGAGGCACTGCAGCGGCTGGCGGGCATTTCGGTCGATTGAACGGCGTCGCCCTACGCCGGCGCGTGGACGACGTCGCGCATGCGGACGCGGCAGCGCTACGCATACTCCACCGCATGAGCGGATCGGCCCGGAACCGGCGATGATCTCGCCAAGGCTTGCACTTCTTCGTTCCTGACCATGGCAACCACCGGATCGGCACTAGCTCCAACACGCTTCTCCGGGCAACGCGCGGATCTGCGACACGTCGCGAACGGCCACACCTTCCCATCGGTCGCAGGCGCCCACGCCACAGCGCACTGTCTGCGCATCACGGCGTCGATGACGCTATGCTGATCCGGTTACTCGGAGGAAAGATGGAGACCACCGTCTACGCGCGCCCGATCGACCGATATTTCGCCCACTATTCCGACGCTCACCGCAATGCCGCCAACCAGCGTATCCACGTGATCGCAGTGCCGGGCATTCTATGGGCGGTCGTGGCGCTGCTGTGGTGCATACCGGTCGGCGCTAGCTGGTTCCAAAGCGGAGTGTGGGCGGCACTGAGCATGTTCGTCGCTTGGATGTACTACAACCGGCTGTCACGACCGCTGGGCTACGGCATGCTCGCCGTCTTCTTTTTTTACGGCTGCCTGTGCCGGCTGCTGGAAGCGCATCTGGGGCTGCAAGGATTGCGCTGGATGGCGCTGGCGGTGCTCATGCTGGCCTCGATCGCGCAATGCATCGGGCACACATTGGAAGGCCGCCGGCCCAATTTCTGCACCGATGCGATGGCGCTGCTGATCGGCCCAGCCTGGGTGCTGGCCAAGCTGTACCGACACATGCACTGGCGCTACTGACGCACGACAGCTCCGGGCGTCACGCCGAGCATGGCTGCATCCGGGGCGAACGCGCGCGGCGCGTAGCCGAAATCGCGCCGCGCCGGCGCCAAATCGAAGACCAGATCCTCGCGCATGCGCTGCAAGGCCGCGCGATTCATGCCACGCAAGCGACCGCACGCATGCGCCAACGCCAACAGCAGCGCGAAGACGGCATGCGGCAACAACAGCAACCGTGCCGGCGGCTGCAACACGGCCAGCACGCGATGCACCATGTCGCGATAACGGAGTGTCTCGCCGCCGCCCAGCGCATAGCTTTGGCCATGTGTGACCGCAAACGACAGTACCGCCAGCGCCGCCTCGGCCAGATCCTGCACATGCACCGGCTGCCGCAGGCCACAGGCGCTGCGCGACAGCACGAACCAACCGCTGCGCCGCGCCAGCGCCGCAATCGCGCTCAAGGTCCGGTCGCGACCAGCGCCGTAGACCAAAGTCGGTCGTAACACCGTCACGGCGGCGCCGCGCGCCGCGGCCAGCGCAAACAGTGTCGCTTCGGCCTCGCGCAAACGGCGGGCGACATCGCGTTCGGTGTCATCCAGCGAATCGCGCTTGACCTCCAGGCTGGTGGAGCCAAACGCAACCACACGCGGCACATGCACCGGCACGCGTTGATACCAATCCGCGAACGCATCCAGCGGCCCACAACTGAAGACGACATCCACTGGCAACGGCGGCATCGACAGCGTCCCCAGCTCGCCCAAGTGCCAATGCAGGCCGGGCCGTGCAGGCTGGATGGTCCGCGAGTAGGCATGCACCTGCCAGCCGGCGGCGAGCAACCCATGCAACAGCGGTTCGCCGATTTGACCACTACCGCCGAACACCAGTGCGATACGCGGCGAGGTGGGAGGATGTTGCATGGGGACGGCGGAGGCTGGCGCATCGGTCATCGCCACAGCATAACCAGCGCACGCCACTACGCCCAATTTCCTGCGGCACAACGCTCGCAGACGCATCGCGCGCTGCGAGTCGGAGCGCCGATGCGCGTGCATGCGAGCCACTCCAACCTCGGTCAGCGCCACAACCTGCCTGTTACACTCGGTCCTCTGCACGCGAATCGCGCATTCCCTGCATGATGCCCATCCTCATCATCCTGTTGGCCCTGCCGTTCCTGATAGCGGCCAGCGTGGTCGCCTTGCGCCATCGAACACGCGCTGTGCTGGCCTGGGTCGCGGCGATCGCGCCACTGGCCGGGCTGGTGCTGTTGGGCACGTTGACCACGACTGTCCTGCAAGGCGACATCGTCCGCAGCGATCACGCCTGGCTGCCGCAGATCGGGCTGCAGTTTTCGCTGCGCCTGGATGGCCTGGCCTGGATGTTCGCCGGGCTGGTGCTGGCCATCGGCACACTGGTGGTGATGTATGCGCACTACTACCTGAGCGCGCGCGAGAACGCGGCGCGCTTCTATGCCTCCCTGCTGTTATTCATGGGCGCGATGCTGGGCATGGTGCTGGCCGGCAATCTGCTGCTGCTGATGGTGTTTTGGGAACTGACCAGCATCAGTTCGTTCCTGTTGATCGGCTTCTGGTCGCATCGGAAGGACGCGCGCGACGGCGCGTGGATGGCCCTGGTGATCACCGGCGGCGGTGGCCTGGCCTTGCTCGGCGGCGTGCTGCTGCTCGGTCGCATCGTCGGCAGTTATCAGCTTGACGCCGTACTCGCCGCCGGCGAGACGATCCGCGCCAGCGCACTTTATCCGTGGGCACTGGGGTTGATCCTGCTCGGCATCTTCAGCAAGAGCGCGCAGTTCCCGTTGCATTTCTGGCTGCCTCAGGCGATGGCGGCGCCAACGCCGGTGTCGGCATATCTGCATTCGGCGACGATGGTCAAGGCAGGCGTCTTCCTGCTGGCGCGGCTGCATCCGGCGCTGGCCGGCAGCCCATTGTTCTTCTACACGGTCAGCGGCATCGGCGCGATCACCCTGCTCACCGGCGCCTGGCTGGCGATCTTCCAGCACGATCTGAAAGGCCTGCTGGCGTATTCGACCATCTCGCACTTGGGCTTGATCACCATGCTGTTCGGGTTGTCCACACCGATGGCGGTGGTCGCTGGCGTCTTCCACATGCTCAATCACGCCGTATTCAAAGCCTCGTTGTTCATGGCCGCTGGCATCATCGACCACGAAACACACACACGCGACATGCGCCGGCTCGGCGCGATGCGCCGCTGGATGCCGATCACCAGCACGCTAGCGATCATCGCCGCAATGGCAATGGCCGGTATCCCGCTGCTCAACGGTTTTCTGTCCAAGGAAATGTTCTTCGCCGAGGCGCTGGACACCAACGGACCGGCAGCGATGCGCGTGTTCATCGCCAGCGCGGCCCTGCTGGCCGGGGTGTTCGGCGTGGCCTACAGCTTGCGCTTCGTCTACGAGACGTTCTTCGGCGAAGGGCCGCGTGACCTGCGGACGATGCCGCACGAGCCGCCGCGTTGGATGAAGATTCCAGTGGCGATCCTGGTGTTGGTCTGCGTAGCGGTCGGCACCGTGCCGGCGCTGACAGTGGCGCCGGTGTTGCGCAGCGCCGCCAGCGCGATCCTCGGCGACGCCCTACCCGACTACAGCCTGGCGCTGTGGCACGGCTGGAACGCGCCGCTGGCGATGAGCCTCGCAGGCGTGATCGGCGGGGTGACGCTGTACTTCGGCCTGCGCCGACTGACGGCGTTATACACCGAGGTGCGCCGCTCGCTGGGCAAACGCCTGTTCCACTGGCATATGCAGACATTGTCAACCTTGGCCGCGCGCGCCACCCGGCTACTCGTCAATGGCCGCCTGCAGCGTAGCCTGCGCTGTTTGCTGTTGGCCGCCGTGATGGTCGCGGCGGCGCCGTTCGTCGCGACGCCGCCACCATGGCCGTCGTGGACAGCACCGCAGCCGATGCCGCCGCTGGGCTGGGCGCTGTGGTGGTTGATCGTCGGCAGCGCATTGGCCACGCTGCGCCTGTATCGCCAGCGCCTGCTGGCCGTGGTGGTGGTCGGTGGCAGCGGATTGGGCGTGAGCCTGGTCTTCGTGTTCCTATCGGCACCGGATCTGGCACTGACCCAATTGCTGGTGGAAATGGTCACCCTGGTGTTGATGCTGCTGGGGCTTCACTACTTGCCCAATGTGTCGCCGCCGGAACCACGGCGCTGGCCGCAGTTGCGCGATGCGACACTGGCGATCGCCGCCGGTGTCGGCATGGCCCTGCTGGCGTATGCGGTGATGACCCGCCCGACGTCGAGCATGGCCGGCGAACTGCTGCAACGCGCGCTGCCGCAGGCGTATGGACGCAATGTGGTCAACGTGATCCTGGTGGACTTCCGTGGCTTGGATACCTTCGGCGAAATCAGCGTGTTCGCGATCGCCGCGCTGGTGGTGCATGCGCTGTTGCGAGGTGTGCGGATGGCGCCCGAAACGATCATGCCCGGCCCACCGATCACGCTACCGGTGCCGGCCGATCTGACCCAATTGCTGTTCCCGCTCACCCTCACCGTGTCGATCTTTTTGTTTCTGCGCGGACACAACGCACCCGGTGGTGGCTTTATCGCCGGGCTGGTGCTGGCGGTACCGCTGCTGATGCAGTACGTGATCCAGGGCGCCGCTTCGGTGGAATCGCGCTTCGGCTTGGACTACATCCGCTGCATCGCGCTGGGCCTGTTGCTGGCAGCACTCAGCGGCATGGGCGCGCTGTTGTTCGGCGCGCCATTGCTGACCAGCGGCCACCTCGACTTGCCGCTGCCACTGATCGGCGAGGTGTCGTTGACCAGCGCGCTGGGTTTCGACACCGGTGTGTTTCTGGCGGTGTTCGGCAGCACCATGCTGATCCTGTCGATGTTGGGCACGATCATGCCATCGCGCATGCGCGAGGCACATCGCGGGCGCATCGACCCGACACGACGCTCGGCCATCACCGGGGAAATGCACTGATGGAGCTGGCCTTGGCGAGCGCGATCGGCGTGCTGACGGCGGTGGGAGTGTATCTGCTGCTGCGCGCGCGCAGCTTCGATGTCATCCTGGGCATGAACGTACTGTCCTACGCCACCAACCTGCTGATCTTCGCTGGCGGACGGCTGACGCGAGGCAGGCCGCCGGTGCTGCGCGACGGCATCGCGCCGACCCTGGCCGAACATGCCGATCCGCTGCCGCAGGCGCTGGTGTTGACCGCGATCGTGATCGCCTTCGCGATGACGGCGCTGAGCATCGTGCTGGCGCTGCGCAACCGTGGCGACAACCACAGCGATCATGTCGATGCGCGCGCGGATCAGGACGAGGAGAATGCGCCATGAGCCATGTGCTGATCCTGCCGATTCTGATTCCATTGCTCGGTGCCGGGTTGTCGTTGTTCCTGGAGCGGCGTCGCGCTGGCCGCAGGTTGCAACGCCTGCTGGCGTGGGCCGCGCTGGTGGCGCTGGCCGCAGCGGTGACCACGCTGTGCGCGCAGGTCGGCGACGGTCAGGTCCACGCCTATCTGCTGGGCGACTGGCCGGCGCGGCTGGGCATCGTGCTGATGGCCGACCGCCTGTCGGCGTGGATGCTGGCGACCACCACCTTGCTCGCCGCCGCTTGCCTGCTGCACGCCTGCGCGGGTTGGGATCGACGTGCGCCGCATTTCCATGCGCTGTTCCAGTTCCAGTTGGTCGGCCTCAACGGCGCATTCCTGACCGGCGATATCTTCAATCTGTTCGTGTTCTTCGAGGTGATGTTGATCGCCTCCTACGGCCTGCTGCTCAGTGGCGGTCGTGGCCTGCGCCTGCGCGCTGGGTTCCATTACGTGGTGTTCAACGTCACGTCCTCCACCGTGTTCCTGATCGCGCTGGGGTTGCTGTACGCACTGCTCGGCTCGCTGAACATGGCCGAGTTATCGCAGCGCATGTCGCAGGCACCGGCGCAGAACGTGGCGTTGATCAAAGCCGCAATCGGCCTGTTGTTGCTGGTGTTCTGCGCCAAGGCCGCATTGCTACCGTTGTATCTGTGGTTGCCGGAAACCTATGCGCGGGCGCCGGCAGCCGTCGCGGCGCTGTGCGTGATCATGACCAAGGTTGGCCTGTATGCGATGTTGCGGGTCAGTACGCTGATGCTCGGCAGCCAGGCGCCGATGCTGCATGGTTACGGCGGCGACTGGCTGCTGTGGCTGGGCCTGGCCACGCTGCTGCTGGGTGCGCTCGGCGTGCTGGCGGCGGTGCGCCTGCGGGTGTTGATCGGCTACCTGGTGATCGTGTCGGCGGCGACGCTGTTTGTCGCCTTCGCGTTGCAGCGACCCGGCATGCTCAGCGCGGGCCTGTACTACCTGGCGCACAGTAGCTTCGTGGCCGCGGCACTGTTCATGATCGCCGAGCTGATCCGGCGGCGTGGCGGCCATGCAGGCGACCGCAAGAGCCGCATCGCCACGCTGCCGGAGAAAACGCTGTCAGGGCTGCTATTCCTGATCGCGGCGATCTCGGTGGCCGGGCTGCCGCCACTGTCCGGTTTCCTGGCCAAGGTCGCACTGCTCGGCGCCACGCCAGCGGCGCTCACTGCCCCGGTATGGACCACGGTGTTGCTTAGCAGCCTGATGGTCATCACGGGCCTGAGCCGCAGCGGTGTGCGACTGTTCTGGCACGTGCCCAGCCACCAGAACACGGTCGATCACGGCACTGCGCAGTTGCCAGCGCTCATCCCCGTCCCGCGCATGGCGCTGGGGCGGCGGCTGGAAATCGCCGCCACCTTGCTGCTACTCGGCTACGGCATGACCATGACGTTGGCAGCCGAACCGCTGCTGCGCTACACCGACGCCATCGCCGCGCAGGTGTTGCGTCCATCCGCTTACGTCACCCAGTTGCGCGCCACGGCACCAGTTCTGCGGGAGCCCTGAGATGGTCCGTTCCTCCTGGTCGCGCAGGCTGTTCCCGTCCTGGCCGCTGAGTCTCACCGTCACCACGTTTTGGCTACTGATGAGCGACAGCGTCAGCCCCAGTCAACTCTTGCTCGGCGGCGGACTCGGCGTGGCGGTGCCGCTGTTCGCCGCGCGCCTGGACCGCGAGTTCGCTCGCATCGGCACGCTGCGTCCGGTGCCGAAGATGCTGTGCGTGGCGGCCTGGGACATCGTGCGTTCCAACGTGATGGTCGCGCTGCAAGTGCTAGGACCACAGACACGGATCCGCCCCGGCTTCGTCTGGGTGCCACTGGATATCGCCAACATCCACGGCATCGCCGCACTGACCAGCATGATTACCCTGACCCCGGGCACGGTTTCGGCGGCGTTGTCGGACGACCGCAAATACCTGCTGGTGCATGTGCTGCACCTGGACAATGCCGAGCGTCTGATCCGACAAATCAAGACCCGCTACGAGGCGCCATTGATGGAGATCTTCCCATGACCCACGACATGTTCATCGACACCACCATCGTCGTGTGCATGCACATGGTGGCCCTGGCAATGCTGCTGGCGCTGTGGCGGCTGCTGCGCGGCCCGACCCTGCCCGACCGTATCCTGGCACTGGATATGCTATCGATCACCGCGATCGCCGAAGTGATGCTATTGGGCATGTACCTGGATTCGCCGGTGTATTTCGAAGCAGCGTTGATCATTGCCATGCTCGGCTTCGGCAGTACCGTGGTGCTGAGCAAATACGTACTGCGTCGGGACATCGTCGAATGAACGCCTTGCTGCACATCGCGCTGGCGTTGCTGCTGATCGTCGGCTGCTTTTTCATCCTGATCGGTGCGCTGGGGCTGGTGAGACTGTCGGACTTCTTCAAGCGCCTACACGCGTCGACCACGGCCAGCACACTGGGCGTGGGCTGCATCCTGCTGGCCTCGGTGGGCTATCACCTGTTCCTGGGGCAAGACCCGCAGCCACGCGAGTTGTTGATCACCGCGTTCTTGTTCATCACCGCACCGATCAGCGCGCACATGATGGCCAAGGCTGCGCTGTCGCTGATGCTGGCAGAACGCCCAGCGACGCCCGGCAGTGGCGACGCCGATCAGAAACGGCTGCCGATGTCGACCCGAACGAAACAACAGCCACCGTTGCCCTAGCCTGCTGCTGACGATTGCACCCGACCCGATGCCGCCTTGACGCCGATCCGCACCGCGGCTTGAACAAGCCGGCGCGTTACCAGCAACCCCAGGCACCAGGCGATATCCGCCACCGGCTTTGCACCAGCGTACCGCAACACGATGGCAGGCAATCGATCATGCGCGAAGTGCAGACATCGGCACGGATGAAGCAATTGTCGCCATACGTCCGTCCGAATCGGTGTAAAACGGGGCCCGAATGCCGCGTCGCTGCTGGCAGGTTTTTTTCGTCGGCACGACTGCGACACAACGTCATTGCGCCATCCAGCCAGGTCACCCCCATCACCACAGGAGCTGCACATGCCCCACCCCGATCCGACGCCGCCGCAACGCCCCTGGCTGGCGCTGGCTGGCATCGCCACGATCGCCGTTGCACTCGCCGCCGCCTTCGCCTGGAGCGCAGGCTGGCTCGGCGGACCGCAACGGCTAACCGCCCAGCACATGACCGATGCCCTCGAAGCCGGTGGTCCACCGCATCCCGGCTTCCGCCGCGCACACAACAAGGGGGTCTGCGTCAGCGGCCACTTCGAGAGCAATGGCCAAGGTCAGGCCTTGTCCGAAGCGAGGGTGTTCGCCCAAGCCTCGGTACCGGTACTGGGCCGCCTGTCGATTGGCGGCAGCGACCCGCACGGGGCCGATGGCCAAGCGCGAGTGCGCAGCATGGCCCTGCAGTTGCGCAGCGACGACGGCCAGGAATGGCGCATGGCGATGAACAACTTTCCGTTCTTCGTGGTCGCCACGCCGGAAGGCTTCATGGCGCAGATCCAGGCGTCACAGCCCGACCCGGCAACCGGCAAACCGGATCCCGCGAAGATGGCCGCGTTCCTGCAACGCTATCCGGAAGCGCACATGTTCCAAGCATGGGCCATGAGCGCACCATGGTCGAACAGTTGGGCCAATACCGAGTACAACAGCGTCAACGCCTTCCGCTTCACCGCGGCCGATGGCAGCAGCCGCTACGTGCGCTGGTCGATGCGCCCGCATACTCCGTTCGTGCCCTTGTCGGCGGCGCAGCGCGCGCTGGTCGATGCGAATTTTCTCGGCGAGGATCTGCAGACGCGGCTGGCGCACGGCCCGCTGCGCTGGGACTTGGTGATAACCGTGGCCGCACCCGGCGATCCAATCGAAGATCCGTCGCGCTCCTGGCCACCGACGCGGCAGAATGTGGTTGCCGGCACGCTGGTGCTCGACCATGCCGAACCGCAAGCCACCGGCCCATGCCGCGATCTCAACTACGACCCACTGATCCTGCCGCACGGCATCGCTGGCTCCGGCGACCCGATTCTGGCTGCGCGATCGGCGGTCTACGCACAGTCGTTCAACCGCCGCGAGCGCGAGATCGCTCGCGGCCAGGCACCGGATGCCATCGGCCAAAAAGGAACTGCACAATGAACCCTAGCAACCGATCCGGACACTTCAACCTTACCGCGCGCGTGCTGCACTGGCTGATGGCGGCGATGATTCTGACCATGCTGTTCGTCGGCGTCGGCATGGTTGCCTCGGTGTCGCAGCGACCCTGGCTGCTCGACCTGCACCGCCCGCTGGGCATCGCCATCGGGCTGCTGGCGCTGGTACGCCTGAGCAACCGTCTGCGGCACCGCCCACCGCCGCTACCAGCCGACCTGCCGCGCTGGCAAAAGATCGCCGCACATGCCTCGCACGGCTTGCTGTATGCGCTGATGCTGGCGATGCCGCTGTTGGGCTGGGCGATGCTCTCGGCTGGCGGCTATCCGATCGTGCTATGGGCGGGCGTACACCTGCCAGCGATCGTCTCGCACAACCCGGCGCTGTACGCGGGGCTGCGTTGCGCGCATGGCTGGCTGGGTTATCTACTGTTCGCCACGGTGTTGGGCCATCTGTGCGCGGCGCTGTTCCATGCCTGGATACGCCGGGACGACGTGTTCGCAAGCATGGCACGCGGCACAACAGCGGCTAGGCCAACGGCAACACCCGAGCGGACATAGTCGCACAACGCACGGTAACGCCTACGATGACGCAAGCTGGCGATTGTCGTTCACGCTCCGCTCGGTCACAGCCGAGGCGACTCGATTGCGACCGCTACGCTTGCCACAGTAAAGCGCTGCGTCGGCGCAGCGCAGCAGTTCCTCGCCGGTACTGCCATGCTCCGGATAAGCCGCCACGCCGATCGACACCGTGATCGAGGGCAGCATTTGCCCATGATGCTGTACCTGCATCTGCTCGACCGCCGCGCGAATCTGTTCGGCGCGTCGTTGCGCAACGTCTGCGGCGGCCCCCGGGAGAATCACCGTGAACTCCTCGCCACCGTAACGGCAGGCGATATCTTCCGGTCGCACCAGCCCCCCCAGCAACTGGCCGAAGGCAGCCAACAACGCGTCGCCGCCAGCATGACCAAAGCGGTCGTTGAGCGCCTTGAAATGGTCCAAATCCAACATCATCAGTGCCAACGGCAGATCCCGACGCGCACAGCGCGATAGTTCGCGCAGCAGCGACTCCTCCAGATAGCGCCGGTTATACAGCCCGGTCAGCGGATCACGAATCGACTGCGTGCGCAGGCGATGGCGCAAATGCAGATTATGCAGCGCCATCGCCAGTTGCTCGGCCACCACCTCGACCAGGTTCAGCCGCTCCAGCACGGCAAGGTTGGGGCTGGACAGATGGATCATCCCCAGCCGTTCGCCCTGTACGATCATCGGCACACAAGCGCCGTAAAGCGCTTGCGCGGGGTCGCAGATGACATCGGAGGTTTGTGCACACAGCGACGTTGCGCCGGGCTGCATCACCTGGGTAGCGCGTCGGCATAGACTCTCGCAACGTTCCAGCGACAGCGATGGCGCACATGCCGCGTCCATGCCCCAATGGGCGACACACACCACCTGCTCGCCAGCAGCATCGGTGCAGTACACGCTGCACCCGGCCGCACCGAGCAGGCGCTCGAGCGCCTGCCGTGCGACCTCGACCGCTTCATCTTGCTGCACGCAACTCTGTAGCCCGCGACTGCAGCGGTTGAGCGTGCGCAGATCCTGTTCGGTGCGCTGCATTTGCTGCACAGTGCCCACGAGCAGCGCGTTGGCATGATGACCCAGACGCTCGGCCTGAGTCCGACGACCGATTTCGCGGCGCAGCAGCATATACAAGCAGAGCGTGAGCACGCACACGCCGGGGATGCCACCAAAGGCCAAGAGACGTAGCATGCCGGCGCTATCAGCAGTGGCAAGCATGCGTGTCGCGAGCAGGTCGCGCTCGCTGTGCAGCATTGCATCCGTATTGCGGCGCGTGGCCTGCGACAGCGTGCCGGCCTGGCGAACGCGCGCCATCTCCGGCCGCATCGTCGCGTCATTGACCTGAAGGCGCGCAATCGCATGCTCACTGATTTGCATGCGTTCGCGGATCTGGGCCTGAACCAAACGCAGTCGCGACAATTGCGCGGGATTGTCCTGCAGCCGAGTGGAGAGTTGTTGCAGACGCGACGGCAGGGACTGCTCGCAACGGTGGAAATCGACCAGATCCTCGTTGTCATCCAGCAGCAGGAAACCGCGCAACGCGGCGTCGCAATCGCTGAGGTTGAATTGCAGGACATTGATCCCGGCAACGACCTGGTTGCTGCGCTCCACCGAAGCGGCATCGGCGAGAAAGCGCTGACTCCCCAACAACAGCGCGGCACTGATCCCGATCAACAACAGCAACGCCAGCGGCACGCCATAGCGATTGATCGTCGCGCAGGACATGACGTCGACGCGCGGAGAGAGAGAAGGCCCGTCGTCCTCCGGACCAAGACCAAAATGCGGGATCATGCGCAAACCGCCAGATGAGTTCCAAGAGCAAACCCAGATCGAATCATATCGCCTCCTTGTGAAGCGCCAGCCGCGCCGCTTCGATACAGTTGCCGACGCCAATTGCCGATCGCCTCGAACAAACAATTGCCCCCGGTGGCACACAAGAAACCGGGCGTGGCTGTCATGTCGCGGGCCATGGCACCTTCGCCGGCAAGGCGCAGAACCCGACGCTCGCGGTGGTTGTGTGAATCTGCCTCGCTAGGACCAAGCGTCCAGTGCCAATTTTGGATCGCGCGCGCGGCCCCGCGATACACCTGACGGATCGCACCGACCCACCACTCGCGCCACAGCAAGCCCGGCAAGCCCGGACTGACAAAGGGAGTGACCATGGCCACACGCACCAGCAACTGCTGACGCTGAATGCGCAGAGCCATTTCCAGTCCGCTGAACTCGGACGTTTCGATGTCAATGACCGGCAGATCAGGCGACCGCGCATGCAGCACACGACACGCGACCTCGCCGTCGGCCACTCTGGCGGCGACGTCGATATCCGCCTCCAGGTCCAGTCGTAGGGTTCCCAATGCGCCACGCACCATTGCCTGGTCCTCCGCTAACACCGAATCGAACACGGACCGCCGGTCCCTGTGTGGGCATTGTAGGGCCGTAACGACTTCAGCGCTCAGCCAAGCGCAGCATTCCGATCAACGGCCACGCTGCTGTGAACCGGAGCTGAAATGCGCCCTGGGCATTGGCCTGGTCGGCGCCCCGTCTCCCGGCGCTGCGCGCCGCACGGCTGCCGATCACCACCTCCCTGGGCACGCTCCAGCGACCCGGCGCGGGGTCCAAGATCGTGCTCGCGGCCTGGCCCAATAGGCGATACGTCATCTTTTGGTCATGAAAACACGGTAGAGCAGCCCCCCTCCCAGGGAGTAGCCTGCGCAGCCATTTGTTTCAATTTCCGTTACCGCCATGTCGTCGCGCCTGTGCCTGTTGCTTGTCCTCTGCGCCAGCGTGTGCCTGGGCGCCTGCTCCTCCACCTCGCTGAGCGACCGTCTGGTCGCACCGGGTGGCGTATCGCCGCTGATGGACGAGGAACGCATCCAAAGCCTGCTGGCGACCCTCCCCAATCGCAGCGGACACGTGGTGGTGCCGGGCGGCATCCCGATCTTCTGGCGCGCGATCGACCCAGGCGATTACCGCATGCGCTACCGCTACGAACACGCCAGTCGCAACGCCAACGGCCACGAACACGCCGACTTCGCGATGGACGTGGCGACACCGGTGCCCGGGACACACTTAGCGCCGCGCGGCACCGTGGTGCTGTTGCACGGCTGGATGATGGACGGCGACTCGCTGCTGCCATGGTCGCTAGACTTGGCTCAAGCTGGCTACCGCAGCATCAGCATCGACCTGCGCAACCACGGCCGTTCCGGCGGCGGGCCGGCCGGCTACGGCACCCGGGAATCCGATGACGTGGTCGCGGTGATCCACGCCCTGCGCGCGCGCGGCGAAGTGCAGGGGCCTGTCTACCTGTTCGGGGTGTCCTACGGCGCGGCCACCGCATTGTTCGCCGCGCAAAAGCTCGGCAAGGCGGTCGAGGGTGTGGTGGCGCTGGAGTCCTTCGCCAACGCAGGCCGCGGTATCCGCGACATGATCCCGCACATGCTCGCCAGTCACCCGCGCGGCTGGATGGCCAGCGCCGCGATGGATCTGGCGCGGTGGCGCTATGGCGATCAAAACCTGGACGCGGTGATCGCCAGCGCCAATCAACGTCTGGCGCTGAATCTGGACCAAGTCGACGTCACCGCCGCAGCACGCATCGCGACCGCCTGCGTGCTGCTGCTGCATGGCAGTGCCGACCAACATATCCCGGTTGCGCACGGCCGATTGCTGGCACTGGACGCGCCGCGTGCGCACTACCTGGAGATGCCCGGCGAGAATCACCTGAGCCTGCCGATGCGGCTGGATCTGCTGGCGCCCACGATAGAAGACTGGTTCGCCGAATTACCAGCGCCACGCCACGACGGCGACTGTCCGCAGCCGCTGCCACCACGCGTGGATGCAACCCAGGAGTTCACCGTCACCCCGACCGTGAACACCAACCGAAGTTGAGTGCCGAATCGCCTCCCGCGATCATCCATATCGACCCTCTATGCCGCTCCGCGGCGCCGCCCGATCCCCGAGCGCCACACGCTCTCGCCAGCGAACAGCAGCAGCCCGATCCAGATCGCAGCAAAGCCCAGCGCCCGGTCAGCATCGAAGGGCTCACCGAAAAACCAAACACCCAGCAGCAACTGCAAACTTGGCGAGATGTACTGAAGCAATCCGATCAGCGACAACGGAATGCGCCGCACCCCATAGGCGAAACCGATCAGCGGCGCCGCCGTGACCGCACCGCCGCATATCAACAACACGTCGTCGCGCCAGCCCCAGGCGCCCAAAAACCCGCCGCCGTGACCGGCCTCGCCCCAGAGCACGAAGCCCAGGGCCGGCAGGAACAGATACACGCTTTCCACGCCCAATCCAGCCACCGCATCCACGTGCGCCAGCTTGCGCAGCAGGCTGTACAGTCCGAACGAGCAGGCCAGACCCAGCGCGACCCAAGGCGGCGTGCCTGCATCGACAGTGAGCCAAGCCACACCGAGCGCAGCACAGGCCACCGCCAACCATTGCAGCCGACGCAGGCGTTCATGCAACACCAATACCCCGAGCAACACGTTGACCAGCGGACTGATGAAATAACCAAGGCTGCTCTCGATCACATGCCCTGCATTGATCGCCCAAATGTACAGGCCCCAGTTGAAGGCGATCGCCAAGCTGCTGAACGCAAGCGTGACCAGCGCACGCGGTTGCGCGGCGATGCGCCGCCACCACTGCAGGCGTGCGCTGTACAGCAGCCAGGCCACCACCAACATGGCGCTCCACACAACGCGGTGGGCGATGATATGCGCAGACGGCACCGCCTTGAGCAAATGCCAATACAGCGGCGCCACGCCCCACAGCGCGAAGGTCGCAGCAGTCATCCATAAACCGCGCCGCAAGTCGTGCTCGGCAACGCTCATCGCCATGTCCTCGCCACCGAGATCACCGCCGCACCGGCCAGAACTTGCACAACAGACCAACAGCCGCGGAAAGCCGCGCGCGCGCAGGAGCAACCGAAGCGAACAGAGATGACATACGCAAACGACATGAACGAAGAAGATGGCCTCGAATTCTAGGGCTTGTGACGACGCACGTTGAAGCCAGATGCGTTGGTCATCCGCCGTGCCTAGCGCGATACTGCTGGTGCCGTCCTTGCCATGGCCAAGTCAACCCGCGCGACGCATGCAGCGTGGCACTGACGGCCAGCCCGACGGTACGCCATATTGGCGCGCGCCAAACTTACGTGACTGGCCTTGTCTCAACGCACTCCAGATAACTTCGCAGTCAAATATTCGAAGTACATCGCCCATTCCAGGCCAGTGACACAAAAGCGCCGGACAAGGCTGGCGACGATGCCAGACCGACGCCTTCCCCAAGCCCTCGCCGGGCCTGACGACCCAACGGCTTCTTGTTAATAATCTATTCAGCATCATGGGCGTATCTCAGCCCTATATCCTTCATTTCGGAACTACCATGGCCAGCATCGATACTTCACTGCCGTCGGTAGGTAGCGCACCAAACCCATTCGCCACCGCTACAACGAACCCGTTCGGTAACACGGTCCAGGCAAGCAATGACACTGCGGCCGTGCAGCAAGCCGTCTCGCTGTCATCGGATGCGTCGGTGATCCTCAGCCTCGGCACTTCTTCGCCTGCCGAACAGGGCCTCACCTACACTGCGGCCGGTCTGTTCAATACCATCGTCAGTGCTGGTTCGGCCGACGGCACCTCGCCCGACCTGAACCAAAATCAGGCAAACCAGTCTTACTCCCAGGGCATTCTGGATGGCATCGGGAACCCTCCGTCGACACCCGGCATCTATAACGCATCAGGCGTGTTCACTGGCCAGAACACGTTGACCCCGGCATTGTCGTCCGCGCTTAAAGAAAATCCCAACCTGACGGGTACCGTCGTCGGCGATCTGCTCAACCAGGGCATCGTGGGTGGCCTGATTTCCACCACTGCCTGAGCCGGCCGGCGCAGCGCTTCGGCGAGGGCCCTCCTTCGGTCCTCGCTGGGGGTCGACTACTGCTTGGCCAAGCAGCAGGGAGCAGGGAGGCGAGCGAACGAAGATGGCCAGAGGCGATGGCTTTCTAGCCTAGTGGGACGGATCCACCGCACTCGTCCGAATCATAGGCCAATGGCACTCCATGCCATTCCGAGGCATCTATCTCGCTGCCGCCCTCTCCAACTGACGCATCGTTGGCTGCCTGTGCGGCACCTCCCATGAACAGAGCGGCGGACAGCAGCAACATGCGCATCGGGTTCACGATCACGACCTGACGACGAGTGGGCAGCACAGTGTAGAACGTGACGGCGCCGGCAGACAGAGCGCGGTGAGATCATTACCTGCGCAGCGCGCATGGCGCCACTCAACCTGCCAGACGATCCAACCAACACCCCAGCCCCTGCGCATTGAGTTCGATGTCCATGTGCAGCACGCGCTCCACTCCGGCATCGTCCAGCGAGCAACCGTGCATGCGTGCACGCTCCAGGTACAACGCGGTCAATGCGGCAACCAGACAACGATGACGATCAGGACGGCCGTCGCAGCCACGGGCAATCGCGACCATCGCATCGAGTTGCTCGAACAGCTCCGCCGCCAGCGGCGCCGCGCCTTCCACAGGGCCGTAGTGCGTCAGATACAGGGTCTGCGGCACGTGATCGAGGATGCGCTGGATCGAGGCGCGCATTGCTTCCGGCTCAAACTGTACCGGCGAGGACGTCGGAATCGCGAACGCACCGCGCGCGCTGTCCAATTCACGGTAGGACAGCCCGAAGGTATCGCCAGTGAACCAGCTGCGGCTACGCGCATCCCACACACACAGATGATGGCGGGCATGGCCGGGCGTATCGATACACAACAATTCGCGCGCGCCCAACCGCAACCGATGACCATCCTCGGCAACGACCACGCGCTCGACCGGCACCGGCACGATGCTGCCATAACTGCGCGCCATCTCCTCCTCGCCGTACACCGCCGTGGCGCCCGCGATCAGCCGCGCCGGATCGATCATGTGCGACGCGCCGCGCGGATGCACCAACAGGCGCGCATTCGGCAGTCGCTGCAGCAGCGCACCGGCGCCACCGGCATGATCCAGATGGACATGCGTGAGGATCAGCCAGTCCACCTCGTCCGGCGCCAGGCCAGCGCACTCCAGCGCGTGCAGCAACACCGGCACGGCATGACTGGTACCGCAATCGACGAAAGCTCCGCGCCCCTCCTCCACCATCAGATAGGCAGCATCGAACTGCGCGCGCTGGAAACCGGTATCGACGAGATGAATGCTGGGATCGCGTGGCATGGCGTAAGACAGTGGCTGTGCGAAAGGCCCATTCTAGGCCGCATGGATGGCATTGACAGCCCAAGCCGACGCAGCAGAAACACCCGTTTTAAGGCGAGGCTTCAACCCCGATCCGACTTCCGCATCGGGGCCGACTCCGCTGCCAGACAGACGTTGCGATCAGCCCGCTTCACGCAAACGCTGCAACGCATGCATGGCCGTTTCGGCGGGTGCCACCAGGACGACCGGGATCGCCTGCAGCGCATCGACCTGCGTGACCTGCTTGAGTGCGGCGATGGTCTGCCCAGCATCGCGCGGCGAAGCGAAGCCTGTACTCTGCAACAACAACGTACCCTCGCCATCGAGCAATTTGAAATAGAACTGGCCGTCGCCTTCGCGGTACTGCTTGAAACTCGGTAGCACCTGTTTAGTGGCCGTCGCGTTCGATACGGCGTCGCGCTGCGATAAATCGCGCAATCCCACCGCATGCCGCAATTCGACCAGGAACGGCGTGGCGTAACGCACGCGCAAGCGCTGCGCGTTGTCGCGCAAGGTCGCTTCGATCGCCTCCGGACGCGCCATCAACGCGTCATAGCGCTCGCGCATCGGCGCGATCTCGACATCGATGCGCTCGAACAGCTGCTGCTTGGCCTCGCCCCAACCGATGCCGTCGGCGAAGGCTTGCGCGAACGCGGCAGTCTCCTCGACATTGGCGAAGGCTTGGTACAGCTGGAACAACGCCGAACCCTCCGTGTCCTTCGGCACACCGGGCGCGCGCGAATCGGTCACGATGGCGAACACGCGCTTCTTCAGTTCTTCGCGCGGCGCGAACAACGGGATGGTGTTGTCGTAGCTCTTGCTCATCTTGCGACCGTCCAGTCCCGGCAGCGTCGCCACCTGTTCGTCGATCAGCGCATCGGGCAAAGTGAAATAGTCGCGACCATAAACATGGTTGAAGCGCTGGGCAAAATCGCGCGCCATCTCGATGTGCTGGATCTGGTCGCGACCCACCGGCACTTGCTGTGCCTTGAACAGCAGAATGTCGGCGGCCATCAGCACCGGATACATGAACAAGCCCGCCGTCACGCCAGCATCCTCGTCTTCGCCATCGGCGCGGTTCTTGTCGACCGCGGCCTTGTAGGCATGCGCACGGTTGAGGATGCCCTTGCTGGCGACGCACGTCAGGAACCAGGTCAGCTCATTGGTCTCCGGCACGTCCGACTGGCGATAGAACCATACCTGGGCCGGATCCAGGCCGGCGGCCAGCCAGGTGGCGGCGATCTCCAGCGTCGAGCGTTGGGTACGCATCGGGTCCTGCGCCTTGATCAGGCTGTGCAGGTCGGCCAGAAAAAAGAAACTCTCGATGCCGGGACGCCGGCTGGCCTGCAGCGCAGGACGGATCGCGCCGACGTAGTTGCCCAAATGCGGCGTGCCGGAGGTGGTAATGCCGGTGAGAACGCGGGTGGTCATGCGGAATGGAAGCCGAGGGAAACCCGACGAGTTTAACCGCAGCGCGCGCGCGTTCCGGGGCGTGGTCGATTCAATCGCGGTGCCAACGCGACAGTGCATCGCGTCTAGCCATAGTCGTGCTTGCCACGCAAGGGGCCAGGCCCATAACAAAAAACGGGCCGGTAAGCCGGCCCGTTTTCATCGTCGAGTCCGCCGCTCAGTTCTTCTTGGCAGCCGCGTCTTCGACTTTCTCGCCAGCCTTCTGCACATCCTTGCCGGCACCGGCAACGGTGTTACAAGCGGACAGCAGGCCCGCCGAGAAGATCGCCAACAGCATCCACGCAAACGTACGCTTCATAAAATTCACTCCTTACTTGGTCATGGAACGCGGCACTGTCACCGCGCGGAATCGTGTACCGGTCGTGCGCAACAGTCTGCCGCCGCGCATGACCGAGACACTCAGCACTTGCCCGCGCTGCAATCCTGGGCCTTGTCCTCCACCTTCTCGCCGGCCTTCTGCATATCCTTGCCGGCACCAGCGACAGTGTTGCAGCCGCTCAGCAGGCCAGCGCAGAACAGGGTCAGCATCATCAGGGTAGTCAGTCGCTTCATCGGGAATTCCTCTTGCAATCGAAGATGGTCTGGGCCATGACGATGGGCGCCGCCGCGCTACCGCCTGCGAGCGAATGTGCCGTCACGACTGTGGATTTCAGGTGAATGAACCCAAACGCCATTCAGTTTCGGCCTCCAGGACTGCATCAATCGCGCATCGAGGGCGATTTGCCAAACAGGCTCTCGATCAAGTCCACCGGCAGTTCAGACGTCAGGTTGCGGTGATCCAACACTGAGGGGATTACCCAACCACCAACGACTGCTGGGGCCGAGCGGGAACATACCGCCAGCGCAAGCCGAGGCGGCTTACTATCGGCAACAGCCCGCGCTGCGCGAAGCAGCGTGACTCAAACCAAACAGCCTCCGGGAAAGCCAGGGCGGTTTAAACCTCGAAATTTGGAATTATTCAGCCCCCTAAAGAGGGCCGCCCTAAATGGCAGGGCGGCCCTTATAAAATCAATCCCGATTGACGTTGCGCGGCCTTGATAAAATATAAAATATTAATGCAAAGTATGAAAAAAAGAAAACAAGAACTATCCAAATAAATTTAACACGCCCCACAGACTTTCGCGAAAAACATACATATAACAAAGGCAGAACCCAAAGAATAAAGACCCATAAATTATTTATCCCTGACACTACCTACTCTCCGAGCAACTGAGCGTTGTACCATCCCAGAAACATTCTGCACCAGCCCAGTTCATCGCCTGACTAAAATCACCCTGGGCCCCAAAGCCCTGAGCCAGATGAATAAAATTTGTTCGGTCATAACCAGGATCACCTGTGAAATTATACCTTGCGATGGAACTTCCATTGCTGACCATTGCCTTGTTTTCTGCAATTATATTGCCGTGAGAATCACGAGCGGTCCCCGGAACAGCAGCGTAGCTATGGGCCTGAAAATCAACCCGATAAGTGCGCTGACTACCGTCGGGAAATTCAACGATGTAAGTCGCATTAAAATTACTGAAATTTATGAGACTTGAGTTAAAAGCGTTTTCTAGTTGAGCTATTGCCCCGACAAGGCCAGGACCAAATCCGGGGTTTGCTTCAGATAGCGACGGCGCACTGAAAGCCTGACTTGTCAAGCGATTAATCACGTTCTAGTTCGCCTGCACCGACACTACGGTATCATAAGCGTTAATATAGCCATTATCACTGGAAGAGCTTTGCGCTTGAGCGGTTGAAATAAGTGAATCCAAAAAGATGGAGACATAGCGACTCATAAAATAGTCTTGGGAAGACGATACAGATAGAGTGCCATGAAGGTAAGCAGTGTAACCAAGTGATCGACCATTATTGATGTAAACCTGATGATAATCATTGAAGACTCTCTGATAATCCTGATTGACCGCATTATACTGAACCGCAGGCGTGCGAGTATAAGGCTTAACATCATTAACATCAATATACGAACAAGCGTTATAGAGTGCATTATTAGAAAAATCCGCAACATAAGTACTACCGGCACTACATTTAGCAACGACTTGAAACAACTGCTTTTCACTGCACCCCTCGCAGCTTTTGGCAACAACTTGCGCATCAGCAATAGACGAAAAAAAATAAAGGGCTCAAAAAACACACTGAAATGATTACGCTTTTCATAAAACTCCAATGGTTTATTTTCAGAAATTCAACCATAGCCAGAAGAAATACTTTCCTGATTAGCCCGCTACTTCAGCGGGGAAGAGCGGCACATCGCACAAGTGACGTTCGGGCCATGACGTGATCCGTGCTGCGGCCACCAGCAGTCGCAGCACCAGGGCGGCCAGATCGAAGCGACGGTTGAACCGCCATTACGTCTCGGCCAGATGCTACGACGGGGCTGAAGTATTCGTCCATGAAAAACCCTACTCACCCAATAGCAGCAACGCATTGCAAGCTACACTGGACATGCCAGCATTTTGTAGACAACCAAGAGCGGTAATCTCCCCCTATTTTTAGCAATCGTCAAAAGTGGAGCTAAGCGGCCATCGCTAACTTCATCGCTGGGGTTCTGATGCAAGCATGCCGGCACAAGCCGGCTCGGCGCTGCTCAAGCGCCACGCGGGTTGAGCGGCCATCTATGGCCCCGCGTCCGCCATGCGCAAGATCGCGTAGACGGCTCCCCGGCTCAATCAGGGATCACCGCGTCGTGGGGTCGGGGTTTCCCTACTCAACGCTCATAGGTGTAGCCGAACACGTCGATGTACGCCCCCGCACCGCCCGAAGGCGTGCCGGTCAGCAGTGCCTCCTGTCTGTGCCCATGCGAGCGCCGCGCGCTTCGTGTCGAACACTCTGGTCGCGCGCCGACCGTCTACTTTGACGAACACGCGGTATCGGATTGCCAAGGGGTCGGATGGATGCCATGACCCCATTGTGTGCCTTTCCGTGTGCCCGTGTGCCTTTCGATACGGGTCACTGCGGGTCAGAACGGAATTCACGCCTCCAGTAACTCACTGATTACGCAAGAAATCGTGTCGCTACGGGGAGCTTTGGCGGTGGCCGAAAAAGGGGGGTATGGTGCCGCTTGTCCGAATCGAACGGACGACCTACTGATTACAAATCAGTTGCTCTACCGACTGAGCTAAAGCGGCAATGAAGAACCAACCACGTGCGAGAGGGCGCAGTATGCCCGGTTGGCGCGCGGTGGTGAGCTGCACGCGCTATTCTAGCGCAACGTGGCGCAATCCAACGGGCGTTGCCGCACACGACCCAGGTGCCAGCGCAGCATCGCCGCCTGCGCTGCGGAGTCGGCACGCAAGTCCAGCCACCAGTGCGTGCGGCCGCTGCCGGGAATCAGGTCGGCGTTGACGCCGGAGCGGGCCAGTTCGACGAGGCGCCGTTCGGCGCCTTCGCGGCTGCGGTACTGGCCCAGGGCGATGGCGTTGCCGGTCTCGCCCTGGCGAATCGGGTAGTAATCGCGAATACCCGCGGCGGCGATGCGCTCGGCGGCGACCCTGAGGCCGTCCTCGCCACCGATGACCGGCAGCAACACACGGAACGTGGTGGTACCGCTGTCGGTGGACTCACGCAGGTGCGGATGCGCCTGCGTCGCCGGCACCGCGGCAAGTGCGGCCTCGGCGGCGGCGCGGTCCGCATAGGGCCCCAGGCTCAGACAGACAGGTGCGGCGGGCGCAGGCGTCGCAACCGCTTGTTCCGTAGCGGCAGCGGCCGAAGGCGACGGAACCGCAGCGGCGCCGGCAGCGACCGTCTTCTCGGTGCCAGCGAACACCGCAGGCGCCGACGGCACCGGCAGCGTGGCGTCTCCAGCCGTTGTGACACTCGCCGCCGGGGATTCGGAACGCTGTGCAGGTGCCGCAGCGAATGGCGGCTGCACCAATTGCAATGTCGCCACCCCGACCGGCAATGCCGGCAACGGAGTGGTCCGCGGAGCCGGCGGTTGCATCCCCCACCACAACGCGACCCCAAGATTGAGGATGGTCAGGACGACGAGCAGTGCGCGAACGAGCATGGGCAGATTCTACCGAGCGTCCCTGGTTACAGCATGCGCCTGCACCCACAGCGCCAGTCCCTCAAGGACCAGCGAAGGACGCAGCTCCGCCGTCGGCAGCGCGTGCAACAGGGTCGATACGCCCCCGCCATGCAACAGTAGCCTTGGCCACCGCCCCAGCAACGCATCGGCATATTGCAGGCTACGCTCGATCAGCGCCAGCGCGGCGCCATCGCACCCCGACGCCAATGCATCGGCGGTGTCGGCGGCGAATTCGTGATATGCGCCGCCGTCGGCCGGCAGTTGCGCGGCGCGGTGTTGCAGGGCTTGACGCATCGTGGTCGGAGACGGTGCAATGCGGCCGCCACGGTGCAGGCCATCGCGATCGAGCAGGTCGATGGTCAACGCGGTACCGACACCAACCACCAGCACGTCGCCTTGGCCATGCGCGGCGAGCAACGCCAGAAAACGATCCACACCCAAAGAACGCGGCTGCGCATAGGCAATGCGCACGCCGGCGCAGACTGCCGCCGTCCGCACTACCTGCACCTGTGCAAAGCGGGCCTCCAGCGCCTCCAACACCACGGCCGTCAGGGCGGGTGCCGCGACACTGGCGACATACGCGGTCGCGCCGCGTGGCAAGGCCGCCACCGCCGCCATCTCCATCGCCTCGGCCCCGTGCGGCCAGGCCTGCACCGTCCCTACCTGGCCGTGCTCCAACGCGGCGAATTTGAAACGCGAATTGCCCAGGTCGAACAACCAATCGCTCATACCGGCCTCACGCTGACATCGCCGGCATGCAGCGGCCGTTCGCCATCGGCGAACGCCACCCGCAACGCGCCATCCTCGGCCAACCCAAGCGCCACTCCCTCGCGCGCCACACCACCATCGTCGATACGCACCGCGCGCCCGGCCAACAGGTCCAGCGCGGCATAGCGCGGCAGGAACGGCGCCAGCCCCTGCGCATCAAACAGCGCCAGCGCTGGCAGCAGATGCGACACCACGACCGCAGCGATGGCGTTGCGCGATACCGTCGCGGCGGCCAGCGTGGTCAGATCGGTCCAGGGTTGATCGATCGCCGCAGCGCTGGCCGCAGGCATGCGCACATTCAAGCCCAGACCGATCACCGCGCGCGCCGGCCCGGCGAATTCCCCCCCCCCTTCCACCAGCAGACCACCCAGCTTGCAGCCGTCGGCGAGCAGGTCGTTCGGCCATTTCAACCCGACCTTGGCGAAACCGGCGGCATGCAGTGCCTCGGCCACGGCCACACCAGCGGCCAGACTCAAGCCGCCCAGCCGCCCCAGCCCCCCCTGGAAACCACGGGCCACGGACAAGTACAGATGCGCCGCCAGCGGCGAAGCCCAGACCCGGCCACGGCGGCCACGGCCACCGGTCTGGCGTTCGGCCAGCAGCACCTCGCAGCCATGTGCCGGGATCGGCCGCGCCAGCAGGGTCGTGTTGCTGGACACCAGGGTCCAGGCGACCTCCAGGCTGGCCAGCTCTTCGTGTGCCGCCGGGACCAGCCCGGCGCGGATGGCCTGGACATCGAGCAACTCCAATGGCCGCGCCAGGCCATAGCCTTCGCCGGCGCGACCATCGATCTCCACGCCAGCTGCGCGCAGTGCCTGGATCCGCTTCCACACTGCAGCCCGGGTCAACCCACACGAGCGGGCCAGGGCATCGCCGGAAAGACGGCCTTGGCTGAGCCGGGTCAGTAGTTCGCGCTCGTCCAACGCAGGTTCCATCGCCTCGTTTCAATCCTGGCACCCGTCAGGGCGCGACCTAGGAGCGGAAAAGTATGCGGGAACGCTCAGCGCGGTTCCATGCAGCAGGTGAAAATCGCGTTAGAATCGACGGTCACCGCCGCCCGCACCGGATGCCGACGATGCGCCGTCTACTGCCCTGTCTGATCTTGCTGCCGTTTCTGCTCGTTGTCGCTCACGCGTCCAATGCGATGGCCGACAAGCAACACAGCGACTGCGCCTACAACGACGCGACCGATATGGACGAGGCGCAGATACGCCCGGCAACCGCGCCGCGCGCGCACGCCGCTACCGACAAGCCCAGCGCATCCGATGGCGGTGGCGGCGACCTAATGCCGCATCTGCGCATGCCCAAGTGGCACAGCTTCCTGCCGGGGATGTTCCGCTGATCTCACGCTGGCTGCGTGCGCGATGGCCGGCGCGTGCAGCCATAGACGAGACGCTATGGAGGGAAGTCCGGCATCGTTGTGCATGGGTGGCGTCGCTGGATACCCCGCGCGAACAGCGCCTGCGCGGGCTCGCCACCGAATTCCTGCATCGCAAAACCATCTCGCCGCTAGGTGGCCTGCAATTGGATGCACCCCAATGCAGCGTGCTCGCTGCGTTGTGCTGTCTGCCACTGCTGGAGTTCGGTGCGAGCGGCCTGCACGGCTGGTCGCAGTTGCTGGTGTATCCGAATGCGTTCCGGGTGCAACGCAGCCACATCGATGCCGCAGGCGTGCTACACGAATGGGAAGACGAATTGATCGGCGAATCCTGGGATAACGGACCACTGATCCTGTCTTGGGCAGACGTACAGGCCGACCTGGACGATCCGCGTGCCGGCTACTGCGTGGCGGTGCACGAGATGGCCCACAAGCTCGATGCGCTCGACGGCGTACTGGATGGCACGCCCCTGTTGCCGCGCACATGGCAGCGACAGTGGGCAGCGGATTTTCAACGCAACTACGACGCCTTCTGCAAACGTGTGGACCGCGGTCGCGCGAGCGAAATCGACGCCTACGCCGCCGAGGCGCCGGAAGAATTCTTTGCCGTGGTCAGCGAATACCACTTCTCCGCACCGCAACGGTTGCAGCGCGCGATGCCGGATGTGGCCGCACACCTGCAACGGTTCTATGGCCCATCCCCGTTCGCCACCGACTAACTAAGAGCAGCTAACAAAACGTCGCGAGTCGTTGTCGGGTGGGCGCGGACAGCGCGCAGGAACCGTAGCGTACAGGTGATGCATGAGGATTCCGAGCAGTGCCCGCGCTCGTCCGGCGGCGACGCCGTCGTTTTGTTAGCGACTCTAAGCGGACGGCCTGCATCGATCAAACCAGCGCCAGATCCCGTGCATGCGCCTGCGGGAACACCGTCTGCAGTTGTGTCAGCGACAGCCCCCACATGCGCCCAAGCAGTCCGGCGAACAGATCACGATAATTGGTCAACACCGGATAGTCGCGATCCTGGAACAAACTGTCCTTGCTCACCGCCACCTGTTCGCCAGCGATGCGACCGCCATTGATCGCACCGCCCATCACCCAATAGGTGGTGCCGTGGCCATGATCGGTCCCCTTGTTGCCGTTCTCGCGGAAAGTACGGCCGAACTCTGACAGCACCACCACCACGGTGTTGCGCCATTCCGGGCCGAGCGTATCGGCGTAGGCGGTCAAACCTTCGGACAGGTTGGTCAGGTTGTCGGCCAGCGCGCCATCGGTACTGCCCTGGTTGACATGCGTGTCCCAACCGCCGACGTCGACGAAGCCGAGCCGGTAGCGCTCGCGCATCAGCGTGGCGATACGGCGGGTCTCCTCGGCGAAGGTACGCGCACTGGCGGCACCGCGGTTGGCTTGCTGCATCTCGTCGCGCAGTGCCTGCGAAACCTGCTGACGCAGCACCAGGCCATCGTGCGCGGCGCTGGCCAGCGGTGTGCCGTGGTACATCCCGGCCAGGATGTCGGCCTGACGCTGGTCGAAAGCAGGCGTCGGATTACGCTTGAGCGAGAGATTGGGAATATCGCGACCGCCCTGGAAACTCAGGGGGAGGGAATCGGTGAAGGCGATCGACGGCATGCCGGTGGCCACCTGCGACAGACGCGCCAGAAATCCGGTCCGGTAGTCGCTGCGCCGTCCCGCCGGTTGCCCGGCCTCGATGCTGTCCTGGGTTTCGAAATGGCTGCGCGACAGATCGTCGGTGCCGGCAAACGGCACGAATGCCAAGTGCTTATCGTTCCACAGCGGCAGCAAGGTGTCGCGCAAGCGTGGATTCAAGCCCCATTGCGTATCCAATGCAATGGCGCTTTGCAGGTTGGCAGGGTCTGGACGCGCGATCACCAGGCTCGGTCGCGAAGCGTAGTAGAAGTCGCTGGCATACGGCACAAGCAGGTTGTTGCTGTCGTAGCCGCCACGCAGGAACACGACCAGTAGACGTGGCGAGGGTGCTGGCGCAGCGAACAGACGCCCGGCGAACGGCAAGTTGGCCGCGACGGAAGCAGACGCGAGCAGGAAATGGCGGCGATGCATGACGAATCTCCGGACAACGTTAGTCGCAAGTCAACGGTAATTGAAATCGGGTGAAGCCAGCAGGTACTCATTCCATTCCTGTGGGGAACGCGCCTGTGCCAATGCCTGGCGCGTGGCAGTGCTCAATTGCGGCTCGATCGCCTGGTAGTACAGCGGCGAACTCAGTTGCGGAAAGCCACCCCCCTGCTGTCCATCGCGAGTGAACAACTGGGTGTTGCCGTTACCGATCGCACGTGCGATCTCGAAGCGCTGCGCCAGCTGCCCCGAACTGTTCCATGCACTGGACTGCAATGGCCAGCCATCGGGAGTAACGCGTCCGAAACTCGGCTCGCCCATCTGATTCAACCATCCCAGCAACGGCTGCGGATTGACGATGATCTGCCCGTCGTAGGCCAGGCGCAGCGCGGACACCAGGAAGCGATATGGATCTTTGAATTTGTGTGGCGATCCGGCCGTCATCTCTGGCGCGGTGAACATGACCTGCAGCACCGCTGCGATATCACCATCGCGATGTTGGAAGGTCCGCGCCATTTTCTGTACCAGCGCCGGCGGCGGATCGTCGGCGACGAAGGATTCAGCCAAGCGTCGCGACACGAACTGCGCACACGCAGGCTGACGCACAATTAGTTGTACCGCACGTTCGACCTCATCGAAACCACCACCGACGATGCGTTGACCGAGCAGCGTTTTATCGCCTGGCTGGTGTCGCGCCGGATTGAATTCGAATGCACCGCGGCGCAGGTACTGCGACTGTAGCGGCGGCGGCAGCTTCGGCGGTGCAGCACGGTCGGGGGGAACGATGCCGACGCCGGTAAGGATCAGTGCCAGTTGCTGCACATCATGCTGGGTGTAGCCACCGTTCACGCCCAGCGTATGCAGCTCCATCAACTCGCGGGCATAATTCTCGTTGACCCGGCCTTTGGCGTTCTGGGCGTTATCCAGATATTCCAGCATCGCTGGGCTCTGTAACGTTGCCAGCAGCAGATCGGAGAACTTGCCCAATGCATGCGGACGGATTGCGTTGTCGGCATAGTCGGCCACCGTCCAGCGCAACCGGCCCTTGTTGGCGAACACACTGAAATGGTTGAGCCAAAACCACACCATCTGTTCGCGCAATTGGTCAGTCGCATACACCGCGCGCAGCACTTGCGCCTGCCGCGTCTGCATCAGCAGCAAATCGGCGTGATGCTGATTCGCCTTCTTCGCCGCGACCTTGGCATCGCCGTCGGGCATCGCCTTAATCGCCTCCTGGGCGGCGGCCTGCTGCCGAAGCAACTCCTGCACCGGCGTGTGCAATGCCTCGTAGCCGTCCAGTTCCGCGCGCACCGGCGCAGGCAACGTCGCATCGCCATCGGGCGCCTGCAATTGCGCGCGCAGGAAGCGCTTGCGTCCATCGCGCTGGAACTGTGCCACGCTGGGGCCGTCCAAGCCGTTGGTCATCGATTGCAGCCAGCGCGCATCGTCGCGCTCAAGTAACTTTTGGCTGGCGGCGATGGCACCCACCGTAAACAGCACCAGCATCAGCGACAGCACCAATCGCTGGGTCTTGCGCAATACACGTCGACCATGCACGCGCAAGCGCGATGCGACAGGACGATGCCGAAACTCGGGCATGTGGATGCTCCTAGTCGGGAAAACGGGTTGAAAGTCGGCGCAGTATCCGCGCCTGCAAGGTTGCCGGGTTAAGTCGCTGTCGGAAATTTCGCATTCATTTCCACGGGATTCACCTAGACAGGACCCAAGGTCTGCGCGGCTACAAACCAGGCGGCAAGGTCGCCAGAAAACTGGCGCCGCCCAATTCCTCGGAGCGACTCACCTGCAGCTCGCCACGATAACCCTTGACCAGATCCTGGACGATCGCTAGGCCAATACCGTGGCCATGCACGCGTTCATCGCCACGCACACCGCGTTGCAGGATATGTGCCACTTCTTCCGGAGCGATACCGGGACCATCGTCTTCCACCGCAATCACCAGGCCGGCACGGCGGCTGCCGGCGGCTGGCGCCGGGCGCACAGTCAATAACACCCGTCGGCGCGCCCACTTGAACGCGTTCTCCAGCAGATTGCCAAGCAATTCCTGCAAGTCGCCAGGTTCGCCATGGAACCGTGCGCTCGGCTCGATGTCGAACTCGCACAGCACGCCCTTGGCGGCGTAGACCTTTTCCAACCCACGCACGATTTCCTCGGCACTGGGCTCGATCGGCAATGGCGCTGAGAACAGTTTGTGGCCGCTGGAAGCAGCACGGGCGAGCTGATAGGAAACCAGGTTATTCATTCGCCGCAGTTGCGCATCCAGTTCCTCGCGTAGTTCCTCCCCTCGCGCACCACTGTCGAGTTGTGTGCGCAGCACCGCCAGCGGGGTCTTCAGGCTATGTGCCAGATCGGCCAGGGTGTTGCGCTGGCGATCCAGATTCTCGCGCTCGCTCTCGATGAAGGCATTGATGCTGTCGGTCAGCGGCTCCAGTTCGCGCGGGTGGCGATCGCCCATGCGTACTGCCTCACCGCGCTGCACTTTGGTCAGTTCGTTGATCACCCGCCGCAGCGGCCGCAAGCTCCACTGCAAGATAAAGGCTTGCAACACCAGCAGGATCAAGCCGGCACCACCGAGGTTGAACCACACTCGACCGCGGAACACACGCAACTGCGCACCCAGCGCGCGCGTGTCCTCCATAATGTAGATGGTGACCGGCGTTTCCTTGTCGCGACGCACGTAAGCCAGGCCGATACCGTAGCGATACACCTCACCTACGCTGCCGTCGATCTGGGTCATCTGCCAGGGGCCGTCGAAGGTTTCCTGGCGCGGTTCGAGCATGCCGCCACGCGGCGGCAGCGGGCCTTCGCTGGACATCGAAATCCAGCGCTCGTTGGGCATTACGATCTGCGCATACAGGCCACTACCGGGACGATCAAAGTGCGGATCGGGCGGCGGCTTGTCGTTATTGATGTACAGCGACCCGTCGCGGGCCACGTCGATGTTGTTGGCGTAGGCGGTGGCGTAGTTTTTCAGGCGCTCGCGCAGATTGCTCAATGCAGTGTCGGCAAAGGCCTGATCCAGCGCGTAGCCGGCGGCCGCCAGGAACGCCACCAGACTGAGGCTGGCGGCGAGCAACTGGCGCGCCTGCAACGAACGTGGGCGCCAGCGCTTGTACCAACTGGATCGTGCCGCCACGCGGTCGCTTCCCTGGCTTGCTCGCAGGCGGCTGCAATCAGCCTTCGGTGCGCGGAATCGCGAACCGATAACCGCGACCGCGCACGGTCTCGATCGGCTTCAGTTCGCCGTCCGGATCCAGCTTCTTGCGCAAGCGCCCGATGAACACCTCCAACACGTTGGAGTCGCGATCGAAATCCTGCTGGTAGATGTGCTCGGTCAAATCGGCCTTGGAGACCAGTTCGCCGGCGTGCATCATCAAGTACTCGAGCACCTTGTACTCGTAGCTGGTCAGATCGACATTACTGCCGCTGACGCTGACCGTTTGCGCCGCCAGATCCAGCGCGACCGGGCCGCATTCCAGGGTCGGCTTGCTCCAGCCGGCGGCACGGCGTAGCAGCGCATTGACCCGCGCCAGCAACTCTTCGACGTGGAACGGCTTGACCAGATAATCGTCCGCGCCCTGCTTGAGCCCTTCGACCTTGTCCTGCCAGCTGGAACGCGCGGTGAGGATCAACACCGGGAACTTCTTGCCTTCATCGCGCAAGGCCTTGATCAGCTCCATGCCCGACATCTTCGGCAAACCGAGGTCGATGATGCCCACATCAAAGGGCACCTCGCGGCCCATGTACAGGCCTTCCTCGCCATCCTGCGCCGCATCCACCGCAAAGCCTTCGCGCTTCAGGCGAGCGGCCAGGGTCTCTCGCAACGGAGCTTCGTCTTCGACCAGAAGGATACGCATGAACTCTCCCTAGTGACTGACAGATGGCCGATGGCCGGAACGGGGTGTAAACAGGCTGAACAGACTATCCACACTCACGGGTGATCGTCGTGTGGTGGTTGGTCCGGCTCGCTGGGTCTGGTTGCCTGCGGCGGCGCGCGAGCGGGCTGCGGGTCGTCCATATAGCGCACACGTCCTCGTCCATCCATGTACTTGACCCGGTTGATGTCGTGGCCATCGAACGGCACACGCTCCGCCCCCAGGATCTGTATCTGTCCGCCAGTGGACCGTTGCACCCGACGCACCGCATCGGACAACGAACTGGCTGCCGATTCGCGCCCCCGCGCCGGATCCGGCTCCGAGGGAATGACCGCCCCTGGAGTGGACTGCTGCGGCCCCCGGTCGTGACCGGCCGCAGACGACGCGAGCGCAAGCGCAATCACGGCGGCGAAACGGCAATGGCGTAGAACGGAGAAGATCACGACGGGCATCCTAACGGACTGATCGGGGGCGTTCAAAATTTGTGAAATCTGGCACCTTTCAGGAAAGCGATGGTGTCGTCAAATCTGAGGCAAATTCTTGATTTTTCGGGGTGAATCCGGTCTGAACTTTCCCATCACGCCTCCAACCGGTTCAGTGAAATGAATTCCCGTCGTCACGACTGGAGAGCACCGTCACGCCACCAGTGCCCCTCTGTGCAGGGGTTTGCGGGCACAGCGCACGGGATCGCCGGAGACCGCAGCAACCTGAACGCAGCAACGGAATAGAGGGGGAAAGAGCGCACAGGTCGCGCGTGCCAGTGGCGTGCGGAACACAGCAACGACAGCCCGTGGATACACCATCAGCCCACCAGGCCCCGAACAAACGGTGGGTTTAGCGCCTGCGATCAGGCCGCCACGCAGCGCACACCTTCGGTGACCTGCAACGCCTGCTCCAGCAGCGCCCAGTCCGCACCAGACCGATGTGCGCCCTCGCTAAGTACCTGGCGGAAGGCACGGCCACCAGGCTGTCCATGGAACAGTCCGAGCAGGTGCCGGGCGATGTGCTTGAGCGCCAGCCCCTCGGCCAAACGCACTTCCACGTAGGGGCGCAGTGCACGCAGCAATTCCGCGCGTGGTCGTAGCGCCGCGCCGGTCAGGGCGGCGTCCAGCCGATGCAACACGTAAGGGTCGTGATAGGCCGCCCGCCCCAGCATGACCCCATCGACCACCACGAACTGCGCCTGCGCCGTTTCCACATTGGCCAGACCGCCGTTCAGCACTACCTGCAATTGCGGACGTTCGCGCTTGAGCCGATAGACCCAGTCGTAGCGCAACGGCGGCACCTCGCGGTTTTCCTTGGGCGACAGGCCCTGCAGCCAGGCGTTGCGCGCATGTACGACGAACTGGCGGCATCCCGCCGCCGCCACATGATCGACAAACGCCAGGAATGCAGCCTCGTCGTTGTCCTGATCCACCCCCAGCCGACACTTCACCGTCACCGGCACGTCCACCGCCGCTGCCATTGCCGCCACGCACTCGGCCACCAAGCCCGGCTCACGCATCAGGCAGGCACCGAAGCGCCCGGCCTGGACCCGGTCGGACGGGCAGCCGCAATTCAAATTGATCTCGTCGTAGCCCCAGTCCTGACCGATCCGCGCGGCCTGCGCCAGCAACGCAGGATCGCTGCCACCCAACTGCAACGCCAGCGGGTGTTCGGCGGCATCGTAATCCAGCAGCCGTGCGCGATCGCCCAGCACCACCGCATTGGCATGCACCATCTCGGTGTAAAGCCGCGCCGACGGCGCCAGCAGCCGGTGGAATACCCGACAGTGGCGGTCGGTCCAATCCATCATCGGGGCAACCGACAGGCGCAGCGATGCGGCATAGCGCGCGGGCAGGTCAAGGGTGGGGGACGGGAGCGTGATCGGCACGGCGGGGCGGTGTTGTCGGCGGCACGCCGCAACGCTGAATCATTGACTTTGGGATCAATAGCTTACACCTTCGCCATGAACGCCGGCGGGGGCGAGCGCGCATTCCCGCCGGAGATTGCCGCAGCCGGATCGACTGCGGCTTTCGCCGCTCCCACGGCTACTTGCGCAGGTAGAGCGTCTTGTTTCCAAAATCGATGACCGCCCCCGCGTTTACCAGGAAATCCGCTCCCAGCATCCCGCCCAGCGCCTCCCCAGTTGGGCGAGGCTGGCTCATATACGCATACTGATCCTCGATCCAGGCATCCTGCATGGGCTTGGACGACCAGTCGCCGATCCGCACAACAACCGGATGCTTGGTCAGATAAGCGTAATTTTGCGCCCCCTTGGGGCCCGACATTAGCTTGCTCTCCTCGGACTTTTCCACACCGGCCTGACTCGCGAATTCCGGGTCGATGTCGACTTCCCCGACCGTGCTGACGGTCATCGACCGCTCCACCGAGCCAAGCGCCGCTCTGACGGTATAACGCTCTTGCTCCTTGTCGAACTGCATGGGCACGGCCACATATCCCTTGGCCAACAAGCTTGCACGCAGGGTCGACGTCTGCATGGCATCGGGACTCACCAACACACGCTTGCCGGGATAATCCAGCACCACGCGATTTGCGGCGATCCATTTGATCCCCAGCATTCCCACGCCGTTTTTAGGCTCTGGCGTCTCGAAAACAGACACCGGCACGTTCACAGCGTTGGCCTTGCCCATCGTGAGCAGGTTCAATCTACCGCCGTCGAGTCCGAGCGGACTGAGCTTGCCCGGCTCTTGGATTCCGTAAGTACCCCGATGTTGCAGATCTCTAACTCCCACCTCTTTAGCGACGTGATGGACCAACTGCATGTAGAACGACGCATTCGAATGCACCATCATCTGGTAAGGATGCCCGTTCAACTGCACGTTGACGACCGGCCGCGTTGCCCCACCGAGTTTGCGGTACACGAATGGCACCGTCGCGGACTTGTCCGCGGCTGGATCAGCCGTCGTGGCACCTGCGGTGATGACCGCAATGAGAAGGGACACACACACGCCGGAGCGAAGGAAAAGCGCATTAAGCATGAAAGGTTACCTGGGTTGGAAAGACGCACCCGCGCGGCGCAACCACAGGTGGTAGGTGCCGCCCGAGACAGCCCCCATCCGTGCGCCCGCCCATCGCGGCACTGCCAACATATCCCATGGAATACATGGCTGCCCTGTGCCAATCGACCTATAGTCTCAGGCCTTTTCACGGCTATTCCATGCGCATAACAGTGCAACGGACTGCCAGATTACAGAGACATCGCGTTTGACCCAGGGGGGGGGGGGTTCCTCTCCCAACTCTCAACCAATTCTTCAACCTTGAACAAACACATATGCCGGCAACCGCGGCGCAATGGCGCGCGAGCGGGTCGGTGGTGCGTGCGTTGCCGGACCGACGTTCACCACCACGGCAGGCACCACGGCGATGGCGCTTGACCGCCGGCCAAATTCGGCCTATGGTGCGCTCGCCGAAGGTATCCATCGCTTCATTCGGATGAAGGGATGGATTTAAACGGGAATCCGGTGAAAGCGGGCGCCGCAAGCGCCCGCCCATTCCGGAGCTGCCCCGCAGCGGTGAATGGAAACGACCTCCGTCAATGGCACTGGGCCGGCGCATGCAGGCCTGGGAAGCGACGGACAGTAGGCGCGCAGCCGGTACGGTACGCACGTCCATCAGCCCGAATACCGGCCCCGGCCGGAGGACAGTGCGTCCTCTGATTCGACCTGGCACCTCCGCGGGGAGGCGGCTGGAACCGTGACGTGGCCCCGCGCCGCGCCGCGTCTTCCGCCTTTCCGCACGGTACCGGTTCGCCCGCGGGGGCGAAGGTCGCTGGTGTGGCGAGCGTTTCGTGTAAGCGGACGCGCGACGCGCGGTTCCTTCGTTCCTCAATGCCAATGAATGCAATGAGGAAACGCAACATGACGATCGTGACCAATCTCGGCTTCCCGCGCATCGGTGCGCGGCGCGAGCTCAAACGCGCGCTGGAACGCTACTGGCGCCGCGAAACCGACAGCGCGCAACTGCAGGACACCGCGCGCGAACTGCGCCAGCGTCACTGGCAACTGCAACGCGATGTCGGAGTGGACGTACCACCCAGCAACGACTTCAGCCTGTACGACACGATGCTGGACACCGCATTCTTGTTCGATGCGATCCCGCAGCGCTATCGCGCGCTCGCAGACGCCGACCCGCTGGCCGGCTACTTCGCGATGGCGCGCGGCACACAGGAAAACGGCCTGGATCTGCACGCGCTGGAAATGACCAAGTGGTTCGACACCAACTACCACTATCTGGTGCCGGAGCTGGCGCGCAATCAGCATTTCCGTCTGCGCGGCGACAAGCCGCTGGGCGACTTCCTGGAAGCCAAGGCACAGGGCATCCTCACCCGGCCGGTGCTGATCGGGCCGGTGACGTTCCTGGCGCTGTCCAAGACAGTGGACGGTAGCGACCGCTGGGCGCTGTTGGATAGCCTGCTGCCGGTCTATGCCGAACTGCTGCAGAAGCTGCAAGCGGCCGGCGCGGAATGGGTGCAGATCGACGAGCCCGCCCTGGTGCTGGACCTGGACGAGGCTACACACGATGCCTACCGCCGTGCTTATGCGTTCCTGGCGGGGAAGCCGCGACCAAAGCTGCTGTTGACGACCTATTTCGGCGAGCTCGGCGACAACCTCGACTTGGCAATAGGGCTGCCGGTGGACGGCATCCACGTGGATCTGGTGCGCGGCGTGGCGCAGTTGGATGCCGTGCTGAAGGCGCTGCCGGCTGACCGCATCCTGTCCGCCGGATTGGTCAACGGCCGTAATGTGTGGCGCACTCCGCTGGACAACGCGCTGACCCTGGCACGCTATGCCGCCGGCCATCTCGGGCGCGAACGACTGTGGCTGGCACCATCGTGCTCGCTGCTGCATGTCCCTGTGGATCTGCAGCAAGAAACCCGCCTGGATCCGGATCTGTTCACCTGGATGGCGTTCGCCAAACAAAAACTGCAGGAACTGCGCACGCTGGCCGATGCGCTGGACGACCTGCCGCAGGCACAGACGGCGCTCGCCGCCGCGCGCGATGCCCTGGCAGCGCGGCGCGCCTCCACGCGCGTACACCGCCCCGACGTGGCACAGCGCCTGGCCGCGCTGAACGAGGATGCCGGACACCGTCAAACGCCGTATCCAAAACGCAAGCAGGCGCAGCAGGCCGCACTGCAACTTCCGGCCTATCCGACCACCACCATCGGCTCGTTCCCACAGACCGAGCAGGTGCGTCAGGCGCGTGCGCAGCACAAGGCGGGCAAGCTCAGCGATGCCGAGTACGATGCTTTCATCGCCGCGGAGACCGAGCGTTGCGTCCGCATCCAGGAACAACTCGGTTTAGACGTGCTGGTGCATGGCGAGTTCGAGCGCAACGACATGGTCGAATACTTCGGCGAACAACTCGACGGCTTCGCCTTCACCCAATATGGCTGGGTACAGAGCTACGGTTCGCGCTGCGTGAAACCACCGGTCATCTACGGCGACGTGCAACGTCCTGCGCCAATGACGGTGCGCTGGTCGCAGTATGCGCAGTCACTGACCAATCGGCCGATGAAGGGCATGCTGACCGGCCCGGTGACGATGCTGCAGTGGTCGTTCGTGCGCGACGACCAGGAACGCGCACAAACCTGCAGGCAGATCGCACTGGCGTTACGCGATGAGGTTCGCGACCTGGAAGCCGCCGGCATCGGCGTGATTCAGATCGACGAACCCGCGTTCCGCGAGGGCCTGCCGCTACGCAGTGCGGACTGGCAGGCGTATCTGGACTGGGCAGTGCAGTGCTTCCGCATCAGCGCGGCCGGCGTGCGCGATACGACCCAAATCCACACCCACATGTGCTACTCCGAATTCAACGACATCATCGAATCGGTGGCAGCGTTGGATGCCGATGTGATCTCGATCGAGACCTCGCGCTCGCGCATGGAGTTGCTCGATGCGTTCGTGCGCTACAGCTATCCGAATTCGATTGGCCCGGGCGTCTACGACATCCATTCCCCGCGCGTCCCCAGCACGCGAGAAATGGTGGAACTGCTGGACAAAGCCCGCGCGGTATTGGACCCGCAGCACATCTGGGTCAACCCCGACTGCGGCCTAAAGACCCGCGGCTGGCCGGAGACGCGCAGTGCGCTCAAGGCGATGGTGGAGGCGGCGCAGCAATTGCGCACGCAACACGCCCAGGCAGCGTGAGGTGACGATGCCCGGCGCAGCACTGCGCCGGGCATCATCGAACAGCCCCCTGTCTGCAGACAGAACGATGACGACGCTACATCTTTTGCCCGTCACAATCGGCCTGTTATAACGAGGCCGAATCACGGAGCGATGAACATATAGCGTGCCCGGAGCCGTGCCGACGGTGGTGACATGCCGTATTTCCTGCATCCACATGTGATTCTCCCCCTCACCTGGAGAGAACATCATGCTAGTAAAACGTCCAAAACTATCCGCTGCTTGCATCCTGTGTCTCGTCATTCCCGCCACCGCGCTGCAGGCGGCCGAACTGGTCCCGAAACAATTGGCCGGCCCGCCGGAAGAGTTCGCGCAGATGCGCGCGCCAGCGCCGGCAGAAACCGCAATCCTATCCAGAAGCGCGCTACTGCCAGTGGAATTCTCCGCTGCGCATAGCGGCAGCCCCGCGCAGTGGCATGCCACGCTGCCGGTGGAGAACGGCCAATTACACTTTCTCGTCCTCTCCGACGGACACGATTGGCAGCCCCGCCTGATCGCGCCAACGGCGACCAGCGCGACCAACGCCGTGCTGACTCCCAGCGCGCAGACGAGTCGCCTGGGCACTGGCAACGCCACTGTGCAAACACGCGATTACCACGTGGACAGCGCAGCCAATGGCGACTGGACTTTGACCCTGCAAGCGGACAGCAACACCGCGCAACGCGGCTACGTGCTGCTGGAAGGTGACGCACGCACCCAACTGGCCTCTTATCCGAGCGACCGCCGGCAACTGCAACGCGGTCAGCGCATCGGCATAACGGCTTTGCTCAGCGGCATCGACGCACAAGGCGCCATCGCGCTCGGCAACAGCACCAGCGCAGGACGCATCGACAACGCGCAACTGCGGGTGATCGCGCCCGATGGCACGGTCAGTCAGTGGCCGATGGCCGACGACGGCCGCCATGGCGATGGTGCCGCCAGCGACGGCTTGTATGCGGGTGATTTCCCGGCAACGGCAAGCGGCACCTACATCGCGCAGGTGGTGGTACACGGCCACGACGCCAGCGGCCAGGCCTTCGTCCGCACCAGCGAGCATGTACTGCCGGTGCTGGACACGACCCTGCGCATCGCGACCGATGCGGTGGTCGCCAGCGCGCAGCCTGGCACACGGCTAACGCTGCCGATTGCGGTGCGGACCGGAGGCGCTCAAACGCCGACGCACTATCGCGTGCTCGGCGAACTGTGGGGCACCGGCCGCAACGGCAAGGCGGTGCCGGTCGCCTGGCTCGGTGGCATGATCGCACCGCAGGACGGACGCTTGCCATTGAGCGTGGACGAACGCTGGATCGTGCGTGCCGACGCGCGCGCGCCATTCACCCTGCGCAATCTGCGTGTCGAGGATCCGGACAATTTCGTGCCTCTGGCCACGCATGACACGCTGGCGCTGACACTGCCGGCATTGCGCAGCGACAGCATCGCCCGCGGTGGTGCGATCGACGAGAGCATGCGCATGGGCGAACGCCCGGCGACCCTGCGCACAATGGCTAGTACGGAACCGCAGGGAACCGGGCAGAAGTTGGTGCTAGTACACGGCTACTGCTCGGACGGCAAGGTATGGCCGCTGGAGCAGTTCACTAATGCGGCGCTGTTTTTGGACATCAACCAGAATCGCAGCAACGACCAATTCGCGCAGCTCCTTGGGCAGTTCGGTAGCCAATGGCATTCCTTCGGCACCATCGCGCATAGCCAGGGCGGCATGGCCGCGCTGCATCTGTACGCCTATTACTGGAGCGGTCTGGACAACGCCAGCGGCGGCCTGCTGATGCAATCTGTGGGCACGCCTTACCAAGGCACGAATTTGGCCGGCATCCTGGCCGCAGGAGGCAAGTACTTCGGCCAAGGTTGCGGTTCCAACAGGGACATGACATACGATGGCGCCAAGGCATGGCTGGCCGGCATTCCCAATTCGGCACGTGCGAAAGTGAACTACTACACAACCTCGTTCACCAAGAAGCGGTGGTACGACAGCTACTGCGACAAGAGCACGGAAATGGTACTGAGCGATCCGAATGACGGCGTCGTCGAAAAAGTCAACGGACAGTTGCCCGGTGGCGTCAACATGGGCCACACCACCGGCGAATGCCATACCACCGGCATGAACTATCCAGCACAGTCACTGGACGCCAGCCGCAACGCGACGATGAACACCAACGCGGCACGCTGACCGTCGGACGGAATCGGAGTGCGCCATACCGGCGCATTCCGATTCCCCGGTTCAGTGCCCGGCACACCACCACCGGGCGCTGACCATTGATCAGGATGCGGCTGTTCGACATAGCGGCGCACCATGCCTCGCTGCGTTCGGGCTCGATCAGCGCCAACCACCGTGCTTGCCACTCGACGCGAACATGATGTGTTCTACGTCGCCAAGACATACTGAAAATCGGTCTTTACGCCTGCCCAGCACGACGCGCAGCCACTTTGGCCAACGCCGACCAATCCAAGTCGCCATCGCCATGCGCGATCGCCTCGATGAACTGATCGCGCAATACCGCGGCCAACGGCATCGGCACATGTCCAGTCTCGCCCGCACTCAAGGCCAAACGCACGTCCTTCAACCCCAACGTGGCCTTGAAGCCAGCCGGACTGTAACGCTGCTGCGCAATCATGTCGCCATAGATCTGGTAAGCCGGCGCGGCGAACACGCTGCCGCTCAACATGCCCAGGAATTCGGCCGCCTCCACGCCATGCCCGCGCACCAGCGCCGCCGCTTCGGCCATGGTGCCGATCGCGCTGGCCAGACACAGGTTGGCGGCCAGCTTGACCACGTTGGCCTGCTCCGGCGCCGCACCGAAGTACCAGGTCTTGCGTCCAACCACGTCCAGCAGCGGCTGCACCCGCGCCAGCGCGTCGGCATCGCCGGCAGCGAGTAAATTGAGCTGGCCGGCCGCGGCGACCTCAGGACGCCCCAGCACCGGCACCGCCAGGTACGCGACACCGCGCTCGGCATGCAGCGCGCTAAGTTCGCGCGCCAGCGCAACCGAAATCGTGGCCATGTTGACGTGGACGCTGCCGGCGGTCAGTGCATCCAGTGCGCCGCGTTCGAGCAGCGTCTCGCGCACCGCCGCATCGTCGGCCAACATCGAGAACAACACCGGCCCGCACACGGCTTCGGCCGGTCGCGCGACCAGTTGCGCGCCAGCCTCGACCAACGGCTGCGCCGCGCCCGCGCTGCGGTTCCAGACAGTCAACGGATGCCCGGCGCGCAACAGATTGTGCGCAATCGGCCGGCCCATCGTTCCCAGGCCGAGAAACCCAATATTCATTGCATGCTCCTTGAAAGAATCCAGAGGCTGACCACGACTGGCATGGCGCAGCCCAAGCGCATCATGCATCGAACAGGCTGCGCGCCGCATAAGGCGCGCAGCGCATGTACTGCGGTGCCGGACGCAAGGTGGCGCCCAGCGCCGCAGCGGCATGCCAGGGCCAGCGCGGGTCGTAGAGAATGCCGCGGGCCAACGCGATCGCATCGGCGCGGCCTTCGGCCAGGATGGCTTCGGCCTGCTGCGGTTCGGTAATCAGACCCACCGCGATCACCGGCATGTCCACAGCGCGATGCAACGTCTCGGCCAACGGCACTTGGTAGCCGGGCGCGACCGGAATCCGCTGGCGACGGTCCAGTCCGCCACTGGACACATGCAAATAATCGCAGCCCTGCGCCTGCAACGCCTGCGCCAGTACCATGCTTTGAGCGACGTCCCAGCCGCCTTCGACCCAATCGGTGGCCGAGATGCGCACGCCCACCGCAATCGTGGACGATACCGCGGCACGCACCGCTGCATGCACACGCAGCAATAGGCGCATGCGGTTGTCCAAACTGCCGCCGTAGGCGTCTTCGCGCAGATTACTCAGCGGCGAGAGGAACTGGTGCAGCAGGTAGCCATGCGCGGCATGCAACTCGATCAGCGCGAAACCGAGCCGCTCGGCGCGCCGCGCCGCAGCAACGAACGCGGCGACGATCGCCTCGATACCCGTCAGGTCCAGCGCCTGCGGCGGCGCGTCATCGGCAGCGAAGGGCTGCGGCGATGGCGCCACGGTCTGCCAGCCATTCGGCTCGGTCGGCGCGATCGCAGCGCCGCCGTCCCAGGGCCTGTGCGTGGAGGCCTTCCGCCCGGCGTGAGCGAGCTGGATCCCCAGCGGCATCGGCGACCAACGCCGCACGGACGTCAACACCTCGCGTAACGCCGCCTCGGTGGCGTCGTCCCACAGCCCCAGATCGGCCGGCGTGATGCGCCCGCACGGCTCCACCGCCGTGGCCTCCAGGATCAGCAATCCGGCACCGGACTGCGCCAGTTGCCCCAGATGTTGAAGATGCCAGTCATTGGCACGGCCGGCATCGGCGGCGTACTGGCACATCGGCGCGATCACGATGCGATTGGACAGCGACAACGGCCCCAGTGCGAGGGGCGAAAACAACAGGCTCACGATGGCATTCCGCAAAAGGCGCCCGCACGATCCGGGCAAACAGCTATTGCACGCCTACAACGGCGACCGATCAACCACTGCCGATGGATCAGTTCGTGCTTGGATTCGCAACACATCGGGCTACGCCAAGCCAGCAGCCGGATACAGGAACGCCAGCGCCTGCGCGCACGGCTGGTTCACCTTCAGATCCAGCAGATCGTCAGCGCGGGTACGGCCCAGATTGATCGCGGCAATCGGTACGCCCGCCTTGGCCGCAGCCTGCACGAAGCGGAAGCCGGAATAGACCATCAACGACGAACCCACCACCAACATGGCGTCGGCCTGCTGTAGGTGCGCGAATGCGCTGGTCACACGCTCGCGCGGGACATTTTCGCCAAAGAACACCACGTCCGGCTTGAGCACGCCGCCGCAGTGCGGACACGCCGGCACCACGAACGCGGCGAAATCCACGCCATCCAGATCGGCATCGCCATCGGGCGCCTGCCCGGCCTGCAGCGTCGCCCAATGCGGATTGTGCTGCAGCAACTGCTGCTGGAACGTTTCGCGCGGCATGCGCCGCTCGCACTGCATGCAACGCACCACATCAAGACGGCCGTGCAGGTCGATGACCGCGCGGCTGCCGGCGGCCTGGTGCAAGCCATCCACGTTCTGAGTCAGCAGCAGCGCGACCTGCCCGCGCGCCTCCAGGTGCGCCAATGCGGCGTGCGTCGCGTTGGGCTGGGCATAGCCGAAGCGCGGCCAGCCGATCAGGCTACGCGCCCAATAGCGCTGCCGCGTCGCCAGCTCGCCCATGAACGCCTGATAGGTGACCGGTGGCGTGCGCTTCCACTCCCCGGCGACGTCGCGGTAATCGGGAATGCCAGAATCGGTGCTGCAGCCGGCGCCAGTGAGTACGAACAGGCGACGGTGGCGCACAACGAACGCCTCCAGCGCGGTGGTCACCGCATGCGCGGGGTCGGACGGATCCTGCAGCAACTGGGGCATGGTGCAGCTCCCGGGAATGGTATGGGGCGCTGCAAGGCGTCAGCCGAGCCGATCGACGACGCTACGCCCTTCCCTATCTTGAGCATGCGACGCGCAAACGCAAGTCCCCTCCCCATCGCCGCAGACGCGCGCGATGCAGCGTTGCGCTGCGGCGCCAGACGATCCCACCCCGTCACTGGGCCTGCGCAACCGCACCGGGGCCAGCGGCGGCGTGCCGACGTGAGGCTGTCGGTGCATCGCGCTGAACAGCGATCCGACGCGAGCATTGACAAACGTTGACGCCGGCATGAGCGCACCTTCAATGCGACATCGTGCCAGACCAGTTGCAGGATGCGCTGCGGTCCGGACACCTACTGAAACGGTGGCGACACTTCACAGCAGCAGCGCTGCTTGCACGACCGACCAGGCCGTTAACGACCAGCGACAGCGCGCACGCGCGGCAGACTCACCCCAGGTGTGTGCGCACCGCTTCGTCGATCTTGGCTGGCGGCACGAAGCCGGGCACACGCGCCACTTCCTCGCCGTGGCGGAACAGCATCAGCGTCGGGGTCTGGCGCAAACCCTGAGCACGGAAGAAATCTTCGCCCACGTCTTCCATTTTCACCTTGAGCAAGGTCAGGCCTTGCGCGCTGTCGCTCTCGGCGAAGCGCTCCAGCGATTTGTCCAGCATGCGACAGCCGGGACAATTGTCCTTGTTGAAATCGGCCAACACGCGCGGGTGCGCGGCGAGCGCATCGGCGAATTGCTCTGGGCTGGAAACGGTGATGGTGGTGAGCATGCAACGGAACCTCGTATGGCGCGTGACGCACGGCGCGGCAACGGCCAGCGCTAGAGCGGAAAGAGAAAATTTGCGGAATCAACCGCTGCCATGCAGCGGCAACGCCGCAGCACTGACCTGACTGGCCGCCGCGGGCGCGGCGGCGCGCGCGGCGCGCAACGCCAGCACCTGCGCGCACCAGGCATCGATCGCCGCCACATCGCGCTCGCCATGCGGCATCTGCTCGATCTCCAGCAGCGGATAGGCACTGTCGAAGAACCGCGCAATGCGCTTGACCGCACCGCAATAGTATTCCAACCCCCACTGCGTCTCGCCGGTGCCGAACACCGCAACCTCGGCATGCCGACCAACCGCTTCGACCAATTCGGCGATGTAGCGCTTCATCTCAGATGGGGTGCGCCCGGCGTTGTCGGTCCAACTGCCGAGCAAATGCAGATCGAAACCGGTGGCGCAGGACGGATCGCCGAGTACGCCGTGCAAGGTTTGCAGATCGGTGTGGATCCAGGTCACTTGGTGACCAGCGGCCTCGCACTGCGCATGCACGCGGCGGGCGACGTCGCGAGTATTGCCGCTGAGCGAAGCGTAGGCGAGCAGGATCTGCATGATGATAGGCGTGCAACAAACAACGCGCGTGGTGTGGCGGACCACGCGCAGTCCGCTTACAGGTCGTCGAAACCGTTGTCCGAGTTGGTCTTCTTGTAACTGGCGTTGCGCATCTCGAAAAAGTCGGTCTTGGTCTCGGTGAAGTTGTCGGCGTAGGCCTTGATCCAAGGCATCACGTTGTCGCTGGCGCCGGTGTACAGCTTCTCGATGCCGAGCATGCCGGACATCTTGTTGGCACGGTACTTCACGTACTGGATCATCTCGTCCACGTCGATGCCCTCGATACCGTCGAGCACTTCCGAGGACCACTCGGTCTCCAAGCGGATCGCATGTTCGAAGGCCTGGTGCACGTAGTCGGTCAGTTCGTTGGTCTGCAACTCGGCGTTCTCACCGATGATGGCGCGGATCAGCTCGCTGATGAACTTGGTGTGGGCCAGTTCGTCGCGGTTGATGAAGCTGATGATCTTGCCGGTGCCGGTCATGCGGTTCTGCCGCACCAGGTTGTAGAAGTAGGCGAAGCCGGAATAGAAGTTGATGCCCTCCAGAATCGAGGACTGGATCAGCGAGCGCAGCAGGGTCTCGGCGGTCTTCTCGCGCATGAAGTCGTCGTAGGCCTGCATGATCGGCTGGTTGCGCGCGACGATGGTCGGATGCGTGCGCGCGATTTCGAACACGCGGTTCTGGTCGGCCAGGCCGGCAATCGACGCCAACACGTAGGAGTAGCTCTCGTTGTGGATCACCTCCTGCTGGCCGATGATCGCGGCATTGGCGTGCGCGGCCGGGTCGGTGATGTATTCGGCGACGTTGTAGATGAAGCGCGTCTGCGGCGAATCCAGCGTGGCCAACAAGCCGATGATCGAGTCGTAGGCGTTTTTCTCGCGCGCCGACAGTTCGCCGTACTGCTTGGCATCGCCCTTCATGTCCACTTCGTCGGGGATCCAGAAGTTGGTCGACAGTTCCTTGTACGCCCGATAGAAGGACGGGTACGGGATATCGTTCCAGTTGAGGATGCCGCTGGTGGTGCCGTTGATGATGCCGGTGGACCGGTTGGGGTGCAGCGGTTCGAGAATCTTGATGCGATCGAGCGCGATGGCCATGAGATTTACTTCGGAAATCGGGTGAACGGCGCCGACATGCGGCGCGACGGAAACACTCCACGCGCACCGGGACATCCCTGGCACGCACGGCGCTGGGCGCTAGGCGCCGGCGATCAGCTGGAGCACCACTCGCATTCGCTGATGTCGATGTCGTTGGAACGCACGTAGTAAGTGGTCTTCAGGCCTTCCTTCCACGCGGTCATGTGCAAGTCCAGCAGCGTGCCGGCGCGAATGCCGCTGGGCACGTAGAAGTTGAAGCTGATCGATTGATCGACGTGGCGCTGACGGCGGGCGTTCTGGCGCACGCTGGCGAACTGGTCGACCTTGTAGGCACCCTTTTCGTAGTACGGATAGGTGTCCACGGTCAGCCCCGGCGCCACCACCGGGCGACGGAAGTCCTTCTTCTCTTCGTAGTAGAACGCGCTGTAGATCGGGTCGATCGAGGCGGTGGAGCCGGCGATCTGCGCGGTGCTCATGTTCGGCGCCACCGCCACCATCCAGGCGTTGCGCACGCCATGCACGCTCACCTGCGCGGCCAGTTCCTGCCACTGCGCACTGTCGTAGCCGCGCTTGCTGAAGTACTCGCCGTTCTGCCAGTCGCTGCCCTTGAACACCTTGTAGGCGCCCTTTTCCTGGGCCAGCGCCAAGCTCGCCTGGATGGTCAGGTAATTGATGCGCTCGTACAGCGTGTCGCTGTAATCCTCGGCCTGACGGGAGTTCCACTCGATGCCCTTCTGCGCCAGCAAGTGGTGCCAGCCGAAGGTGCCCAGCCCAATCGCGCGGTACTTTTGGTTGGTGATGGTGGCCTGCGGCACCGGCAGGTCGTTGAGGTCGATGACGTTGTCGAGCATGCGCACCTGGACGCGGATCAGCCTCTCCAGAATGTCCGGCGACAGCAGATCCGGCTGTGCGGTGACCGCGCGCCCCAGATTCACCGAGGACAGGTTGCACACGACGAAGTCGCCGGCCTGCTTGGTAGTCACGATCTGATCGCCGCTGATCATCTCCTGGATGACCCGGGTCGGGCTCATGTTTTGCAGAATCTCGGTACACAGGTTGCTGGAATAGACCATGCCCTGGTGTTTGTTCGGGTTCATCCGATTGACTTCATCGCGATAGAACATGAACGGGTTGCCGGTCTCCAACTGACTGACCATGATCCGCTTGAACATGTCGATGGCCTTGACCACCTTGCGACCGATGCGTTCGTCGGCCACCACTTCCTCGTATTTGGCGCGGAAACTGCCTTCGCCGCGCTTTTCGTCGAAGAAATCCTGCAGGTACCAGCCCTTGACCTCCTTCACCTCGTACGGGTCGAACAGATACCACTCGCCGCGGCGCTCGACCGCTTCCATGAAGATATCCGGCACGCACACCGCGGTGAACACGTCGTGCGCGCGCAGGCGCTGATCGCCGTTGTTCAGGCGCAGATCCAGGAACGCCTCGATGTCGCGGTGCCAGATGTCCAGGTACACGGCGATGGCGCCCTTACGCTGGCCGAGCTGGTCCACCGACACAGCGGTGTTGTTGAGTTGCTTGATCCACGGCACCACGCCGCCGCTAGAGTTCTTGACCCCACGGATCGCCGAGCCGGAAGAGCGCACGTAGCCCAGGTAGGCGCCGACGCCACCACCGTGCTTGGACACGCGCGCCACGTCGGTGTTGGAGTCGTAGATGCCTTGCAGGCTGTCGTCGACGGTGTCGATGAAGCAGCTCGACAGCTGCCCGCCGATCTTGCCGGCGTTGGACAGGGTCGGGGTGGCGACGGTCATGTACAGGTTGGACAGCGCCCAGTACGCCTCGCCAACCAACTGCATGCGCCGCTCACGCGGCTTTTCATCCTGCATCAGGTACAACGCGATGGTCAGCCAGCGCTCCTGCGGCAGTTCGTAGACCTTACGCGAGTTGTCGGTGGCCAGATAGCGCGTCGCCAGCAGGTACAGGCCGTTGTAGGCGAACAACTTGTCGCGTTCGGGATCGATCATCCGGCCGGCCTCGGCCAGCTCTTCCTTGGAATAATTCTTGAGGATGTTGATCGAATACACGCCGCGATCGGCCAGACTTTCCTGCAAGCCGACGTAGGAGCCGTACTTCTCGCCAGCATCGTAGAAACGGTTCTTGCTGGCGCGCTTGTACAGGCGATCCAGGTACAGACGCGCGGCAAAGTACTCCCACTCCGGCGTGGCGATGTCCACACGCGATTCGGCTTCGCGAATCAGGTAGTCGACCATCTCGTCGGCGGACAGGCTTTCCTTCTTCTCGATGAAAGCGAACGCCTTGCGCTCGTAGTCGCTCACATCCAGCTGCGGGAACTCGGCGTGGATCCGATCCAAAGTGCGCTGCAGGCGCGAACGGTCGAAGGCCATGCGGCGGTTGCCGCCGTCCTTGACGATCCAGGTGACGGCGCGCTGATCGTTGCTCGGCTCGCTGCTGGCCGTGGTGGGCTGCGCGATGGCGGCGGCGGTCGTGGAATCGACGGTGTCGTCGATGGAAGCGGCAGCCGGCAGGCTGTGGGTCTGACTCATGAACGTGTCTCCAAGCGTGATGCACACAGCCACCCGCCCCCCCCTCAGGCAGCGGTCCGACCGAATCGGCGGAGGGATACGGTGTCGCGGAGAAGCAGCAGCGCAGGCGGCGCCTGCGAGCGGTCATCTGCTACACCAACCATCTCCCCCCGGAGACACTAAAGTCGGCGCCACGCGGTGTGCTTCACGCGGCTGTCGGCAGGTCTTCGGGCTGATAGGCCGCGCGGCGACTGGGCAGTTCCGAACCCGTCGCTCGCCAAGGCGGGAGCCTCAGGCAGTGAAGGATCGTTCCCAATGACCGCTGCGGCACAGCACCGACGTTGGCGCTCACACGCCACGCCGGCTTCCCTTTTGATCCCGTGGCGAGGTGCCGCAGGAACCGACAACCCCAAGATAGTGGGGTGCAATAGTGACGTCAACGCTAAATGTAGGTGCAATCACGAAAAGCTAAGCCTGCCAATGGCTTGCCTGCGTCACCCGCCTCCATCACCAGGATCGAGGCCGTGATGACCTTGTGAAACAACCAAGGAACGGAGCCAAAACGGGGATGCGGCGGGCTGTCCGCACAACGCAAGCGGGCGGCCGATGGCCGCCCGCTGCAAGGGACAAACGTCTGCCCGGCGCTACCGCCACGGGCAGAGGACATCGCAGTGCCGGATACCGCCGCCGTGCGACGGGTCGGGACACCCCTGACTCAATCGACCACGATCAGATTCACATCGATGTTGCCGCGGGTGGCATTAGAGTACGGGCATACCTGATGCGCCTTATCTACCAGCGATTGCAGCGCCGCACGCTCCATGCCCGGCACCGCGATGCGCAGTTCCACGGCGATGCCGAAGCCACCGGGGATCTGGCCGATGCCGACCTTGCCTTCGATGGTCGGTTCGGCCGGCAGCTTGAGCTTGTCCTGACCGGCGACGAACTTCATCGCGCCGAGGAAGCAGGCCGAATAGCCGGCCGCGAACAGTTGCTCCGGGTTGGTGCCGTCGCCGCCGGCGCCGCCGAGTTCGCGCGGGGTCGACAGCTTGACGTCCAACGTCTTGTCGGGGGTCACAGCGCGGCCGTCGCGGCCCCCGGTGGCAGTGGCGGTGGCGGTGTAAGCGATGGTGGTCGGTGAAGCCATGGTGATACTCCTTACGAAGGACGACGCCGTAGCGTCAGGGATGGAGAGAGTCGAACACCGAGTAGGACGCAGCAAAATCGGCGAATTGAACGCAGGCGACGCTCAAGACGCGACCAATAATTTGCCGCGCACGTCCTCCAGTTCGTGTTTCAAACGGGTCAGTTGCTCCAGATCGCAGGCGACCGCGCACAACACACGCTCCGGCAACACCTGCGCCCGCTCGCGCAGGGCGTGACCGCGTTCGGTCAGTGCGACCACCACCCGACGCTCGTCCTCGGCGGCACGGCGGCGGGTCAGCAGGCCGAGCGTCTCCAGGCGCTTGAGCAATGGGGTCAGCGTGGCCGAATCCAGGAACAGGCGCTCGCCGATGTCCGAGACACTGCGCTGGTCCTGTTCCCACAGCACCAGCATCGCCAGATATTGGGGATAAGTCAGGCCCAGCGCGCGCAACAACCCCCGGTAGAGCTTGTGCATCGCCAAGTTGGCCGAATACAGCGCGAAGCACAACTGGTTGTCCAGCCGGAGCAGGTCGGTGGCGGCAGTGGAGGGGAGCGGGTTCATGTGCCACATGATAAATAGCACGCTATTTAATAGCAAGCGATATTTATGCGATGCAATCCTCACTAATGCAATGCCGCGACGGGCAGATCCACGCGACTGCGTCGTGTGGGCGGCGCAGCTACCAGGCCATGGACGGTCAGTCGCCCGCCGCCGCAGGGCGCCGCCGGGCCGGCGCACGACACCCACTGCATCCGCGCCACCTGCCAGACAGCGGCATCTCTATGGGAAAACGCAGGTCCATGCTGCCCGCTGTTACCAGGCGGCGCGGATGCGCCGCACTCAGCCGCGGTGCGCGGCCGCCAGGTACTCGGCGCTCTGCATTTCGATCAAGCGCGAGGCGGTGCGTTCGAACGCGCCGGCCAGGCGCTCACCGGTGTACAGCAGCGGCGGCGGGTCCTGCGCCGTGCAGACCAGATTGACATGCCGGTCGTACAACTCGTCGATCAGGTTGACGAAGCGCCTTGCCGCGTCTTCGTTCCCGCGACCGAAGTGGGGAATGCCGCCGAGCAGGAGAGTGGTGAACTCGCGTGCGATTTCGATGTAATCATTCGGACTACGCGGCCCCTCGCACAACGCGGCGAAATCGAACCAGACGATACTCTTGCCACGTGCACGCACCGGGATCTTGCGCGCTTCGATCTCGATGTTGCCGCGGCGCGCCTCGGCGTTGCCGGTCAGCTCGCTCCAGCGTTGTTCCAGCCATGCGTCGGCCTCCTCGACCAACGACGTGCGGTATACCGGCGAGCGCGTCAACGCGCGCATGCGGTAGTCCTCGGCGCCTTCGGCGTACAACTCCACGCAGTACTTTTGCAGCAGCGCGATGACTGGCAGGAAGCTCGCGCGCTGCAGGCCGTTGAGGTAGAGATTCTGCGGCGCGGTGTTCGAGGTGGTCACCAGGGTGACGCCCTCGGCGAACAAGCGCTCCAGCAATCGTCCAAGCAGCATCGCATCGCCGATGTCGGTCACGAAGAATTCGTCCAGCACCAGCACCCGCAAGCGGGTGCGCCACTCCTGCGCGATCCTGGCCAAAGGATCGCTATGCCCGGCCTGCTCGCGCAAGCGCTCGTGCACACCGCGCATGAAGCGGTGGAAGTGCGTGCGGTACTTGCGCTCGATCGGCAGGCCATCGTAGAACAGATCGACTAGGAAGGTCTTGCCCCGCCCCACTCCACCCCAAAAGTACAAGCCACGGACCGGCTCGGACTTCTTCCAGAACGCCGCCATGCGATCCAGCCAGCCGGATTGCTCGCTGTCCACGATCACCCTGTGGAGACGGTCCAGTTCGGCCAACGCGGCATGCTGCGCCGGATCGTCGCGCCAGTCACCGCGCGCCACACCATCGGCGTAGCGCTGCGACGGTATTGCCGCCGAACTCACGCCTGTGCCGCCGGCAACCAGCCCTTGACCGCGTGCTGCAAGGCACCGCGCAGATCGATCAGCTTACGATGGAAGAAATGACTGGTATCAGGCATGCGTACCAGTTGCGGTGGCGACGGCAACGTCTCCAGCCAAGCGTATACCGCCTGTGAATCGACGATTTCGTCGGCATCGCCCTGAATCACCAACCACTGCGGCGGCGGCGCCACGCGATCAAAATCCCAGCGCCCGACCGGCGGTGCGATCGAGATCAGCACCTGCGGCTGCAGCGCGGCGCTGGCGCGCAGCGACACATAGGCACCGAAACTGAAACCGGCCAGCCACAATGCATCGTGCGGACGCTGCGCGCGCACCCAGGCGGCCACGGCGGCCAGATCCTGCTGCTCGCCCACGCCGTGATCGAAGCTGCCGGCGGAAGCACCGACGCTGCGAAAGTTGAAGCGCACCACGCACACGCCGAGTTCGCGCAACGCGCGTGCGACCATCGTCACCACCTTGTTGTGCATGCTGCCGCCCTCGGTGGACAGCGGGTGGCAGACGATCGCGGTGACTGGCAACGCGACGACATCGGCATCGGGGAGGTCCACGGCCGCCTCGATCGGACCGGCCGGGCCGTGCAGGGTCAACGCAGCAGAGGCGGTGGGAAAAGCGGGAGATGTCATCCCAACATCATACCGGGACGATGTGCAGACTACATGCGAACGTGATGCATGCAGCGTTCTTTTTCGAACCGGATCCTGCACGTGGCGTGCGGTTGTCCTGACTGGAGGATGCGGCGTGCTGGCGCCGCTCCGGCCTCAGCGACGCCAGGCAGGAAACGGATCGTCCAGCCCCTGCCACGCCACCGGACCCTGCCGCAATTCGGCATCGTCGAGCAGACAGGCATCGAGTTCGGCGCGCACCCGCACCTCGTCCAGGCCAACCCCGATCACGGCCAACTCCTGACGACGATCGCCCCACAACGGATGCCACATGGCGCGCAACGCGGCGTATTCGCGCGCATCGCCAACCTCCTCGGCCTGCGGCGGCGGGGCGTTCCAACACGCGGTTTGTTGCCGCTGCCAACCCAGCTCGGTGTACGGCAGCGGCGACGGCGGCAGCACCAACGGAGTTTCCAGCAAGCCCTGGTCCACGCGCTCGCGCGCGGCGTACCAAAAGCCAGCGGCCTGGGTCTGGATCGCCGGACCGACGATCGACAATTCGCCGACCCAATCCATGCGGCTAGCCAGCCAGAAAAAACCCTTGCTCCGGATCACATCGCGCAAGCCACGCTGGGTCAGGTGCGCAAAGCGCAGCGGATGGAACGGACGCCGTGCGCGATACACGAAGCTGCCGATATCGAACTGCTCGGTTTCCGGCGTATGTTCGCCGCGCAACGCCTGCATCCAGCCCGGCGCCAGTTGCGCACGCACGAAATCGAAACGACCGGTCTCCAGCACCAAGTCCAGCGGCACATCGCCGCGACTGGCCTCGACGATGCGCGCATCGCGGTTGAGTGCGCGCAGCACCGCCCGGGTGCGGTCGAGCATGACCGTATCGGCCAGATCGCTCTTGCTGATCACGATGACATCGGCGAACTCAATCTGCTCCACCAGTAAATTGACCAGACCGCGATCGTCGTCGTCGCCGGCCTGCAGACCGCGATCGGTCAGACGCTCGGCCGATGCGAAATCGCGCAGGAAACTCACACCATCGACAACGGTGAGCATGGTGTCCAGCCGCGCGACGTCGGCCAGACCGTGCCCATCGGCATCGCGCATGGCAAAGGTCGCCGCCACCGGCATCGGCTCGGAAATACCAGTCGACTCGATCAGCAGGTAGTCGTAACGGCCACTGTCTGCCAGACGCTGCACCTCCTGACGCAAATCGTCACGCAGAGTGCAGCAGATGCAACCGTTACTGAACTCGACCAGCGTTTCCTCGGTGCGGCTGAGCGCGGCGCCACCCTCGCGCACCAGCGCCGCATCGATGTTGATCTCGCTCATGTCGTTGACGATCACCGCCACCCGACGCCCCTCGCGGTTGCGCAGCACGTTGTTGAGCAGCGTGGTCTTGCCAGCGCCAAGGAAACCGGACAACACGGTGACGGGAAGACGGCGGTCGGAGACGGCGGAGATGGACATGGCGGACATCGGCGTGAGACGCGCTCAGGTGCGCTTGAGAATGTTAGTCTATAACGCAATAAGTGCCCGAACCGTTGCCAGTGAAATCCTTGCCGCAACCCTTCCTCGATGCATCCGCAATGCTGCTGTCCGGGTTGTGCCTGCTGCATTGCCTGGCATTACCGTTGCTGGCCACAGCCCTGCCGCTGCTCGGCACCTGGGCGCAGGCCGAGTGGGTGCATTTGTTGTTCGTCGCCATCGCCGCGCCGCTGGCCGGGCTGGCGCTGTGGCGCGCACACCAACATGAGCCGCTGCCCTGGCCGCTGTGGGCCCTGGCCTTACTGGGGCTGGCTGGCTTGCTAACCGGTGCGCTCGATCTTGCCGGCAAAGACAACGAAACCCGCATCACCGTTGCCGGCAGTCTGGCCCTGGCCAGCGCCCACCTGTGGAACTGGCGCCGGCACCGGCGGCATTGCAGTTCCTGAGCAAAACGCACACGACGCACACGCCGATGCAAACCAATTGCTGTTGTACGTACTCGCAGCGACCACCACGCACGCGCACAGTCGCAAGGGCATCAGCCCTAGAATTTGGCGCCGTTGATCGACATCGGCAGGATGATCGATGGGGCTAAGGCACCCAGGTCTTATCGACCCGATGGAACTGGCTACCGTAGACCTGAGGCTGTTTCAGATTGATCTGCACACGATCCACCAGAAGCGAATACGCCTTATGATCGATGCCATCAGGGAGATGCGACGGGTTCAGTCGTTTGAGCATCTTTTACTGTAACGCGGGATCGGCATCTGCGTGCTGAAGCAGCAGCCAGGCCGATTGCACGCCCTCCTGGCCGACTTCGGCGGCGGTAGGGAAGTGCGCTGAAAGCACGGCGCGCAGGCAAGTCAAATTGGCCGCGTCCACCTTCTGCATCTTGGCGAACGCCTGCGAGTCGAGGGCATCGCCATCCGCCTGCCAGGCATTACGGGCTTGCTGGTCACAATCAGCCATGGATTCCAGTTCGTCCCGGAGCGCTGGCTGGTCGGCGCTGCCGCTGCATAGCCGGTCACATGAGTGGCTGCCGGCGTTTCGTGCTGATCTTTACCATGCCGCGGCATCGGGGCAAGCCGTCCTGATAATGACGAAAGGATAAGCGCCGCAGGAATAATGAGGTTGCGCATCCATGTGACCCTCAAGCAATCAGGGTGTAAACGCATGCGACACCCGGCGGCGGCGCGCGCCGCCCGGCACAAGGCCAAGGTCACTTCAGATTGGACAACATCCAATCCACCGTGGCGTGGATCTGCGCTTCGGTCAGCCCCGGGTTGCCGCCCTTGGGCGGCATGATCCCGCCATCGGGACCGTTGTAGCCCTCGATCGCGTGCTTGTAGAGCGTCGGCTTACCCTGTGCGATGCGCGCATCCCAATGCGCGTGGTCCAGCGTCGGCGCCTTGCCCACGCCATTCGTGTGGCAGGCGGTGCACAGGTTGTTGAAGATCGTCTTGCCATCGGTGGTGCCACCGTAAGCCGCCTGCGCCGAGGCCTTGGCCAGGGCCGCCGCCTGCGCGGCGGCCTGCGCCGCGGCGCCGGTGCTGCCGGCGTAGACCGCGCCGACCGGCGCGATGCGCTCCTCGGTGCGCTTGAGCGCCACTGGCGACACTTCCGGCGGAATCGCCCGCTGCAAGTAGAACGCCAACGCCATCAACCCCAGGGTGATCAGCATCAGCAGGCCGATCACCAGCGAGAAGCGCTTGAGAAATTCGAGGTCGTAATTCCGCACATCACACCCCTTTGGCACGTGGTGATCGGACCGCCACTACGCGGTCGAGTATAGCCAGCGTTTGCTCCGCACGACACGCCGGCAACGCCGACGAGCGCAAACCAAACGTGCTGCATCGCAACAGTCCACTGTCGCCGACAGGGACGGCTCAGGCGCTGGCGAGCGCGCGCAAGCAGAAACGGTCCCCTCCACCAGCCGCTCGCTATCGCGCAGACCATTGCGACTGGGCGCGCCGCGGAACCCGCCTGCGGCAATGAGCCGCCGCGCCGCCAACAGAATGCGCTGACAGTTGCCGGCAAGGCATTCTTCCATCCGCGCACAGCCGTAGGACACAGCGTGATTTTATGTCCAATTTGTGAATTCGCACTCACTTCCTTATCGCCCCCGGCTACGCTAGGCATGCCTTCAACGTCGCCGGTGCCGCTCGGATTCTCGGTACCGCCGCCCCCCCATCATCCCCGGAGCCTGCCGCATGTTGATGCCGTCACTGAACTTCGACCTGGGGGAGGAGATCGACCTGCTGCGCGACAGCGTCGCCGCCTTCGCCGCACGCGAGATCGCACCGCTGGCCGCGCAAGCCGACCGCGACAACACCTTCCCCGTGTCGCTGTGGCGCAAGCTCGGCGAACAAGGCCTGCTCGGCCTCACCGTCGAGGAGGAATACGGCGGCAGTGCGATGAGCTATCTAGCGCACGTGGTGGCGATGGAGGAGATTTCACGCGCCTGCGGTGCCATCGGCCTGTCCTACGGCGCGCATTCGAATCTGTGCGTGAACCAGGTGCGTAAGAACGGCAACGCCGCGCAGAAGACGCACTACCTGCCCAAACTCTGCAGCGGCGAACATGTCGGTGCGTTGGCGATGAGCGAACCCGGCGCAGGCTCCGATGTGGTCTCGATGAAACTGCGCGCCGAGGCGCGCGGCGACCGCTACGTGCTCAACGGCAACAAGATGTGGATCACCAACGGTCCCGACGCCGACGTGCTGGTGGTCTACGCCAAGACCGATCCGGCAGGCGGCGCGCGCGGCATCACCGCGTTCGTGGTCGAGAAGACCATGCCAGGTTTCTCCACCGCGCAAAAGCTGGACAAGCTCGGCATGCGCGGCTCCAACACCTGCGAGCTGGTGTTCCAGGACTGCGAAGTGCCTGCGGAGAATGTGCTCGGCGAGGTCGGCGGCGGCGTGCGCGTGCTGATGTCGGGCCTGGACTACGAACGCGTGGTGCTATCCGGTGGTCCACTGGGGCTGATGGCAGCGGCGCTGGACGTGGTGCTTCCCTACGTACACGAACGCCACCAGTTCGGCGAAGCGATCGGCAACTTCCAACTGATGCAGGGCAAACTGGCCGACATGTACGTGGGCCTGAATGCCTGCCGCGCCTATGTGTACGCCGTGGCTCGCTCCTGCGACGCCGGCCGCACCACCCGCCAGGACGCCGCTGGCGCAATTCTGTATGCCGCCGAGAAAGCAACCTGGCTCACCGGCCAAGCGATCCAGGTACTGGGCGGCAATGGTTACATCAACGACTACCCGACCGGACGCCTGTGGCGCGATGCCAAACTTTACGAAATCGGCGCCGGCACCTCGGAGATCCGCCGCATACTGATTGGCCGTGAGCTGTTCGAGCAAACCAAGTAACGCCGACGGTTCCTGTAGGACAGGTTTTTCCTCCACTCTCTTCCACGGTCTCTGCGATGCCTGCGATCCAGACCCAATTGCAACCCGGCAGCGACAGCTTCGCCGCCAATGCCGCCGCGCTAGGCGCGCTTGTGGACGACCTGCAGCGTACCCAGGCACGAATCGCGCAGGGCGGCAGCGAGGCCGCACGCGCCAAGCATCAAGCGCGCGGAAAACTGCTGGCACGCGAACGCATCGACGCCCTGCTCGATCCCGGTAGCGCGTTCCTGGAGATCGCAGCGTTGGCCGCACTGGGCCTGTACGACGATGAAGTGCCATGCGCCGGCGTGGTCGCTGGCATCGGCCAGGTCTGCGGCGTGGAATGCGTGATCGTGGCCAACGACGCCACGGTCAAGGGCGGCACCTACTACCCGATGACGGTCAAAAAACATCTGCGCGCGCAGGAGATCGCGCAGCAGAACCGGCTACCTTGCCTGTATCTGGTCGATTCCGGCGGCGCGTTCCTACCGTTGCAAGACGAGGTATTTCCCGACCGCGACCACTTCGGCCGCATCTTCTACAACCAGGCCAACCTGTCGGCGCAAGGCATCGCCCAGATCGCCTGCGTGATGGGCTCGTGCACTGCCGGTGGCGCCTACGTGCCGGCGATGAGCGACGAGACGGTGATCGTGCGCGAGCAAGGCACGATTTTCCTTGGCGGACCGCCGCTGGTGAAAGCCGCCACGGGCGAAGATGTCAGCACAGAAGAACTGGGCGGTGCCGATATCCACACGCGTATTTCCGGCGTGGCCGACCATCTCGCCGATAACGATGTGCAGGCACTGGCACGCGTGCGTGCGATCGTGGCCCAACTCAACTGGCGCAAGCCAACTCCGGCACTGGCACTGCGCGCACCGGAGCCGCCGCTGTATCCGGCCGAAGAACTGTACGGGGTGATTCCAGCCGATCCACGCAAGCCATTCGATGTGCGCGAGGTGATCGCGCGAATCGTGGACGGCTCGCGCCTGGACGAGTTCAAGGCACGCTACGGCACCACCCTGGTTACCGGCTTTGCACACCTGCATGGATATCCGGTGGGGATTGTCGCCAACAATGGCATCCTGTTTTCAGAATCGGCCCTCAAGGGCGCGCACTTCATTGCGTTGTGCGCACAACGCGGCATTCCGCTGGTATTCCTGCAAAACATTACTGGCTTCATGGTTGGGCGCAAATACGAGCATGGCGGCATTGCAAAGGATGGCGCCAAGCTGGTGATGGCGGTGGCTTGTGCCAAGGTGCCCAAGTTCACCGTGGTGATCGGCGGCTCGTTCGGCGCCGGCAATTACGGCATGTGCGGGCGAGCGTACTCGCCCAATTTCCTGTGGATGTGGCCGAACGCGCGGATCGGGGTGATGGGTGGCGAACAAGCCGCAAGCGTGCTGGCGACCGTGCGCCGCGATGGCATCGAAGCCAAGGGCGGGCAGTGGTCGGCCGAAGAGGAGCGCGCGTTCAAGACGCCGATCCGCGAGCAGTTCGAGCATCAATGCCATCCCTACTACGCCAGCGCGCGACTGTGGGACGACGGCATCATCGACCCGGCGCAGACGCGGCGGGTGTTGGGCTTGGGGTTGTCGGCGGCATTGAATGCGCCGGTGGAACCGAGTCGGTTCGGAGTATTTCGGATGTGAGCAGGCGAGGGCGCTTGACTTGCCTTTCAACGTGGCTGAAAGCGGTCGCATACCAGGCCATGTCTGCAAGAGCCAGCCATGCTGTTGCTTGTGCTGTTGCTTGTGCTGTTGCTTGTGCTGTTGCTTGTGCTGTTGCTTGTGCTGTTGCTTGTGCTGTTGCTTGTGCTGTTGCTTGTGCTGTTGCTTGTGCTGTTGCTTGTGCTGTTGCTTGTGCTGTTGCTTGTGCTGTTGCTTGTGCTGTTGCTTGTGCTGTTGCTGTTTTGCTTTTGACTGACCGGGCCCCCTCGGCGCGGCAGCCACGATGGGTGAATACCCGAAGGGCGACGCGCACGATGCGCGTCGTTTTTCGCCGGCACATGAATGTGCCGTCGAAAAATGCCCATCGTGACTGCGAACCTGGAGCGCGTAGCGCGGAAGGAGCGCTGCGGGGTGTGCTTTCTTTTGGTGACTTTTCTTTGCACAAGCAAAGAAAAGTCACCCGCGTGAGCGGAAGCTTTTGCTTTGAAGCTTCAGGGCAGAGCGAGAGCCAAGGCCAAAACAAAAGCCAAAGCTTTCGCCTGGCGGCGAATGTTGCCGACGAACTCTGCTCGCTGGCAATCCCCATATGCACGCAGACACTTGCGCATATGCCAACGCTATGAACACACATATTGATCACCAACACACCATCGCCACACGCAGGCTATCGACTCCGTCCCCCCACCGCCTCCTTCTTGCCCCAGGCACCTGACCATGGCAACGCCCAACCTGACGACGTTCGACAAGATCCTGATCGCCAATCGCGGCGAAATCGCCTGCCGGGTGATCGCCACGTGTCGCCGATTCGGCATCGCCACCGTGGCGGTATATTCCGATGCGGATCGCAACGCTCGCCATGTCCGCATGGCCGACGACGCCGTGTACATCGGCGCCGCACCTCCACGCGAAAGCTACCTGCACAGCGAGCGCATCCTCGATGCCGCACAGCACTGCGGGGCGCAAGCGATCCACCCCGGTTACGGCTTCCTCTCCGAGAACGCGACCTTCGCCGAGCACTGCGCCAGACGCGGCATCGTCTTCATCGGTCCACCACCGGCAGCGATCCGCGCGATGGGCAATAAGAGCGCCGCCAAGGCGCTGATGCAGGCCGCCGCCGTGCCGCTGACACCGGGCTACCACGGCGAACGCCAGGAGATGGAATTCCTGCGTACCCAGGCCGATGCCATCGGCTATCCGGTACTGATCAAGGCCAGCGCCGGTGGCGGCGGCAAAGGCATGCGCCGAGTCGACCACAACGCGGACTTCGCCACGGCACTCGTCGCGTGCCAGCGCGAAGCACAAGCAGCGTTCGGCAATGCGCATGTGCTCGTGGAGAAATACGTGCTACGCCCGCGCCACATCGAAATCCAGGTATTCGGCGACCAGCATGGTGAATTCGTGTACCTGTTCGAGCGCGACTGCTCGGTGCAGCGCCGTCACCAAAAAGTGCTGGAAGAAGCGCCGGCACCGGGCATGCGCGAAGAACAACGTGCGGCGATGGGACAGGCCGCGGTGGAGGCCGCGCGTGCGGTCGGCTACGTCGGCGCCGGCACGGTGGAGTTCATCGTCGCGCCCGACGGCGCGTTCTACTTCATGGAAATGAACACCCGACTGCAAGTGGAACATCCGGTCACCGAATACATCACCGGTACCGATCTGGTCGAGTGGCAACTGCGCGTGGCGGCTGGCCAACCGCTGCCACAGCGCCAGCACGAACTGACGATCCACGGCCACGCGCTGGAAGCACGGCTGTACGCGGAAGACCCGGCGCGCGGCTTCCTGCCCTCCATCGGCACATTACGACACCTGCGCCTGCCCGCCGCCGACGCGCACACACGTGTCGATGCAGGGGTCGAGCAAGGCGATGTGATCGGTCCTCACTACGACCCGATGATCGCCAAGTTGATCGTCTGGGATACGACCCGCGCAGGCGCGCTAAGGCGTATGCAGACGGCACTGAGCGCCTGCCAGGTGGTCGGCGTCGCGACCAATGCCGCGTTCCTGCAACGCCTAGTCGCGACCAGGGCATTCGCACAGGCGGACCTAGACACGGCGCTGATCGAGCGCGAGCACGCCGCGTTGTTCGACACGGCGACACCGACCGCAGACGCGATCTGGTACCTGGCCGCGCTGGCCTGGTTACTGCACGAGCGCGCGCAAGTCGCTCACCCCGACGATCCGTATTCGCCCTGGGATCTGCGCGATGGCTGGCGTCTGGGCGCATCCGCACCACGCCAACTGACGCTACAGCATGGCGAAATGCGTCGCTGCCTGCGCCTGAGCACCCAGGCCAACGGCTGGCGCGTGCACGACAGCGATACCAATACCGAACTGGACGTCGCCGGACAGTGGCACGATGACCGCCTGACCGCGCACCTGGGCACGCAGCGCATGCAGGCCGACGTCGTGTTCGTTGGCAACCAATTGCATCTGTTCGTGGCCGGCCAGGGCTATCTGTTCGAACGTCACGACCCCATCGCCGAAGCGGACCAGCCGGCCATCGACAGCGGAGGACTGACCGCGCCGATGCCGGGCCGCGTGATCGCACTGCTGGTTGCGCCCGGCACGCAGGTGACCCGTGGCACGCCCTTGCTGGTGTTGGAAGCGATGAAAATGGAGCACACCCTGCAAGCACCCACCGACGGCACGGTCCACGGCTACCGCGTCCGCGAAGGCGAGCTGGTCGCCGATGGCGTCGCGCTGCTGGAATTCGAAGCAGCCTGATCCATCGCGCCGCGCCGCCACAGTCGCCAGCGCGGCGGCGACGCGTCACACTCGGTATTCGTCCCTCGCCCTGCCGCTGCCATGAAGCTCACCGCTCACGTTCTCGACGGCCACACGCTCGACGTACGTCCAGCGCCGCGCGAGCGGCCATGGATGGACCTCACCGCCGAACGCTACGCCTACCGCTGTCTACCGCTGGACATCGCCAACACACACGGTTGGGAACTGCTGTGCCAGACCGCGTTCGAGGCCGATTGGAACGGCGGCAACGCACTCGACGACCTGCGCGTGCATCCGTCAGCGGACACGCAGGCACCGGCGGTCAGCCACTTCGGCTATGGCGTGCTCACCTTCCACGTGCCATGCCTGTTCCGCACCGAGTCAGGCGTGGACCTGTACGTGACCGCGCCAATCAACCGGCCCAAGGACGGTATCGCCGGCCTCACCGGCCTGATCGAAACCGACTGGAGTCCCTACACCTTCACCATGAACTGGCAGTTCACCCGGCCCGGACGCGTGCGCTTCGACGCTGGCGAACCGTTCTGCCACTTTTTCCCGGTACAGCGCCAGCTACTGACGCAGACGCAGCCACGCTGGCAACCGTTGTCGCAGACGCCGGAACTGGAGCGCGAACACCAAACGTGGATGCATAGCCGTGGCCAGTTTTTGCAAGATTTGGCGCAGCCGGATTCGGCGGCCAGCCGCGAAGGCTGGCAACGCAGCTATTTTCGCGGCCCCGCGCCTGGGCAATGTCCCGCCGGGGTCGAGCACCGGGTAAAACTGCGACTGGCGCCGTTCACTCGCGAAGAAGACAGCCATGACGACTGAGCCGTCGCGAACGGCATCGCAGTGACACGCTATGCCGTTGCGGTGTGCGCAAACCACGCGCCATCGAATGCCTGTGCCAACCCACCGCAAGTTGCACCAGACACGCCGGAGCTGCGCTGCGTCGCTAGGGCGCGCGTGCACCGAGGCGATCCTCCCGCGACACGCCTCAACGCTTGCCCACCGGCAGCATCACATTCATCAGCATCGGATCGTCAGGATCGGCGGTGACACTGAAGTGCAGTTGCCGGCACATCGCCAGCATGGTGCGGTTCTCGCGCAGGACCTGGCCCTCGATGACCTGGAGGCCGAGCCAACCGGCGTATTCGATCATGATCCGCATCAATTGCCAGCCAATGCCATGACCCTTGAGATCGGAGCGAATCAGAATGGCGTATTCACCGTGGCCGTAGTCGGCATCGGCATGCAGACGCACCGCACCGAGCATCTCGCCCGTGCTGGGTTCGATCGCCACCAACGCGATCGAGCGCGCGTAGTCGAGCTGGGTCAGGCGCGCGATGAATTCGTGGCTGAAATGCTTGAACGCCTGGAAGAAGCGCAAGCGTAGATCCTCCTCGCTCACACGCGCGAAGAAGCGCCGGAACAGCGCGTCGTCCTCCGCACGTACCGGGCGTACGAAAGCCTCGGCGCCATCGTTGAGGACGATGCGCCGCTCCCATTCCTTGGGATAGGGCAGGATCGCAAAGCGCGGGTGGCCACGCCCCTTGTGCAACCGCCGCGACGGCGCCACCGCCACGCGCGCATCGACGGCGATCACGCCGTCGCGGTCGGCCAGCAACGGATTAATGTCCACTTCGCGGATCTCCGGCAGGTCCACGGCCAGTTGCGCGAGCTTGACCAACACCATCGCCACTGCGCGCTCGTCGGCGGCGGGTACGTCGCGGTAGGCCTTGAGGATGCGGCTGACACGGGTGCGGCCGATCAATTCGTGGGCTAGGCGCAAGTCCAGTGGTGGCAATGCCAGCGCCTTGTCGTCGATCACTTCCACCGCAGTACCGCCGCGACCGAAGACGATCACCGGACCGAAGACCGGGTCGTCGGCGATCCCGACGATCAGTTCGCGCGCCTTCGGTCGCAACAGCGACGGTTGTACCAACACCCCATCGATGCGCGCATCCGGACGTGCGGCGCGTGCTCTGGCCAGGATGCCTTCGGCAGCATCACGCACCGCCTCCACGCTGACCAGATTGAGGCGCACGCCATCCACATCGGACTTGTGCGGAATATCGGCCGAATGAATCTTCACTGCGACCGCGATGCCCTGCGCGAGCATCGGCCCGGCCAACTCCGCAGCAGCGTCGGCGCTCGCGGCCTGCACCACCGGCGCGGTGGGAATGCCGTAAGCCGCCAGTAGCTGCGTCGTCGCCAGCGGGTCCAGCCACGCCTGCCCAGCGGCCAACGCGGCATCGACGATGGCACGCGCAGCGGCAACATCGAAGACGACATCGTCGGGCAGACTGGGCGGCGTTTCCATCAACGCCGCCTGCGCCTCGCGGTAGCGCACCAGATGCATGAACCCGCGCACCGCATCGGCCTCGGTGGCGTAGGTGGGAATACGCGCGGCGGTGGCGCTTGCCTCGTTGCCGAGCCAGACCGCGAACACCGGCTTGGCGCGATGGTGATGCGGACGCTGATCGAGGGTGCGGGTCAGCGCCTGCGCCACCTCCGCAGAAGAAGTGAACGCCGTCGGCACGTTGACCACCAACACCGCATCGTTCTCCACATCGTCCAACAACGCGGCAATGGCGGCGGCATAACGTTCGCCGTCGGCATCCACCAGAATGTCCACCGGATTGGCATGCGGCTCCTCCTGCGGCAACGCCTGATGTAGCCGCTGCTGGGTCTGCGGCGACAGGGCCGCCAGCGTGCCACCAAGCTCAACCAGCGTATCCATTGCCAGACGACCGACACCACCGCCATTGCTGAGGATGGCCAGGCGCCGGCCAGGAAAGGTGCTCAACCGACCCAGGGTCTGCGCGGCGGCGAACAGTTCGTCCAGTGCGCGCACCCGTAGCAACCCGGCGCGGGCGAAGGCAGCGGCGTAGACCGCATCGGCGCTGGCCAACGCCTGCACATGGGTGTCGGCATCGGGATCGATGCGCAGCAGGCGGCCGGACTTCACCACCACCACCGGCTTGGCGCGCGCCGCGGCACGGGCGGCGGACATGAACTTGCGTGCGTCGCGGATATGCTCGACGTACAGCAGGATTGCGCGGGTGCGTTCGTCGGTGGCGAAATAATCGAGCAGGTCGGCGAAATCCACGTCCAGCGTATCGCCCAGCGACACCACCGCGGAAAAGCCGACCGCGCGCGCCACGCCCCATTCCACCAGCGCTGCGGCGATGGCGCTGGATTCGGACACCAACGCCAGATCGCCCGGCTGCGGACAGTGTGCGGCGATGCTGGCGTTGAGCCGCGCGTGCGGCGCGATCACGCCCAGGCAGTGTGGGCCGAGGACACGCAGCCCCTTGACGCGCGCCACATGCTCCACCCGCGCCGCCGCCGACCCCGGCCCGCTGCCGAGCCCGGCGGTCAGGATGATCGCCGAGGCCACGCCACGGCGTGCCGCGATCGCGACGATGCGCGGCACCATCCGCGCCGGCGCCGTGATGACCACCAGATCCGGCACCCATGACAGATCGGCAAGATGGCGTACCGTGGGCACACCATCGATCTCGCGATAACGTGGACTGACCCAGCCGATCTGGCCGGGAAAGCCAGCCGCGCGCAAACCGCGTACCACGGCGCGACCTGCCGAGCGCTCGCGCGGACTGCCACCCACGACGGCGACTGCGGCGGGACGGAACACGGACTGCAAATGATAGGTACTCATGGTGGCAGCAGACCTGCGAGCGGATACCCCCACGGTACACGGCTGACGCCGGCGTGGGCAGCATCGGCATGGACAGGGTTGATGCACCTGCCTGCGCGCATATGCGGACGTCTTGGCTACTCTTAGCCGGATCCGCCGCTGCTCGCATCAACAGTCGCATAATAGGACGATGGAGACGACGCATGCATAGCAGCGGCCTGGAACTGGCGTTGGTGTTGCTGCTGGCTGCCGTGATCGCGGTGCCGGTATTCAAGCGCCTGGGCCTGGGAGCAGTGCTGGCCTATCTGGCTGCGGGCGTGGTGCTGGGCCCGGACTGGCTGGGTTTCGTGCAGGATACCCAGCGCATCTTCAACGCGGCCGAGATCGGAGTGGTCATGCTGCTGTTCCTGATCGGCCTGGAACTGTCGCCGGCGCGGTTGAAGGTGATGCGGCATGCGGTGTTCGGCGCCGGCACCGCACAAGTGGCACTGAGCGCCTTGCCGCTGGGCGTGCTGCTGCTGTGCCTGGGCATGAACTGGAAAGGAGCACTCGTGGTGGGCATGGCGCTGGCTCTGTCCTCCACTGCGGTAGGCCTGCAGTTGCTGGCAGAGCGCAAGGCACTCAATAGCGACTACGGTCGGCTCGGCTTCGCCATCCTGCTGTTCCAGGACCTGATCGCGATCCCGCTGCTGGCCGCGGTGCCGTTGCTGGGCGGTGCCAAGAACGACACGCTGACCTGGACCGAAGTGGGGCAAGCGCTAGGCGCACTGGCGCTGGTGGTGCTGTGCGGTCGCTTCGTGCTGCGCCATCTGTTCCGCGTGGTGGCGCGCACGCGCATGCCCGAGGTCTTCACCGCCAGCGCGCTGCTGGTGGTCCTGGGCAATGCCTGGTTCCTGCAGAAGGCCGGGCTGAGCCCGAGCCTGGGCGCATTTCTGGCCGGGGTGCTGCTTGCCGATTCGGAGTTCCGGCACGAGCTGGAGGCGCAGATCGAGCCCTTCAAGGGGCTGCTATTAGGCGTGTTCTTCATCGCCGTGGGCATGGGCATCAACCTGCATCGCATCGCCGCCGAGCCGTGGCTGATCGTCAGCGGAGTGGCGACCCTGCTGCTGGTGAAGTTCGGCCTGCTGGCCGGCATCGGCCGCATGCTGCGCTTGCCGTGGCGCAACGCGCTGCTGCTTGGCAGCCTGCTGTGGCTGGGTGGAGAGTTCGCCTTCGTGGTGTTGATCGAAGCCCAGCGCGTCGGCTTGCTCGACGACGCCAGCCATGATCGCCTGGTCGCGATCGTCGGCGTCTCGATGGGGCTGACGCCACTGTTGCTGATCGGCATGCAGCGGCTGCTTGATGGCGGCGCGGACGCCAAGACCAGACGCACATCGCCAGTGCCGGCAACCCACTACGACACTGTGGAGGCGCAACCGGCACAGGTACTGATCGCCGGCATGGGCCGTTTCGGCCAGGTCGTGGCGCGGCTGCTGACCGCGCAGCGCATCCCGTTCGTGGCGCTGGAACACAACCCTGACACCGTGGAAGACTTGCGCCGGTTCGGCAACAAACTCTACTACGGCGACCCCAGCCGACCGGATCTGCTGCGTGCGGCCGGCAGCGACAGCATCCGCCTGTTCGTGGTGGCGATGGACGACCCGGAAACCAACATCAAGACCATCCGACTGATCCGCCGCCTGTACCCAAGCGCCAGGGTGTTGGCACGCGCGCGCAACCGCCAGCACGCCTGGCGGCTGATGGACCTGGGTGCCGAACCGTTCCGCGAAGTGTTTGCCTCCAGCCTGGAACTGAGCGAACAGGTCCTAGTCGGCCTCGGCCTGGACCAGGCAACTGCACGTGACCGCATCGCCCGCTTCCGCGAACACGACGAACAATTGCTGCGCGCCCAACACCTGGTCTACGACGACGACACGGCCGTGGTGCAAACCGCGCGCGCCGCGCGTGCGGACCTGATGCAGTTGTTCGAGGCGGACGTGCAAGACACACACACAGCACGCGCAGACGATACAACGTCGATCACGCCGCCAACACGCACCTGATCCTGGCGCAGCAACGACGCCGTGCGTGGCTCGGCAAGCGCAAGCGCCGCGATCCCAGTGCTTCCGCTCCCACGGCGGCGACGCGTCTGCCGACAAAAAAGGCGCACGACTCGGACGCACCAACAGAGTGCGCGTTACTTACCACAGGTCGTGACCGACGCCGTGTTGCATTCGCACTGAAGACGCTTGCCTGCTGCGCAGAAGCACGCAGCCGCTCCACCCTCAGCGCTTGGACGGTTTGCTTGAGGGACGTTTTGCGGCCTTGGCCTGCACGCGCTTGGCCGCTTTCCCGACCGGCACGGCGGACGCCAGCGCCGGCTTGTCCGGCCTGCGGGCCACGCCTGACGCAGACGCGGCTCGCGCACCCTGCGGCGTCGACGTCAGCGAGGACGTCTCGCTGGCGGGAGGGTCGGGCGGGCGCCGCGGCGGCGGCCGGCGACCGGCGACCGGCGGTCAGGGCGCGCCAACTATGCCCGCCATTGAGCGCCAACAGCGCATCGGCTGTCGCCGGACCGGCGCTACCGGCAGGATATTGCGCCACTTCGTCGGCCGAAGTCTGCCACGTATCGAGAATCGGCTGGACGATGCGCCAGGCCGCCTCAACCATGGTCGCATCCTGGAACAAGCCGGCCTCGCCATGCATGCAATCCTGCAGCAGCCGCTCGTAACCAACCGTATATTCCTTGGGAAACCAATCGCGATAGCGGAAATCCATCCGCACCGGTGCCAGGCTGATCCGCGCGCCCGGACGCTTGACGTCGAACTGCAAGGAGATGCCCTCATCGGGCTGGATGTGCAGCACCAGCCAGTCCGGGCCGTAACCGCCGATCTCGGCGCTGCGCAGCGGCGCCAACGGCGCCGGCTTGAAGCGGATGGCGATCTCGGTCGTGCGCTCGCGCAAGCGCTTGCCAGTGCGCAGATAGAACGGTACTCCGGCCCAACGCCAGGTATCGACCTGCAACTTCATCGCCACGTAGGTTTCGGTGTTGGAATCCGGCGACACCGTATCCTCCTCACGGTAACCCGGCACCGCGTTGCGCCCGATCGCACCGGCCGCGTACTGGCCCCGGACCACGTCCACCGGCGTCAACGGCCGCACCGCCTCGATCACTTCGGCACGACGACGCAACATCGCCGCCGGAGTGAACGCCGCCGGCGGTTCCATCGCGATCATCGCCAGCAGTTGGAACAGATGGTTGGGCACCATGTCGCGCAGGCAACCCGTGGGATCGTAGAAGCCACCGCGACCCTCCACACCGATGGTCTCGGCGGCGGTGATCTGCACGTGATCGATACGATCGCGGTTCCATACCGGCTCGAACAGACCGTTGGCAAAGCGGAACGCGAGGATGTTCTGCACCGTCTCCTTGCCCAGGAAGTGGTCGATGCGGAATACCTGGTCCTCATCCAATACCCGGCCGACGATGGCGTTGAGTTCCTGCGCACTGCGCAAATCGTGGCCGAACGGTTTCTCCACGATCACCCGGCGCCAGCCCTCGCCAGCCACCTGACGCACCAGCCCGGCCGCGCCCAGGTGTTCGATCACCGGCGCGAAGAAGCGCGCTGCGGTGGCCAGGTAGAACAACACGTTGCCGCCGCTGCGCTGCTGGGCACCGATCGTCTCCAGCAACTCGCCCAGCGCACGGTAGGTGCCGGCGTCGGCAAAATCCCCTCGCAGGTAGTACAGGCGGCTGCGCAACCAACTCCACGCCTGCTCGTGCGCGGCATCGGCCTTGAACTCGACATCGCGCTCAGCCATCAAGGCACGCAGGGCGTCGCCGAGCATGCGCCGCCAGCCCGCTTCACCGACCTGTCCATGATCCACGCCGATCACCGCGAACTGTTCGGGCAGCGCACCGCTGCGACGCAGGTTGTACAACGCCGGCAGCACCAGACGCCGGGTCAGGTCGCCGCGTGCGCCGAACACCACGATCAGGCATGGTGGGGTGATTGGATTGGCATCGCGCATGATGGAGTGTCCTGTTTGCCGATCGGATCATGCAGGCACAACACGGGGTGGAGCAACACCGCGTCGCATTGCCCTGCGCAGGCTGCTGATCGGGCAGCACATGCGCCGGGTCACCGCAGCACAGAGCATGGCAACGGCGGTGTTGGCGCCGCATCGCAGGAAGGAACGCCTCAGCGCGTTTCGCGCAGGAACCGGGCCATCGAGGACACGCCCGGCAACGCAGGCTGAAATTGACCGGCAACATCGACGAAGCCGCGCATCACCGCGATTTCGCGCGCAGTGCGGTTCAAGGTGTCGCGCAGATCCGGATCGGCGCCGGCGCGCAACAGGCGCTGCACCAACAGCGGCAACCCATGCAAGGCCGCCAAATGCAGCGGGCCGAAACCGTGCGCGTCCTGCACATCGAGGCTCACCTCCTCATCGAGCAGTCGCTCCACACCTGCCAACACCACCAGTTCTTCGCAAGCGGTGCCAGGTTCGGCGCGCGAACCCAGCAGCGACAACAGCGGCGTCACCCCGTCAGCGGAACCGCGATCGGCTTCGGCACCGGCCAGCAGCAGGGTATCCAGCAGCGCCAGCAAGCGCGACTTGTCGCGTGCGCTGAAGGCGTACAGCGTCGCGCAGTGTAAAGGCGTACGTTGCTGTGCGTCGCTGGCATGCACATCGGCTCCGGCGGCCAGCAGGCGCGCGGCGATATCCGGCAGACCCAGCGCACAAGCCAGCATCAGCACGGTGACGCCACCAGGCAGGCGATGCTCGATCTGCGCACCGGCTTGCAGCAATGCAGAGACGATGCCGACCTGACGCATGCTCACCGCCGCGGACAACGGGGTGACGCCGCTGGCCGCAGCATGGTGCAGATTGGCACCGCGCGCCAGCAGCAGATCCAACGCTGCGGCATGGCCACCGCCGGCAGCGCGCAGCAGTGCGGTACAACCCTGCGCGTCCACGGCGTCCACCGGCAGGCCCAGGTCGATCAGGCGGCGGATCGCATCGGCATCGCCTACCATCGCCGCTGCGGGCACATCGGCTTCGCGCAGCGGACGCAGCGGCAACGGCCAGATTCGCCAGTCCAGCCAAACGGCCAAATCGCGTCGGCCACTGGCCAAGGCCACGCCCAGGGGAGTCTGGCCGTCGGCGGCTCGCGCCTCCGGCGAAGCGCCCTGTTGGATCAGCAGTTTCAGCGAGGCCTCCCGGCCCAGCGCTGCTGCCAGATGCAGCGCGGTCATGCCATGACTATCGCGCGCCTCACGGTCGGCACCGCGCTCAAGCAAGTGCAACTGCAAGCGCAACCAACCCAGGCGCACTGCCAGCGATAACGGCGGATCACCGGCAGGCGACGGCGCGAACGGATCGGCGCCGCGTTCGAGCAACTCCAACGCAAACTGCTCCAGCGCGCGCGAAGCATGGTCATGCTGGGCGCAAGCAGCGAGCAGGCGTGTCAAGCCACCTCGGCCAGCCGGCGACACTCCATTGCGCAGCAGCACCTGCAGGCTAGGCAAGGCTTCCACACCGCGCGCAAGCAGCGCGAACATCGGCGTGTCACCGTCAGCATCGAGCACCTCCGGCGCAGCACCATGCGCCAGCAGCCAATCCACCGCGCGCGGTTTCAGCGCCACATCTTTATCGTGCAGCAGGGTGCCCAACTCCTCCACCGCACACAGCCGCGCGAGCGCGGCCAGCCCGTCACCTGGCTGGCCCAGTTGCAGGCCTTCGCGCAGCAGTTCCAGCGGCGCTCGGTCGGGCAAACCGGCACTGCCGATCTCGCCCTGACCATCGCTGACCGCGGCCGGCAATGGATAGTCAGGGTCCAGCGCAGAGACGATCGCCCAGCGTCCCGCCTCGGCGGCCACGTCCACCGCACGACGACCCGCGTGGTCGGGCTGTGCAGCCGATACGCCTAGCTCCCGCAGGCGTCGGATCAAGTCCGGCGACACCTGATCGGCGGTGCAAGCCAACAACAGCGCGTTGCGGCCGTCACCATCGACCGCGTGCACATCGGGCTTGTGCGGCAGCAGCCGTTCCAGCACCGCGACGCGACCATGACGTGCGGCTTCCAGCCACGGGGTACGGCCCAGCGCATCGCGCGCTTCCAGGTTGGCGCCGGCGCCGAGCAGCGCCTGGACGATTTCCACATGCCCGGCCTGCGCCGCCTCGTGCAGTGCACTGCGGCGCTGCTGGTGGTCACGTGCGTCCACCCGCGCCTTGTGTTTAAGCAACAGTTGCACACCGGCCGGATCGTCCTCCTCGGTTCCGGCTGCGGCCAGCAACACCGGGCTGGCGTCGGGTGGCTCGGGCTTGGCCCCACGCTCGAGCAGGAATTTGCCCATCCTCCAGTTGCCGACCTGACAGGCCACCGCCAGCGGGGTCAGACCATCGCGATTGGGCACATCCAGTTCGGCGGCAGCATCGCGCAACAGCGCGGCCACGCCCGGATCGGAACTGCGTGCAGCGTGATGCAACGGAGTATTGCCATCGCTATCGCTGGCACGCGGATCGGCGCCGTTGGCGAGCAAGGTCATCACCGCCTCGGGGCGACCGTGCCAACTGTCGCGGGTGGCGGCCAACAGCGGGGTCATGCCCAGGTGCGGACGGTTGACGTCCACTCCACGCACGATCAAGTCGCGCAACAGGCGCAGGTCAGGCAACACCGCGGCCAGCACCGGCAAACTACGCTGGTCGCGCCAGTCCGCGGCCGGCAGCGCATGCGGATCGCCCCCGGCCTGCAACAACTGCAACGCCCGATCCACCCGGCCGCTGCGCGCCGCATCGTACAGCGCCACGTGCAATTGCTCCTGCGGCGGCGCGGGTTCGTCCATGCGCGGCACGGCGGCACTGAATTCGGCGAACAGGTCGGCCGAGGACGGCACTGGCGACAGCACCTGTGGCGGCGCCACCCGCTGCAAAGCAGCATGCAGCAGTGGCGACAGCATCGCGTAGGCCAACGCCAGCGGCCAGCGTGTGGTGGTCGCCAGTAAGCCAGGCCACGCCATCAGTACGCCGAGGCCGGCCAATGCCAACACCAACCCGGCCACCCCCAGACCGCGCCAAGCCTGCACATCTTGCTGCACCAACGCATGCCAGCGAGGCCGCAGAGAGCCGTCAGCGCATTCGCAGCCGTGCCATAGCGGCCAGATGCGCCATAGTCCGAGCAGGACCGCACTGGCAGCCAAGCTCAGCGCCAATGCCGCAGTCAAGCTGCCGCTATCGCGCAATGCGGCCAGTGGCCAGGCCACCAGCAAGGCAACCACGGCCAGACCACCGGCCCATAGCACCAGCAATGGCGTCACGGTCGCGGCCAACGCCTTCAGGCTGGTCGGGCGCGAACGGCTGCCGCGATGCCAGGACACCGCCAGTGCGAAGGCCGGTTGCGCCAGCCATCCGCCCAGCAAGGCTGCGAACGGGCCAACCCCGGCAGCCAGAGCCAGCAGGGCTCCCAGCGCGGCGGCAAGCATCGGCGCGCGCGTGCGGAAAAAGGATTCAGTCATCGTGTCGATCGATCAGGCCGTCCGGACGCGGCGGCAATTGCAGATGGAAGCCGCAACCGGAGAGGTTCGCGCGCACTGCGACCGGATCGGCGCGGGCCAGCGTGCGCTCGGCGCTGAGTGCCACTTCGAGCACGAACGTTAGCGGGTGCAGCGTAGCCAGCAGTGTCGGCGGCAGACAACCGAAGTCGTCGCGCGCGGCGAGATAAAGGTAGGTGTCCGGTTTACGTTGGCTTTTATAGACGTAGGCTTGCATGCCCGTGGCGTGCGCCCGGCGTGGAAATGCCAGTGATTGTGGAGGAAATGTGCCAGCGGCGAAAGCGCACACCAGCACGGCACTGAACAGATTCCATGCGGGTGCCTATTCACCTTCGCCTGGACGGCGCACGGCAACGATGGCATCGGAAGCGCCGATATAGGCCATACTTGGACGCTTGACCTTCATTTCTGGATGATCGCGTGACCGAAGCGCACCAGTGGCCCCGGATGGCTCCCGTCGCCATCCGCGCGTACACCGCGACCACCGCGCTCGGCAGCGGAGTCCAGGCCCAGGCCAGCGCCTTGCGCGAGGGCCGCAGCGGTCTGCGCCGCAACGATTTCGGCACGCAGCCGCTGCCATGCTGGATCGGTCGGGTGGATGCGCTGGAACGCGCCGCGCTGCCGCCAGCGCTCGCCTATGCGGAAAGCCGCAATAACCGTCTAGCCTGGTTGGCCATGCAACAGGACGGCATGGCCGCAGTGGTGGCCGATGCCGCGCATCGGCACGGCGCCGAGCGCGTTGCAGTGGTGATGGGGACGTCCACCTCCAGCATCGGCGCAAGCGAGGAGGCCTACACCCGGCTCGAGTACGACGCGCAAGGTCCACGCTTTCCGGAGGACCTGAACCAGCCGATCGTGCATACCCCGCATTCGCTGGGCGATTTCGTGCGCCGCGCCACCGGCTTGCGCGGCCCATGCATCACCGTGGCCACCGCCTGCTCCTCCAGCGCCAAAGTGTTCGCCCAGGCCGCACGGCTGATAGCCAACGGCGTCGTCGATGCGGCCCTGGTCGGCGGCGTGGACACGCTGTGCGGCAGTGTGCTGTTCGGTTTCAACGCACTGCAATTGGTGTCGCCGGAGCCATGTCGACCATTCGACATGCGTCGGGTCGGCTTGTCGCTGGGCGAGGCCGGCGGCTACGCGTTGCTGGAACGCAACGACGCCATCGACGCGCCACCGGCCCTGGCCTTGTTGTGCGGCTACGGCGAATCCAGCGACGCGCACCACATGTCCACCCCGCATCCGCAAGGGTTGGGCGCGCGTCTGGCGATGCGCGGCGCACTCCAGCGCGCAGGCGTAGACCCGGCCGAGGTTGGCTATCTCAACCTGCATGGCACCGCGACCCAGGCCAACGATAGCGTCGAGGCGGCAGCGGTGGCAGCGGTGTTCCCAGCCACCCTGCACGCCAGTTCCACCAAGGCCTGGACCGGGCATACGCTGGGCGCCGCCGGCATCGTCGACTCGGTCTTCGCGCTACTCGCACTGCGCGATGGCCTGCTTCCCGGTACTCTCAACAGCGCCATGCCCGATCCCGTGTGCGGCCCGCAGATTCGCTTCGATACCGCCCACGCACAGGTCCGTTACGCGATGAACAACTCCTTCGGCTTCGGCGGCAACAACTGTTCGCTGCTGTTTGGTCGCCCATGAACACGCCCATGTTGAAAGCGGCGATCGAAGGTGTCGGCTTCTGGATGCCAGGCCTGCCCTCGTGGGCGGCGGCACAGGCATTCGCGCGCGGCGCCAAGGCACCGCTGGAAACGCCAGCGCGGCCATCGCCGCAACTACTGGCGCCGAACGAGCGACGGCGCGCACCGGACACCGTGGCAGTTTCGCTGGAGGTGGCCCTGGCCGCGTGCCAGGACGCCGGTCGCGACCCGGCCACGTTGCCGTCGGTATTCACCTCCACCCATGGCGACATGATCATCACCGATTACATGTGCGCCACCCTGGCCAGCGAACCGTTGTCGATCTCGCCAACCAAGTTCCACAACTCGGTGCATAACGCCGCCGCGGGTTACTGGACCATCGGCGCCGGCGCCACCACGGCGACCACCGCGCTCAGCGCGCACCACGGCAGCTTCGCCCAAGGCTTGCTGGAGGCACTGTCGCAATTGGCGGCTGGAGATGAAGCCGTCCTGCTGGTCGGCTACGACAGCCGCTCGGTCGGCGTACTCGGCCGCATCTCGCACAGCGCGGGTCTGCTCGGCGGTGCGCTGGTGCTCAGCACCGCGACCCGCTCCGATCTGCCGCGACTGCAGGCGCACCTGCGCGACGGCGTCGCCGTGCCCGGCGCCGGCGCGCTGGCACGGCATGCCGCAGCGAACGCAATGGCACCGATGCTGCCCCTGTTCGACGCGTTGGCCGTTGGCGCGACCGGCTGCATGCTCGACGCGGGCGGCGGTCGCTGCCTGCAAGTGGATCTGCCCGCATGAGTAGGGCACCATTGAACGACGCCGATGCCGCCATCCTGATCCCGGCGCTGAACGAAGCGCTGCGCATCCGCGAGGTGGTCAGCGACGCGCTGGCGCATTGCCCGCGCGTGATCGTGGTCGACGACGGCTCCGACGACGGCACCAGCGACTGCCTCGCCGGCCTGCCGGTGACGTTGATCCGCCATCCGCAGCGCCTCGGCAAGGGCGCAGCGCTGCGCAGCGGTTTCGCAGAGGCGCAACGTCAGGGCGCGCGCGCGGTGATGACCATGGACGGCGATGGCCAGCACAGCGCCAGCGACTTCCCTCGCCTACTGGCCGCCGCCAACCGCCATCCCGGCTGCGTGATCGTCGGCGCACGTCTGCGCAAACGCGCCAGCCAGCCGGCCATTCGCCGCCTCGGCAACGATTTCGGCGACTGGGGCATCGCCTGGGGCTGCGGCTTCCGCCTGGTCGACAGCCAGAGCGGGCAGCGTCTCTATCCGCATTCGGTCTACACCCTGCGCGATGTGCCCGGCGAAGGCTTCGTGTTCGAGGCACAGCTGTTGATCTCCGCCGCGCGTCAGGCCGGGGCGCGGGTGGTGGCGGTGCCGATCGAGACGCGCTACGCCCAGCAAACTCCCGGCACGTTCCGTAAGAGCCATTTCCGCTTGGTGCGCGATCTGTGGAAGATCACTTCGCACGTGGTCGTACAGGTGTGGCAATACGGCCACGTGGTGCGCGAATACCGCCGCGCCCGCGCCAACCCTGTGGTGATCGACGACGCGGATAGCGGCGGCGCCGCACTCTCCATGGCTTCCGGAAAGGAATCGACGACATGAACGAACGCTGCGCGGACGTGGTGATCGTCGGTGGCGGACTGGCCGGACTGACCCTGGCCTTGCAACTGCGCCAGCGCGTACCGGAGCTGCGCATCAGTGTGCTGGAACGGCACGCGCATCCGGTGCGCGAGGCAGCGTTCAAGGTCGGCGAGTCCTCGGTGGAAATCGGTGCGCACTACTTCGCCGAGGTACTGGGCCTGCGCGAACACCTCGATGCCGAGCAGATCCGCAAGTTCGGCTTCCGTTTCTTTTTCTCCGACCGACGCGAGGATCTGGACCGCTGCACCGAACTGGGCGTGAGCCAGTTGCTGCCGACGCCATCGTGGCAGATCGACCGCGGCCGCTTCGAGAACTTCCTTGGTACGCGCGCTCGCGCGCTGGGCGTGGAGTTCCTCGACGCCAGCACGGTGCGTGGGATCGACCTGGCCGACGACGATGGCAATCACTGCGTGCGCTACGCGCGTGATGGCGTCGAGGCCGCGCTGCATGCACGCTGGGTGGTCGACGCCAGCGGCCGCGCCGGCCTACTCAAACGCAAACTGGGTCTGGCGCAGGACAACGCACACCGCGCCAACGCCGTGTGGTGGCGGGTAGATGGACACATCGACCCCAATGTCTGGTCGCAGGACAACGCCTGGCTGCAGCGCTGCACGCCGCCGGACCGCTGGCGCTCGACCAATCACATGTGCGGCCCAGGCTACTGGTTCTGGATGATCCCGCTGTCTTCAGGCGCGCATTCGCTGGGTATCGTCTGCGATGCGACCCTGCATCCGCTGGAAACGATGAACAGCCACGACAAGGCCATGGCCTGGCTGCGCACGCATCAGCCGCAGATCGCGCGCACGCTGGAGCACAGCGCATACGCGGTGCAGGATTTCATGTTCCTGCGCGACTTTTCCTACGGCTGCAAACACGTATTTTCGGCCCAGCGTTGGGCGCTGACCGGCGAAGCCGGCGTGTTCCTGGACCCGTTCTACTCGCCGGGCAACGACTTCATCGCCATCTCCAACACCTACATCTGCGAACTCATCGCGCTGGAGCGCGACGGGCGCAACATCGCGCCCTATGCCACGCTTTATCAGCAACTGTATTTCTCTTTCTACGAGAACACCCTGACCCTATACCAAGACCAGTACCCGCTGTTCGGCGACGCGCAGGTCATGCCGGTCAAGGTGATCTGGGACTACACCTACTACTGGTCGCTGCTGGCACCGCTTTACTGCTCCGGTCGCACCACCAACGTGGCGGTGCTGGGCCAATTGCGCTCCGCGTTCGAGCAAGCACGTGCGCTCAATCTTGGCGTGCAGGCATTGCTACGCGATTGGGGCGCGGCCAACCGCGCGCAAGACGCCGTGGTGATCGACGGTCGCTTGCTCGACCAATACCTGATCGACTGGTTCCATGAGCTAAACCGCGCGTTGCACGATCGACTGGACGATGCGGCCTTCGTCGCGCGCCTTCACGATAATGTCGCGCACATGGCGACACTGGCCAGCGAGATTCTCGAGCGCGCACACGCGCGGCATCCTGCGCTTGCCGATCATGGACTGACGGTGTACAGCAGCGCACCCGGGCCGGCACCGATTCTGTCGGCTGCTTGGTACGCCGACGCCGCCTGAACAGGCGCAGCAGTTTGCTGCAACGCAAAAATAAAGAAATTTTATTTTCCAATAATGCGACGTTGAATTTATTGTGAATGCGTGAAAAATCACACCGCTCATGCAGTAGCGGGCCGTGACCTTGACATGCTCTGCGGAAAAATTAACAGATGGCGCGACTGTTCATCAGCCACTCATCTGGGGAGCCATCATGTCACACGCGTTGTCCGTGTTAACGCTCTCATTGGCAAGTCTTGCCGTGTCGTCCACCGCGATGGCACAGAAGGGTCCGGCAGTACCAGCGCAGCTACAACAATCCTGCGAAGCATTGGCCGCCAACCCCAACCTCAGCTATCCGGACACAACCTTCACCGGCGTCAGGACCGTTCCGGCAGGCGCCCTGAGCGTAGCGGGAAAACCCATCGACGCGCATTGCCAAATCACCGGCACGATGCACACCCGGGTCAGCCCGGTGGATGGTCAAACGTATGCGATCGGCTTCGAGATGCGGCTGCCCACCACATGGAACGGTCGTTTCTTCTACCAGGCCAACAACGGATTGGACGGCTACGTCAACACCGCGGTCGGCGACATCGGTGGCAGCGCACAGCAGGACAATCCCTTGCACATGGGCTTTGCCGTCATCGATTCCGATGCCGGGCACAACGGCGACAAGAACCGATTTTTCGGGCTGGATCCCCAGGCACGCCTGGACTATGGCTATCAGGCGGTGCAGGCGCTGACCCCGATGGCCAAGCACACCATCCAGACCGCCTACGGCAAGCCACCGGATGTGAGCTATTTCGGCGGCTGTTCCAACGGTGGCCGCCACGCGATGGTGGCCGCCGCGCGTGACGCGCAGGACTACGATGGCATCCTGGCTGGCGACCCTGGATTCCACCTGCCCAAGGCCGCGATCGCGGAAATGGCCGCGGCACAACAGCTGGCTACGCTGACCGACGGCAACGATATACAAAGCGGGCTCACCGGCGCCGAACGTGCATTCGTCGCCAGCCGCATCGTCGCCACCTGCGATGCGCTGGACGGCGTCAGCGATGGCATGGTGCAGAACGTCAGCGCCTGCCAAACCCTGTTCAGCCTGGCAAGCAATGTTCCCACCTGCGGCAACGCTGGGCGCACCGGGCAGTGCCTGACTCGAGCGCAGAAGCAGGTGCTCGCCGCCATCTACGCCGGCCCCCATGACAGCGCCGGCACCGCGCTGTACGCTCCCTTTCCCTACGATCCTGCCATCGGCAGCGGCGACTGGGGCGGCTGGCGACAATATAACTCCATGACCTTGGTGCCGAACTCGATGGCCTTCGTGTTCGCTAGCCCACCGGAAAACATGTCGGTGAACCAGAATCTGGGCCAGTACACGCTGCACTTCAATCTGGATCGCGACGCATCGAAGATCTTTGGCACGTCCGGTACTTACAACGCGTCGTCGTGGTCCTTCATGGTGCCACCGGATGAAACCCACTTGACGACGCTCAAGTCCCGCGGTGGCAAGCTGCTGGTTTATCACGGTACTGGCGACAGCATCTTCTCCTTCACCGATACAGCGGACTGGTACCAGCGCCTGACCACGGCCGACCCCAATGCCGCAAGCTTCGCGCGCCTGTTTGCGGTACCGGGTATGGTCCATTGCGGCGGTGGCCCGGCCACCGACCAATTCGACGCACTGACGCCACTGATCGCCTGGGTCGAACAAGGTCAGGCGCCGACGGCGATTACCGCGACCGCGCGCGGTCGCGGTAGCGTCTCTCCCAACGGCGAGGTGCCGGCCAATTGGAGCAGTCAACGCAGCAGACCGCTGTGCCCGTATCCGCAAGTTGCCCAGTACGTCGCGGGCGATGTGGAGTCGGCCAGCAGCTTCGTTTGCCGCTGATCGTACGCTGGGCAATCGGCACGCGACGAGCGCTGCCTGTCGCCCTACGCAGCGTCCGCTGGTTGTCTCAGCGGCCAGCGAACCCGGCGATGTCACCGCATGCCATGTCCCGCATTCGGCGTCACCTCCGCCATCGCATTTAACCCATGCCGCCGTTGACGCCGATAACCTGCCCGTTGATATAGCCAGCCAAGTCTGTACATAGAAAACCGACCAACGCGGCCACTTCCTCGGGCCGGCCGGCACGGCCGGCCGGAACCAATTGCTTGATCGCTTCCGGCGCGAACGCTGCGCCGGCCATCGCGCTCTCGATCACCCCAGGCGCAACCACATTGACGCTGATGCCGCGGCTGGCCATTTCCCGCGCCAGCGATTTACTGGCGCTGTGCAGCGCGCCCTTGGCCGCGGCATAGTTGGCCTGACCGCGGTTGCCGAGTACCGCCGACACCGACGACACGCTGACGATGCGCCCCCAGCGCGTACGCGCCATCGGCAACAACAGCGGCTGGGTGACGTGGAAGAACCCGTGCAAGGAGACATCGATAACCCGGTGCCATTGCGCCGCGCTCATCCCCGCCAGCGGCGCGTCGTCGTGAATTCCCGCGTTGTTGACCAGCACCTGGATCGGCCCGGCCTCCAGCAACGCCGCCAGCGCATCCGCGCAGGCCTGGGCATCGGTCACGTCGAACGCAATCGCTTCGGCACTGCCGCCGGCCGCAACGATCGCCTCCACAACTGCTACGGCCCGCGCGAGACCGGCATTGGCATGCACGATGACATGCAGGCCCTGCGCGGCAAGGGTGCGGCAGATCGGGCCGCCGAGATCGCCGCTGCCGCCGGTGACCAGCGCGCGACGCGAAACAGGAGATGAGGACATCGGAGCTCACTGGGTGAAATGCAGACAGGGCCGCCATCCTAGCGATTGACGGGCGCGTCCGTGTTGCAGCAGTGGCGCTTGTCCACCTTTTTAGGGATCGGCCGCAGCCGATCGTGCCCGGCGCAGCATCGCTACGCTCGCTCAGCGGTGCCCGGCATCACCGTGGCGCGGCCTTCGGCCAGCGGCTGCCCGGCGTGGACGATACGGAAAGCGTATTGCTGGCCGCTTTCCATCTGTAGCAGCAGCTCGGCCTCGCACTCGATCGCCTGCGGCAGATCGTGCAAATCGGTGACATGCAACTGCACACCCCGCAACGCGACCAACATGCCTGGCCGCACCGGCATGCCAGCGGCGCGACCGAGCAAGCCACCATGCACCGCCATCGCCTGCGCGCCGTATTCGCACAGATGCAGCGCGCGCAGCCGTTGGCCGCATCGCAATGGATGCTCGACACTGCGATGTGCCTGACTGCGTAGCACGATGCGCTGCGCATCCCAGGCCACCACCTGCTCCCACAGGCACATCAGGCCCTGATGCGGGACCAGCGCCGCGATTGCATCGCGTCCATCCAGGCCGTCAGTGTGAGTGTGCATGCCTGCTCTCCTGCGCCGCCTCGCTGGCGGTCTCCCGCGACACCAGCAGCGCCAGTACGAAATTGAACAATACGCCCAGCGCCACGGTGCTACCGATCGCGCGCAGTACCGGGATACTGGACGCGGCCAGCAACGCGAACACCAGCAGCGTCATCAGGCTGCACACGATCAAGGCATGCAGGGTGCGCAACTGATCGGCGCGGTCATCGCCGGCGTGATCGAAGAACAGCGCGTAATCCAGACCCAGGCCAGCCGCCAGGATCAACGCGATCAGGTGGAACAGATTCAGTTCGACGCCACAGCCGCGCAGAATCGCCAGGATCAGCAGCGTGGTCAGCGCCATCGGCAACAACACGCGCGCGATGCGGCGCGGCGTGCGCAGCGCGATCGCCACGGTCAGCACCAGCAATAGCGCAGCCACGCTCAACGCCCCCAGCACCCGCCCACGATAGGCGGCGACCAGCGATTCGGAAGCGTCTTTGAGGTCCAGCAACTGTGCGCCGCTGCCCTGCACCGCACTGGCCAGCCGCGCCGGATCGCGCAGGCCAGTCAGCGAGACCAACGCGGTCGCGTGGTCGGGACGCTCCAGCAACAAGCCACCGACGCTGGTCGCCAGCGGGGTGCCGCGCAAATCGCGCGTGGTCAGCGGTGGTGCGCTGCGCGCGCGCTGCAGGTCGGCCAGGAATGGGGCGAAGGCGTCGCGGCGGAATGGCGTCGCGGCGATCGCCGCGGCGATGAGCGCCTGCGCCTGGGTCGGATCGGGCAAGGCGGCCTGGCGACGGCGCTGCGTCGCCACGCTCGGCAGGTAACGGGCCGCCATGTCGTAGCCGGCCAGTTCGCCCTGCGCGACCAGTGCGTCCAGGCGCGGCCGCAGCCGCTCGGATGCCGCCAATGCCGCGTCCACGGACGCCGCCGGTAACGCCAGCACGTAGCGCACGTCGGGCGCCCCCAGCTCCTGGCGCAGATGCGCGTCGCGGGCCAAGTCCGCAGCCGGCACCGGCGTCAGCTTGGACAGATCGTTCTGCCAGAACGGCCCGGGCGCGAAGACGATGATCGCGACTGCGGCCAGCGCCAGCGGCAACAACGACCAACGCGGACGCGGCAATCGTGCGATGCCGCGCCATAGCCGTGCCAGCGCCGGCGAGTCGGCATGGTCGCGTGGCGATGGATCGATCAGCGCCGGCAACAACAGACGCGTGGTCAATGCCGCCACCAGCAGCCCGGCGATGGTGAACACCGCCAGTTGGCGCAGCCCGTCCACGCCGGAAAATAGGAAGGTGACGTAGGCGATACAGGTGGAGACCACGCCGGTGGCCAGGGTCGGCCACAGATGACGCGCGTTTTCGCGCGGGTCCAGGCCCGGACGCTGATGGCTGAACAAGTGGATCGGATAGTCCTGCACCACGCCGATCAGGGTGAAGCCGAACGCCACGGTGATGCCATGCACGCCATCGAACAGCAACGCCACCGCCCCCAACCCGGCCAGCCCGGCACTGGCCAACGGCAGCACGCCCAGCACCGGGATCTTCCAACTGCGGTAGGCGACCAACAGCAACACGATCAAGCCCACGGTATCCAGAGTACCGATCCACTGCGCCTCGGCCTGGGTGCGCCCGCCGATCTCCACAGAGAACGCACCGGGGCCGGTGAGGGTCAGACGACTGGTGCTCCCCGCGGCAACTTTGGCGAAAGCGCGGTGGATCGCGTCCACCGCCCGCTGCTGGCCAGTGGGATCGAAACCGGCCGCGTGGGTTTGCGCGACCAGCAGCGCTTCCTTGCCGGCGCGGTCGAACCACACGCCGTCGCGTGGCTGCGGAGCGCCGGCCGGCTGCAGCGACTCGGCCAGATGCAGCACTTCCATCGTCGGGTCGCGCGGCAGCAGCGGCTCGACCATGTCCGCCGCTGGCGAGCCCAAATCTTGCAGCCGCGCCTGCAGCGCGTCGGCCACGGTGGCCGCATCCAGAGGCTTGGCATCGAAGCTATCGCTGAGCAGATAGCGGTACGGCAGTAGGCGCTCGGGGACCGCGTCCAGACCGGCGTCGGCGCCATTGGCGACCAATTCGAACACTTCGCGCTGCGCGGCCAATTGCGCACGCAACGCCTGCGACTGCCGCGCCAATGTGGCAGGCTCTGCCCCCGACAGCGACATCAGCAATAGCCGCGAGCCAGGACCTTCGCCGAGTTCGTCCAGCAACAGTTTCTGCGCGGGAGTCCGGGCTTCGGGCATGAATTTGCGCAGATCTCCCGATAGCTGCAGCGCATTGCCCAGCCACACGCCGGCCACCGTCAGCAGCGCCAGCCACAATAGCGCCAGCCAGATCCGCATCTTCGAACCCAACGTGCGCGTCATCGCCGCACCCACGTCGTCGCCCCGCGCAAACGCGGCATTACGTCGCGTCGCCGTGGCACAGCGCGGTCAGCGCAGCGGTCTCGGCGATGTCGGCGGCGGCTTGGGCAGCGCCGGCCAACAGGGTACGTTGAACCTCACCGCTGGCCGGGGTCGTCTCGATGCAGCGCAACTCCGTGCCGCGACCGTACAAGCGCAGGCTGCGCACATGCGCGGCCAACGCCGGTTGCTTAGGTTGCAACTGCAGTTGCCAGTGTTCGCGCGTGCCGACGCTGCTCAGGGTGTACTGCTGCTGCAATTGCGCACGGTCGCCCGACAGCAACGCGCCGAAGCCGCTCTGCAGTCCGGCCAGTTCGGGGACCCGTGCCAGCGAGAACCGCTTGGGCGGTTTGCCGTCGCGCTCCAGCATGGCTTCGCCGCCGCGCAGGGTGGTGATCTCGTGGTAAGGCGCGGTGACCTCGCGCACCAGCGTCTGCGCGTCCGGACGGCGGTATTCGCCCTGCACCCGCAACGGCGCCTTCAGCAGTACCGAGCCGCGTAGCTCGACGAACGCGGTGCTGACAGGTACCGGCCGCACCAGTTGCTGCAGGATCCAATCCGGGTCCAGCGGCTCAGGCGACGCGGCGTATAGCCGTGCGGCGCTGCACAGCAGTATCAGCATCGATAACAAGGTGCGACGCATCGGCATGGGGCGTGTTCCAGAAATCGTAGAAATTGAACCAGTTGTAGGGCGCCGAGCGGGTGTAATGCTCCAGTCTGGCGGCGTAATCGCGCATGAGCGCGGCCAGCGCCGGCGCGCGTTGACGGCGCGGCAGGTCCAGGCACTCGCTGAAGGTCTCGAACACCAACTCGTAGCGGTTCCCGCCGCGGTACAGGCCAAAGGCCAACATCACCGGCACCTTCAGCGCGGCGGCGATCAGCCACGGCGAGGTCGGGAAACGCGCCTGCTCGCCGAGGAAGTCAACCGGCAGAGCGGGGTCCTCCGGCTGCGGGCGGTCGACCAGCAATGCAATCAGCGCCCCCTCGTCGGCTGCCTGCTTGATCGCCATGACGACCGCGGTACTGTCCATCCCGGCATCGATGATGTTGGCCGCCAATGACGGATTCAGCGCCGCCAGCAAATCAGTCAGCGCCGGATTGTGCGCCTTATCCAACACCACCTTGACCTGCACGTCCGGGCGCTTGGTCGCCAACACCCGCAGCGCGTCGAAGCTGCCCAGGTGCGAGCCGAAGATCAGTACACCGCGACCGCGGTCCATCTGCACACGTAGTTGGTCCAGACCATGGATCTGGATCCGGAAACGGTGTATGTGCCCGCACAGCATGAACACGCGATCGAGAATCGTGGAGGCGAAGGTATGAATGTGCCGGGCAACATCCAACAGCGTGGCCGGGCGACCGAAAACTCGGCTCAGGTAGCGCCGCGAATCGCGCCGTTCGGGGCGGCGCACCAGTAGGAAGTACAGGGTGATCGGATACAGCAGCAAACGCCCGATGGTGCGGCCGCCATAACGGGCGATGCTACGAATCAGCCACAGAGCAAAGCGGCCGCCGGCTTCCGGACGCTGTTTCCAGACGGCGCTCACGCCATTGCCTCGGCACTCAATTCGCCGCTGACCAGCAGGTCCTCGCCACGCAGCACACGGAAACGCCAGCGCGGCGCAATGCCCTCCAGCTCGACCCGTGCCGACTGGTCAGGCAGCAGCGGCTGCAGAAACTTCACTTGCGGCAGGCGCAACGGCGCGCGGGCACCGTGCGCGGCCTCGACGGCTTGCAGCACGTGATCCAGCACCACAACGCCAGGCACGACCGGACGACCGGGGAAATGACCCGGCAAACTGGGATGATCATGCGGTACGACAAAATACATACGGTCGACTCATATTCTGGGTTCGAGCATGGCGCGGACGGCCTGGTGCGCACGCTGGGTCAACATCTGCCGGGTCAGCGGGCCATTATCGCTCTGGACCCGGATCGGTGCGCCGATCCGCACCCGGATTATCCCGGGCCTGACCCGGAATAGGCTGCTGGGCGGCAAAACCTTGCCGGCCCCATCTAATGCCACCGGGATCACGTCCACGCCTGCATCAATGGCCGCCTGCAATAGCCCGGCTTTGAACTCGGCCAATTCCCCGCTGCGGCTACGGGTGCCCTCCGGGAACAGACACAGGTCTTCGTCACGGCGCAGCAATGCCGCAGCCTCACGGCGCACGACCGCCCCGGCGCGGCGGCTGTTACGGTCTAGGAACAACATGCCGGTATAGCGCGCATAACAATTCACGAACGGCACCTTGAGCATCTCGTCCTTGAGCAGGAAGCGCAACGGTACCGGCAAGGCCATGAACAACGCGCAGATGTCGATGATCGACTGGTGATTGCTGACGAACAGGTGATTGCGCGACCAGTCCACCCGCTCCCGGCCCTCCACCTGCAGGCGCACCCCGGCACCGAACAACAGCGCAGGCGCCCAGATCCGCGCGGCCATGCGCAGCGGCAGGCGCGGCCCGGTCATGGGCAACAGCAGTAGCACAACCACGATTCCCAACGCCGTGTACACCATGGTGAACAGCAGTTGCAACGCGTTGCACACGGCCCAAGCCGTGCGCGACAGCATCCTTGTTGGGGAGATATTCTTGGATTTTCCCTTGATAATTTGCACCTCCTGGCATCTCCCGTAATGCGCGCGTCAGCGCAACAGATCGCGCCAGAAAACCGGCCCCAACCGCGCCAACCGGTGCAGGAAGTCGAACAAGTTACGGTAGGGGCGCTGCGGAAACCAGCGTCCGCGCAACAGATACTCGCCGACGAAGAAACCACCGATGATCCCGTAGCCGAACAGATTGGCCACCAGCGCAGTGTGTGCGTCGCTGGTCGGCAATGGCGAGGCCCGACCCAGCTGGACCAGTACAACACCAGGCTGGACGCACAGCGCAAGCATCAAGCTCAGCAGGGTCAGCGCCAACAGCACAGGGTCCAGGCAAGGGTCAACCGACGCGTATAGCGCGGTTGCTCGGGGCTGATCGGCATGGCCGCCTGCCGATACAGTGCTTCGACAATGCGGGTAATCAACGGTGTGCGCCCGCGCTGCAGGCTGCGGCCAAAGAACCAGGCGACCCAGGCGGCGAACAACACCGGCGGTACGCTAAGCAACAATAACGCATGCGGCGAGCGCCACAGCGGCACCAGCGCCGCGACTGATACCAGCGCCAACAACACGCCCAACGCAGGCACCCAGCGCGCGGCGTCGGTTCGATCAGTGGGTCTTATTCGCTTCGACATGCGCCGACAGTGCACGCAGCGATGCGAAGTTGCGGCGGTTCTCGTCGTTATCCGAGCGCAACTGGAAGCCGTAGCGCTTGCTGATCGCCAACGCCAACTCCAGGGCGTCGATCGAGTCCAACCCCAGCCCGGTGTTGAACAGCGCCGCCTCCGGATCGATATCGTCAGGCTGCACGTCCTCCAGGTTCAGGCTCTCGACCAGAAGCTCGGCCAGTTCACGTTCGGCGGGGGTTTGCGAAGACATCCAGGTGCTTCCGGACTAATTAGGGAGGTGCGACAAGATGGTGCATCCAACGCAACGACGCAACCATGGGAGCGCGAGCGACACGCTATTATGCGGTTCGTTTCACTAGATCCGTTGGAGATTCTTTCAGGATGGAACCCCGCGCCTTTTCACAACCCCACACCACAGCGCCAGCGGCCATCGCCGCCACCCCTGACGTGTTAGTGATCGGGGGGGGACCGGCAGGCTGCACAGCGGCCATCTTGCTGGCACAACAGGGCTGGCAGGTGAGCGTGTTGGAAAAAGACCGCCATCCACGCTTCCACATCGGCGAATCGCTGCTGCCGATGAACATACCGATCCTGCGGCGGCTGGGCGTGCTGGAGCAGGTCCGCGCGATCGGTGTGCTCAAGCTCGGCGCGGATTTCCCGAACGATGCGGGCGGCTACAACACCTTTCGGTTCGCCCATGCGCTCGGCGCTCGGTCCGACTATGCCTTCCAGGTGCCGCGCGCCGATTTCGACCGGATACTGGCCGAGCGCGCCCGCGCCGTCGGCGCCACTGTGCACGAAGGCACCCGGGTCGAGGCGGTGCAACTGGACGGTGCCAGGCCAGTGGTACAGGCGCGCAGTGCCGAGGGCCTGTGCCACTACCGTCCGCGCTACCTGATCGACGCCAGCGGCCGCGATACCTTCCTGGGCAACACGCTCAAGCTCAAACGTGCCAATGCGCGGCACGCCTCGGCGGCGCTGTTCAGCCATTTCCGCGGTGTGATGCGGCGACCGGGCGAGGATGCCGGCAACATCAGCATCTACCGCCACGCCCACGGTTGGATGTGGCTCATCCCGCTGCCCGACGACGTGATGAGCGTCGGTGCAGTGTGCGACCCGTCGTACATGAAGACCCGCCAGGGCGACAGCGAAGGTTTGCTGATGCGAACCCTGGCGTTGAACCCGGACGTGGCCGCCCGCATGACCGGCGCGCAACGCGTGGCGCCGGTGCATGCCACCGGCAACTATGCTTACGAATGCACGCGGATGAGCGGGCCGCGCTGGCTGATGCTGGGCGACGCTTATGCGTTCGTCGATCCGATATTCTCCTCCGGCGTCTACTTGGCGATGCACAGCGCCGAGCGCGGCGCGGCAATGATCGATGCAGCGCTGCGCGACCCGACCAGCGAGGCACGGCTACAGCGACGCCTGGAAAAACAGCTGCGCGGCGGCCTGGATCAGCTCAAGTGGTTCATCTACCGCTTCACCTCGCCCACCATGCGTGAGCTATTCGCACAGCCACGCAACGTGCTGCAGGTAGAGCAGGCGGTGGTGGCAATGTTGGCCGGCGACGTCTTCGACAACCGCGCGGTGCTGCGTCGCCTGCGCGTGTTCCGCATCATCTACGCCATCTCCGCCCTGGCGATGTCGCCACGAGCCTGGCGCGCCTGGCGCCATCGCCGCCGCGAGGCGCGCGAACAGTTTCATGGCGACACGTTACATAGAGAACCATCATGAGCCCGCCATATCAGCAGTTCCAAGAGCACGCGCAACACCACCCGCAACTACAGGTGGAATACATCGCCGAAACCGACCCGAGCCAGGTGTTGGGCGAAGACAAGGTGTTGGCCGTGTTCGGCTTCGGCGACGCAGCGCCACACCACGACGATCCGCGCTACCTGCGCGTGCCGCTGCAGCCGTACGGCCCGCGCATGCTCGAAATCTGGCGCACGGACACACCGGTGCGCAGCGGCCGCGCTGGCGCCATTGCTTGGGCCAGCGATGGCCAGCTGCAGTTCGCCGCCATCGAGATCGACGAGCGCGCACTGGATCTGGACATCGAAAAAGCGGCAACGCAGGCCTACGCGCAGATCAGCGCTTTCGTTGCCGGCAGTGCCACGCCCTGCCTGCTGCGCATCTGGAACCACCTCGACGCGATCACCCTGGGCAGCGGCGATCGTGAGCGTTACCGCCGTTTCTGCGTCGGCCGCGCGCGTGGTCTAGGCGACTTCGACGCCAACCGGTTGCCAGCGGCGACCGCCGTCGGTCGCTGCGACGACGCCCCCGTGATGCAGATCTATTGGCTGGCAGCGGCGCGAGCCGGCACGCCGCTGGAAAATCCGCGCCAGGTCAGTGCCTATAATTACCCGCGACAGTACGGCCCGCAGCCACCGAGCTTCGCCCGCGCGATGCTGCCACCGGTCGGTAGCGATATGCCGCTGTTGCTGTCAGGCACCGCCAGCGTGGTCGGCCACGCTTCGATGCACCGCGGACAATTACTGGCGCAATTGGAAGAAACCTTCGCCAATTTCGACGCCTTGCTGGGCGCCGCACGCACCCACGTGCCGGACCTGCCGGCGCAGTTCGGAGACGGTACCCGGTTGAAGGTCTATGTCCGCGAAAAGGCCGACCTGCCGTTGGTCGCTGCGGCGCTCGATGCGCGCTTCGGCGAGCGGATCCCACGCCTGCTGCTGCATGCGGTGATCTGCCGCGACGAACTGGCGGTGGAGATCGACGGCGTGCATGGCTGAGCTGGACGCGGCGACGTGCCCGATGTCCATTCGCGGAAGTGCGGCATCGCTATCTCGCTGCACACCACGCTACCAGGGCGTCGAACCGTTGCTGACGAAACCCGCTCAACCCTCGCGCACGCCCGCCAGCAGCGCCAGCATGCGCTCGCGCGGCAGCTTGCCGGTCTCGTTGCGCGGCAACGCGTCGAGCAGGCGCAGGCGGCGCGGCAGGAACAATGGATCCAGTTCGCGGCGCAATGCGTCCAGGATCGCGTCTTCATCCAATGTCGGCGCGACCACCGCCGCCGCGATGCGGCCCACTGCCTGTCCAGGCTCCGGGTCCAGTTGCAACATCGCAGCGTCCACCACGCCAGGCAGCGCGAGCAAGCGGCGGGTCAGATCGGCCAGCGACGCACGCTTGCCCCCGATCTCCAGCAGATCGGCCTGGCGCCCGCGCACCTGAAAACGGCCTTGGGCATCCACCTCCATCAGGTCTGCCAGCAACACCGGCTGAGCCAGGTGCGGCGCATGAACCAGGGTGCCGTCCGGCTGCGGCAACACCCGCACGCCCGGTAGCGGCGTCCATGAAACCTCTTGCGCGGTACGCCGGCTGGCGAAGATGCACGTCTCGGTGGAGCCGAACATCTCGCGCACTTCGCCACCGAAACGCGCCTGCGCCGCCGCCGCCAATTCCTGTGCCAACGGCGCGGTCGCCGAGACGATGCCGGCCAACGGCGGCAGCTCGACACCGGATTCGACCAGGGCGCGCAGATGCACCGGCGTGGTCACCAGCAAACGCGGCACCGGCAACTGGGCCAACGCACTGGCCACGTCCTCGGGAAAGAACGGGCGAGCGGCATGCACCGCCAGCGGCGTCACCAGGGGCAGCAGCACCGACATTTCCATGCCGTACATGTGCTGCGGGGGCACCGTCGCCACCACCTGCGGTACCGCGTCGGCGGACCACAACCCCGCCAACGCCAACAGATCCTGGCGGGTGCTGGTCAGGAAGCTGCCCCATGTCTTGGGATTGGGTTTGGGCACGCCGGTGCTACCAGAGGTGAAGCCGATCGCGACCAGGGCATCATCGGCCAACTGCGGCATCGGGCCGTCCAGGGTCGGCAGCGGCTCCGGCAACTGCCAATAGCCGGGCGGTGCATCGACCATGAACAGATCGCCCAGGCAGTAACCATCGGGATGGGTGCGCTGCACCTCGGCGACCACCGCTGGAGCACGCGAGGACGGCAGCAGCGAGGTCTGCCCGCGCAGCGCCACTGCGCAGAACGCGACCATGAAGCGATAGCGGTCCTCGCACAGGTTCAGCGCATGCTGGCCGGACGGCAACGCCGCAGCCAGGCCGCGCACGTGGCCGAGGAAGGTGGCCAGATCGATGTGTTCGCCGTCGGCGAAGGCCAGCGGACGCTCCGCGTCGCCAACGGCGAGCGGATGCAGCAGGGACGAGGCGGAGACGGCGGACATGCGTAACGGAAGCTCGGACGGGCGATGACCCGCACGGCGCGGGGAGCCTCTAGCTTGGCCGGCACCGCACCACCTGGCAAGCAGGCTGTGCAGCACTGGCCGCCGCCGGTACGGCCGTCAGTGGTGATAGCCGGTGTCGGCGGTGATCTTGCCGCGGAACACCCGGTAAGACCAGGCGGTATAGCCCAAGATCACCGGCAGCAGCAGCGCCAGCCCGACCAGCACGAACCCCTGCGAGGACGGCGGCGAAGCCGCCTCCCAGATGGTCAACCCGGGCGGCACGATGTTCGGCCAGATGCCCAGCACCAGGCCGAAAAAGCCGAGCACGAAGAAGCACAGGGTCAGCACGAACGGGCGCGCATCGCGGCCCTGTGCCATCGCCGCACGCCACAGCGCCACCGCGTTGACCAGCACCAGCAGCGGCACCGGCGACAGCCACCAAAAGTTCCCATCGTGGAACCAGCGCGCCATGATCCGCGAATCCAGGAACGGCAGCCAAGCGCTGACCAGGCCCATGAACACCACCACCACTAGCACCAGCGGCCGGGTCAGGGTGCGGGCGATGTGCTGCATCGCGCCTTCGGTCTTCAAGATCAGCCAGCTGCCGCCGAGCAACGCGTAGCCGAACACCAGCGCCGCGCCGGTGAGCATCGAGAACGGGCTGAACCAGCCCAGCACCCCGCCCAGGTACTTGCCGTCCTGCAGCGGCATGCCCTCCACCAGCGCCCCCAGGATCACCCCCTGCCAGAACGCGGCGCACAGCGACCCCAGCGCGAACGCCCAGCCCCACAAGTACTTGGAACTGCGCGCTTTGAAGCGGAACTCGAAGGCCACGCCGCGAAACACCAGCGCGATCAACATCAGCAGCACCGGCAAGTACAGCGCCGACAGCACCACCGCATACGCCTTCGGAAACGCCGCCAGCAGACCGGCGCCGCCCAGCACCAGCCAGGTCTCGTTGCCATCCCAGATCGGCGCGGCGGTGTTCATCATCAGGTCGAGCTGGCCCTCGTCTTCGGCGAACGGCGCCAAGATGCCCAGGCCGAGCACGAAGCCGTCCAGCAGCACGTACATCAGCACACCGAAGCCGATCACACCAAACCAGATCACCGGCAACACGGTCGCCATGTCCATCAGCACGTCTCCTCGATGTCGTCGTCGACCACCGACAGCGGCCGCGCAGGAGTCTTGCCGCCGTCGTGCAGGCGCGGTGCCGGCTCGTGCGGCAACGGCCCGTGGCGCAGCATCCGCAGGATGTACCAACTGCCAAAACCGAACACCAGCGCATAGACGACCACATACACACCCAGCGAGATCCACACCATCGCCGGACTGATAATCGGGCTGACCGCATGGCGGGTATGCAGCAGACCGTAGATCACATAAGGCTGACGCCCGATCTCGGTGACGAACCAACCAGCGAGCAAGGCCACGAAACCGGCCGGCAACATCACGTTCCATGCCAGGTGCAACCCGCGCCGGCGCAGCAACGTGCCACGCCACCAGAAGAACAGCGACACGAATGCCAGCAGCAGCATCGCCATGCCCAGCCCGACCATCACCCGGAAAGCAAAGAACACCGGCTTCACCGGCGGCCGCTCGTCGGCCGGCACCGCGGTCAGTGGCGTGATTTCGCTATTCAAGGTGTGGGTAAGGATCACGCTGCCCAGGTGCGGAATCGTCAACGCGTAGTCATTGCGCTCTTCAGCCTCGTTAGGCACCGCGAACACCACTAACGGCACGCCCTGTCCCGGCGCCTCGCGGTGCCAGTGTGCCTCCATCGCGGCCACCTTAATCGGCTGGTGTTCGAGCGTGTTCAGGCCATGCGCGTCGCCGGCAGCGATTTGCAGCGGCAGCGCGATCGCGGCGAACGCCACCGCCAGCTTGAGCATGCACCCGGCCGCGTCCACATGCTCGCCGCGGCGCAGGTACCAGCCGCTGACCCCGCCAATCACGAAACAGGTGGTGATGAACGCGGCAAGCACCATGTGAGTGAGCCGATACGGGAACGACGGATTGAAGATCACCTCGCCCCAGTTGGCCGGATGGAATACGCCGTCGACGATGACATAACCGGCCGGCGTCTGCAGCCAACTGTTGGCCGACAGGATCCAGAACGTGGAGATCAGCGTGCCGATGGCTACCAGACAAGTGGAGAGGAAATGCAGCTTCTCCGGGACCTTGTGCCAACCGAACAGCATCACCCCCAGGAACGAGGCCTCCAGGAAGAACGCCGTCAGCACCTCGTAGTTGAGCAGCGGACCGATGATGTTGCCTGCGCGTTCGCTGAGCACCGCCCAGTTGGTGCCGAACTGGAAGCTCATCACGATACCGCTGACCACGCCCATGCCGAAGGACACGGCGAAGATCTTCAGCCAGAAGAAGTACAGATCGCGCCACACCGTGTCGCGAGTACGCAGCCAGCGCCACTCCAGGAACGCCAGCCAGCTCGACAGGCCGATGGTGAAGGCCGGGAACAGTATGTGGAAACTGATGACGAATCCGAACTGGATGCGCGAAAGCAAAAGAGCGTCCATTGAGGCTGCCCCTAAAGAAACTACAATAGCGTCTATTGTTGTCGCTGCGGCGTAAAATTGAATGTGAAAGAATGCCGCATCGCAGGGCGGAAAACGCCCAGATTCTGGATTCGGAAAAAGAAAAACGGGCACCGTTTTTTGTGATGCCATGAACATGGACGCGTCGGGACGCGCGCTTGTGCGAATCGTCAATTCCCCATTCCCAATCCCAGCATTCGCTCCAGACGGCTGTTACGCTTATCGTTTGCTTTTCGTCCGGAACATCCCGATGTGTCGCTTAGCCTTGAGCGCCGTTGTTTTGCTATCCCTGTCCTGCTTGCCGCCATTGGTTGCGGCTCAGAATGTGGCCCCGCTGACCATCGAACAAACGATGGCCGATCCGGACTGGATCGGGCCGCCGGTCGAGGACGCCTGGTGGGCCTGGGACGGGCGTCAAGTGCAATACAAACTCAAGCGCAACGGCAGCCCGGTGCGCGACACCTACCGCCAGGGGATCGACGGCAGCACCGCGCAGCGGATCGAGGATACGCAACGCAGCACGCTCGATGCGGCCAACCCGGTCTACGACGCAGCACGCCGACGCATGCTGTTTGTACGCAATGGCGATGTATTCCTGCGCGATCTACGCAGCGGCGCGCTGACCCAGTTGACCCGCAGCAATCAAGCGGCCGCAAGACCGCAGTTCAGCACCGACGGCGGCGCACTGTGGCGGGTCGGCAACGACTGGTACCGCTGGAATCCCGACAGCGGCATCGCGCAAGCGGCGCTACTCAAGGCCGAACGCGATCCCGACACCGCACCCAAGTTGGACACGCTACGTGCGCAGCAACTGCATACATTGGAAACCCTGGCGCGCGATCGCGCGCAGCGCGATTTGCTGCGGCAACAAGAGCAAGCCTGGCGGCGTGCCGACGGCAGCCGCGCGCCGGCACCGGTGTATCTGGGCGAGGACGTCGTCATCGACGACAGCGCGCTGTCGCCGGACGGTCGCCATCTACTGGTGGTGACCCACGCCAAGGGCGCCGACGAAGGTCGCGAGGGCAAGATGCCCAAGTACGTGACCGAATCGGGTTACGAAGAATTCCAAGAAGTGCGCACTCGCGTCGGTCGCAACCCACCGCTGGCGCAGAACCTCTGGTTGGTCGATATCGCCGCGGGCAGCGCGCGCAAACTCGACTTCGCCGTCCTGCCCGGCATCCACAACGACCCACTGGCCGCACTGCGCAAGGCCGCCAAGCAGGAACCGCTGCACGGGCCACGTGCGATACAGGTGGAGACCGACGGCGATGGCAGCGGCGCGACGATGCACTGGAGCGAGGATGGCCGCAACGTCGCGGTGATGTTGCGCGCGGTGGACAACAAGGACCGTTGGATTGCCAGCGTCGACCTGGATAAGGCCGTGCTGCAGCCGCGCCATCGCCTCACCGATCCTGCTTGGATCAACTGGAATTTCAACGATTTCGGCTGGATGCCGGACAACCAAACGCTGTGGCTGCTGTCCGAGCAATCCGGCGATGCGCACCTGTACACCCAACATGGCACCGATAAACCGCGCCAACGCACCGCCGGCAACTGGGAGGTGTCCGCGCCGGTGATGAGCGCCGATGGCCAGGGCTTCTTGTTCCTGTGCAACCGCAAATGGCCGGGCGACTACGAGGTGTGCAAGCTGGATCTGCGCGACGACAGCGTTGTCGAGCTGACCTCACTCGAAGGTGTCGAGGACTTCGCACTTTCGCCAGACGGCCAACACCTGCTGGTGCACTACTCCGGCGCCTATCTGCCGCCGCAATTGGCGGTGTTGCCCGCCAGTGGCGGCAGCGCACGCGTGCTTACCGATACCCGCAGCGCCGCATTCAAGGCACGTCCGTGGATCCAGCCGCAATTCGTGCAGATACCGTCCACCCATGGCGCCGGCACGGTCTGGGGCAAGTACTACGGCCCGCCACATCCAGAACCCGGCAAACGCTACCCGGTGGTGATGTTCGTGCATGGCGCCGGCTACCTGCAGAACGTCTCGGTACGCTACACCCCGTATTTTCGCGAGCAGATGTTCCACAACCTGCTGGTGCAAAAGGGCTACATCGTGCTCGACCTGGATTACCGCGCCAGCGCCGGCTATGGCCGCAACTGGCGCACCGCGATCTACCGCGACATGGGCCATCCGGAACTGGAGGACTATCTGGACGGCCTGGATTGGCTGGTCGCCACCAAGCAGGGCGACCGTCACCGTGCCGGCATTTACGGCGGCTCCTACGGCGGCTTCATAACCTATATGGCGCTGTTTCGCAGCCCCGGCACATTCAAGACAGGCGCCGCGCTACGTCCAGTGGCAGACTGGAGCCAGTACAACCACGAATACAGCGCCGACATCCTCAACACTCCCGATCTTGACCCACAGGCCTACCGCACCTCTTCGGCGATCGAGTACGCCAGCGGACTGCGCGATCACCTATTGATCGCCCACGGCATGATCGACGACAACGTGTTTTTCAAGGACTCGGTCGACATGACCCAGAAGCTGATCGAACTGCACAAGGACAATTGGGAGATCGCGCCATATCCGTTGGAACGACACGGCTTTACCCGCGCCGATTCCTGGCTGGACGAATACAAGCGGATCCTGAAATTGTTCGAGCAGGAACTCAAGTAGGCGATCACGCACCCTGCGCTGGGTGTCGGCACAATGCACCTGTCGCGGTCGCGGCGTGGCGCGGATGACCGCGCCGCCTCGTCTGCGACGATGCGCGATGACGACTGCCAGACCATGCGCCGTGTCTGCACATGACGCACACGCCCACGCCACTTGTGCCTGTTCAAGTAACCTCTATCTTCGCCGATGCGCGGCAGCACGCTACGCCATCCACCCAACCGAGGGATCGCCAATGTCGCCACCTCCGCTGCACCCCGCAGGTCACCAGATGATCGATGCGATGGGCAAGATCGCGCTCTTGCTTGGCGTGCTGTCGCTGCTGTCCGCGCTGGCGCAGGCACTGACGCTGATGGCGCTACCCGATGGCAACATCGAAACGATGCTGCAGCCGTTTGGACTGCCGTTGCCGCCGTGGCTGCACACGTGCATGACCCATGCGATCGCACTGTCCTGGCTGGCAGCGACGCTGGCGCTGGCGTTGTGCGCGACGTCATGGGCCTTGTTACAACGACACGAATGGGCACGGCGCGTATTCGTGGCATTCCTAGTGGTCACCGCCGTGGCCAATTTCGCGATGTTGCCGCTACTGTGGCAATTATTCGACATGCTGCAAGCATGGGCGCCGCAACACGGCTTCGATGCACACATGCAGCACCAGTTGCACTCCAGCCGCATCACCGTCCTGTTCAGCGCACTGCTCACCGCGCTTGTTTTCGCCGTCCTGCACGGCTGGCTGGTGTACCAGCTCTCGCGCCCGGCGCTGCGTAGCGCCTTCCGCCGCTGAGCGACACCACGCGCAGCAAGCCGACAGTGTTCACCCGGATGGCCCCGATCGCAGTGCCGGCTGAATGCGGTGCGTGCTCGACAACGGACCGCGCATCATCACGCACACGCCCAGGCGACAAGCTTCTAGAATAGGGGGATGCAAACCTTCGACCGTGTCCGCGACTATCTCACTGGGCTGCAAGACCGCATCTGTGCCACCGTCGAGGCGACCGACGGCCAGGCCCGTTTCGCCGAAGACGTGTGGCAGCGCGCCGAGGGCGGTGGCGGCCGCACCCGCATTCTGCGCGATGGCGCGGTGTTCGAGCAGGCCGGGGTTGGCTTCTCCGACGTGTCCGGCACGCGCCTGCCCCCCTCGGCCAGCGCCAACCGCCCAGAACTGGCCGGCGCTTCCTGGCGCGCGGTCGGGGTGTCGCTGGTGTTCCATCCACTCAGTCCGTATATCCCCACCACCCACACCAACGTGCGCTACTTCGAGGCCGAGCGCGAAGGCGCAACCGTGGCCTGGTGGTTCGGCGGCGGTTTCGACCTGACCCCTTACTACCCGTTCGACGAAGACGCACGCCACTGGCACCAGACCGCGCACGATTTGTGTGCGCCATTCGGCGCCGAGCGATACCCCGCACATAAACGCTGGTGCGATGAGTATTTCTACCTCAAACACCGCAATGAGACCCGAGGCGTCGGCGGTCTGTTCTTCGACGATCTGCATGCCGATTTCGAACGCGATTTCGCCTACCAACGTGCGGTGGGAGATGGTTTTTTGGATGCCTACCTGCCGATCGTGGCGCGCCGCCGCGCCCTGCCCTGGGGCGAGCGCGAGCGCGAGTTCCAGCTCTACCGGCGCGGGCGCTACGTGGAATTCAATCTGGTCTACGACCGCGGCACGCTGTTCGGCCTGCAGAGTGGCGGCCGCAGCGAGAGCATCTTGATGAGCCTGCCGCCACGAGTGCGCTGGGAATACGGCTTCCAGCCGGAACCCGGCAGCCCCGAAGCGCGTCTGGCCGAATATCTGGTGCCACGGGACTGGCTGGCCTGAGCACGTCACCGCGCGCCCAGGCACGCATGGCGCCCTCGGCGTGAAACACGCGCTTAAGGTGTTTGTCGCAAGCCAACGACCGCAGAAAAATGGCGGCCGCAGATCAGCGCATTTCAGGCCGAGTGGCTGCTCGATTTCATAGTTGGACGTACCGCTGTGCACGAACACAGCGATGCACTGCAGGCTGCACACGTCGTGACGGTGCGCAGACATAGTCGCTGAATGATGGGATCTATCAAACTCGAACAAAGCGGCGCGGCGTAATCCCCATCCCTTGACTTGCCAGCGTTTACGCGAGCATAAAGATATAGGTTCAAGCTTAAATAAAAAGGCCCCGCGGACCAGGGGTGGGTCAGCGGGGCCAGGGAACGCAGACTTGGGGAGGAGTCTCCGTTCCTAGATCTGCTCCAGGGGATGGGAGAAGATCCGCGACAGGCATTGCGCCTGTCGAGGCACATAAGACCATTTTTCACCTTTCTCATTCGTGAAAATTGCGGTTAAGAATTCGTCGTGTTTAGGACGGATTCATTCCAAAACATTCGCCCGACAAACAACAAAAATGCCGTACTCCCTGCGCAAAGGCGCTGACTGCAGGATGTCGTTGGGGGACCGCCGCATTGCGGGTCGCATAGCTCAATGCGCCTCGTCCCAGTTATCGCCCACGCCACTGTCCACCACTAACGGCACCTTCAACTCTGCCGCAGCGGCCATGCGCCAGGTCACCTCGGGTAACAGGATCTCGACGAAGTCGGCGTCGACTTCGAACACCAGTTCGTCGTGTACCTGGAGGATCATCAACGCACGCGCGCGGTGATCCTGCAACCACGTGTCCACACTGACCATGGCGCGCTTGATGATGTCCGCAGCGGTGCCCTGCATCGGCGCGTTGATCGCGGCGCGCTCGGCGCCAGCGCGCAAGCCCTGCTGCTTGGCGTTGATGTCGTTCAGGTACAGACGGCGACCGAACAGGGTCTCCACGTAGCCCTGGGTGCGCGCCTGCTCGCGCATGCGCTCCATGAAATCGCGCACCGCCGGGTAGCGGCTGAAGTACAACGCCACGTAGTCCTGCGCCTCGCCGCGGCCGATGCCGAGATTACGCGCCAGGCCGAACGCGCTCATGCCGTACATCAAGCCGAAATTGATCGCCTTGGCGGCGCGGCGCTCGTTGGCGCTGACCTGCTCCAAGGTGCGCCCGAAGACCTCGGCGGCGGTGGCGCGATGCACGTCCACGCCTTGACTGAAAGCGCGCAACAGGCCCGGATCCTCGGACAGGTGCGCCATGATCCGCAGTTCGATTTGCGAATAGTCGCACGCGATCAGCTTGCGGCCGGGAGGGGCGACGAAGGCGCGACGGATGCGGCGGCCATCCTCGGTGCGGATCGGGATGTTCTGCAGGTTCGGATCGGAAGAGGACAGCCGCCCGGTCGCGGCACCGGCTTGATGATAGCTGGTGTGTACGCGCCCGGTCTCAGGGTTGACCATCTCCGGCAGCTTGTCGGTGTAAGTGCTGCGCAGCTTGGCCAGGCCGCGGTATTCCAGGATCACCCGCGGCAGTTCATGCTGGTCGGCGATAGCCTCCAGTGCTTCTTCATTGGTGCTGGGCTGGCCTTTGGGAGTTTTCAACAGGGCGGGCAGCTTCAGTTCGTCGAACAACACCGCCTGTAACTGTTTTGGCGAATCCAGATTGAAACTCCGCCCGGCTAACGCGACCGCCTTTTGCTGGGCGGCCAGCATCCGCTGGCTCAGCACCTGGCTCTGCTTGCGCAGCTCGGCGATATCCACGCACACACCGTTGGCCTCAATGCGGGTCAGCACCGGCACCAGCGGCATTTCGATCTCGCGGTACACCCGCGCCAGCGCCGGCTCGGCATCCAATTGCGCTGACAACGCCCGGTGCAAGCGCAGCGTGATATCGGCGTCTTCGGCGGCATAGCCGGTGGCATCGTCGATGGCCACCTGCGAGAACGCGATCTGCTTGGCCCCCTTTCCGGCCACGTCCTCGTACTTGACCGTGTCGTAGCCCAGGTAGCGCTTGGCCAGCGAGTCCATGTCGTGGCGGCTGGCGGTGGAGTTGAGCACGAAACTCTCCAGCATGGTGTCGTCGGCATACCCGTGCACCTGCACGCCGTGGCGGCGCAGCACATGCAGGTCGTACTTGCCGTGCTGGCCGACCTTGCGCTTGGCCGGATCTTCCAACAGCGGTGCGAGCGCCGCCAGCGCCTGCACGCGGTCCAACTGCACTGGCGCACCAGGATAGTCGTGACCCAGCGGCAGGTAATCGGCATGACCGGGTTCGATGGCGAAGCTAAGTCCGACTAGATTGGCGCGCATCGCGTCCAAGGCGTCGGTCTCGGTGTCGAAGGCGAAGCCGTCGGCGGCGCGCAAGCGCGCCAGCAACGCATCGAACTGTTCGGCAGTGGTGACCGCGGCGTAGTGGCCCTTCGCGGCCAACGCCGGGTCCAGCGCACCATCGGGCGCGGCGGCGGCACGAGCATAGCCAGCCGCGGTACCGCGCAGGCTGGGACTGGCCTCACTGGCGACATACGGAGCCGCCACGCCACCGTCCAGGTCGCGCAACGCCTGGGTGAAGCCGTAGCGCTGGTACAAGCCGCGCAACTGCTCCGGCTCCGGCTCGCGCAGGCCCAGCGTGCGCGGGCCGCCGGACAGCACCACGTCGGTCTTGATCGTGACTAGATCGCGGTTGAGCGGCAGTCGCCCCAGCGCCGCGCGCAGGTTGTCGCCGATCTTGCCCTTGATCGCGTCGGCGTTGGCGATTACCCCGTCCAGCGACCCGTAATCGGCCAGCCATTTGGCCGCGGTCTTGGGTCCGCACTTCTCCACCCCGGGGACGTTGTCGATGGTGTCGCCCATCAGCGCCAGCAGATCGACAATCTGGTGCGGCAACACACCGAATTTTTCCATCACCGCCGCATCCGAATCCATGCGGCTGCCGCTCATGGTGTTGACCAACTGCACGCCGGGACGCACCAACTGGGCGAAATCCTTGTCGCCGGTGGAGATGGTCACATCCATGCCATCGCCAACGCCTTGCAGGGCCAAGGTCCCGATCACATCGTCGGCCTCCACTCCGCTCTCGCGCAAAATGGTGATGCCGAGTGCGTGCACGATCTGGCACATCGGCTCGACCTGCGCGCGCAGCTCGTCGGGCATCGGCGGACGGTTGGCCTTGTACTGCGGGTACAGCGCGTCGCGGAAGGTCTTGCCCGGGGCATCCACCACGAAGGCGACGTACTCGGGACGCTCCTTCAAGGTGGCGCGCAACATGTTGACCACGCCGAACAGTGCGCCGGTGGGTTCACCGGCGGCATTGGTCAAGGGCGGGAGCGCGTGAAACGCGCGATACAGGTAGCTGGACCCGTCGATCAGGACTAATCGGCTCATCGGCCAATTCTACGCTGCCGCCCTGCGCGCACCGAATACGGTCGCACAGCGCATAATCGGCCACCATCCCCCTGCCCGTGGAGAACGTTGCGATGAAAGCCCTGATCCTGATCCCGCTATTGCTACTGGCGGGCTGCGCCTCCACCGGCACTGGCCCGGACGGCGCGCCGATGGACATGCGCGGCGCGCAAGTGACCCAACGCAAAATGGAGAACGGCGACACCGTGGACGAATACCGCATCGCCGGCCAGTTGCGCATGGTCAAGGTGACCCCGGCGCGCGGCCCGGCCTACTACCTGTACGACCGCAACGGCGACAGCCACATGGACGGCAACAAGGACAACGTCTCGCCGGTGTACTGGAAGCTCTACAGCTGGTGACGCGCGCTGCGACGGCGAGACATTGGCGGGAAGTTTGCCGGGCCGGTCAGGGATCGAGCCGGCAATAGGCGCCCGGTGTGTAGCCGAAGCTCTCGCGCATCGCTTGGCGGAACTCAGCGAAGGTGAAGTCGGTATCCACCCGCATCAGCACACCGGCATAGGCGCCGCCGTTCTTGCCACCGCTGCCGGTGCCCCACTGCACCTGCCAGGTCGCGTACCTGTTACCGCCGTGAACCTGCGCGGCCTGCAGGTCCACGCGCAGGCCCTTGACCAGTTCCATGCCCTTGATCACGCCTTCGCTGTTGGCGTAGTTGGCAGGGATTCGAATCACGGTAGCGTCGTTGACATCGTCGCGACGGATGCCGACATAGTTGGCGATCTTCGCCGCCAAGTAATCGTCGAGCACATGGTCGCGGATCTTGCTGCTGGCACTGCTGAACGTGCCGGTGTTGTTGTTGGTGTAGGTGGTCATGGGGAAAGTCCTCTGGTGTTGGGTGGATGCCCGAATGGGCGCCAGCGCAGGGCCGGTCAGAGTTGGCGCAGGCGGTCGATGAACGCGTCGTGGCCCTCGATGGGCTGGTCGGTGGCGATCAGCGGCCTGTGCTGCCAGGTCAAGCTGCCCACGCGGGCGAGGGTTGCCTCGGCATCGGGGAGGTCGTTGGCTTCCATGCCGCCCGCGCTCGCGGTCAACCGCGCATGGCGGATCAGCACCCGATCGGGTGCCAGGTAGACCACTTGGCTGGACGCCGCCGTGGTCACTTCGGCCAGCGCGGTCTCGGTCTGCTCCACCAGCGCCGGCAACCGGTGCGATGCCAGCAATTCGTTGCGGGTAGTGGCGCAGATGCACGACCAACCGGCGAACACACCGTCCTCGGTGAGCAGGGGGGCCAGTTGCGGCAGCGAAGCCAGCGAAAAGCAGGTATCGACGATCAGCGCCGGCGTGCGGATGCCGATATCGACAAGATCCGCGATGAAGCGCTGGAACACGGCGACATTGCGGCAGCCGTTGAACTGGGTCGGTGCGCCCTGATCGTCGACATCGCCGTGGCCGCCGCCGATCCACAACGTGTCGTAATGCAGCTGCACTTCACCTTGATCGGTGCGCGGCAAGGCTGCGACGATCTGGGCGCGATCGGGAAACGTATCAGCAGGGTGCTCGATCGCATGCACGCCCTGGGGGAAGTGATGGGCCAGATGTGGCGGATGAAACGCGAGAATGGACATAGGCAGGCTCCGTTGGCTGGAAGGACGCCGTCCCAGCGGCGCAATGCAGGCGCGCGCACCGCTACGGCATCGGCGTCCAGCATCGGCGGTGTCGACAGTGCGGCCCATCGGCAAATCGCTGACATCGGCCTGCCACACGGAGGATGTGGGCGGACAGCGCCGCGATGCGCTTGCCTCACCCTGCGCGCACGCGGCAATGCACGTCCGCGCAGGGGACGTGGCAGGTCATCCGTGCGGTGGTCCTCGATGTGCATGTACGGCGCGCTGCGTCACGCGCATTGCAGCGCTCTCGCCCGCTCTTGATCGACTGGGCGGCACGCCTGACGCTGCGCTTGCACGGTCCGGCTCCGGACTGCCCCTGCCTGATGCGGCCCAGCGCGGGAATGCGCGTGCTGCCGCAATACGACGGACGCGCACCCGGCCGTACATCGCGCTGTCGAGGCGCGTCGGCCGCCTGCAACCGATGCACGGGCATGTCCTCGACGGACGCCTGCCGCGGGCGACCACTTGGCGCGGAGCGAGCCGGCGCGCCCCGCGCCCCGCGCCCGCCTCGACGTCAGCGAATCACCAGCACCGGTAATTTGCTGTTCGCCAACACTTCCGCCGTTTGACTGCCAAGCAGTATCCGACTCATACCGCGACGGCCATGCGAGGTCATCACGATCAAGTCGCTGGCACAGTCGATGGCCATGTCGATGATCCCCTCGGCCGCATAACGGTCGAGCAGGTGACGGCCATGCGCGGTCACGCCGGCAGCCGCGGCGGCGGCGAGCGCCGGCGCCAGGATCGACTGCGCGCTGGCCTCGCGGTCGCGACGGTATCCGGGACTGGCCTCATAGCCCACGCCCCAGCCCATGGCATCGTACATGCCCATGGCCCACGGTTCGGAGACCGTGAGGATGTCCACCTGCGCACCGAGCTTGGCGGCCAGCGCCAGCCCATGCTGCAAGCCTTTGGCGGACAACTCAGAACCATCGATGGCAATCAGGATGCGCTGGTACATGGTGTGCTCCGGTGGCGCCGTATGCGGCGACAGCAGCAGCATTGCACACCCGCTGTGGACTGCACGCCTTGAGCCAGATCAAATTCAGTCACGAGCGGGTTCAACCGACGCATCGGCTTGCCGGCCATGCGCGCACCAGCCGACAGGCCGTGTATTCCTATGCCGCCCGCCCGATCGAGGCAACTGCAACGATGCGCAATGACACCCGTCACCGATCACGCCGCTGTCGTTGAAACGCATCGGGGCAAACCGCAACGGCTGGACCGATGCGCCTGGCCCCTCCTTGCATGACTCAGCAGTGCCTGGCCACAAAGTAAGTCGCGCCGACGCTGGTCACAGATGCTAACGTCCTGCACCGCATTCCCCCATCCAGGAGCAGTTTATGCCCGCGCCCTTCCGTCCTGCCTTTCGTTGCCTCGACCTGGCGTTGTCGCTGGGCATCGCCCTGGCTGTGAGCGGCACCGCGCATGCGCAGGCTGCCCGTACCGCCGACGTGCCCGCACCGCGGGACACCCCCTACCCCGGCACCATCACGCTGCAGGTGGACGCTGGCGACGTACGCCAGGGCATCTACCGGGTCCACGAGACCATCCCGGTCGGCGCTGGGCGGCTGACCCTGCAATATCCGCAATGGATTCCCGGCGACCATTCGCCGAGCGGGCCGGTGGCGATGCTGGCCGGCCTCACTCTGACCGCCAACGGCAAGCCGCTGCCATGGCGTCGCGACACATTCGACGTCTACAGCTTTCATGTGGATGTGCCGGAGGGCGTGCGCGCGATCGAAGCCAGTTTCCAGTACCTGTCGCCCCGCGACGACGGCTTCGAAATGACCGACAAAATGCTGCAACTGGAATGGAACAAGGTCGCGCTATACCCGGCTGGCCACGACACGCGCCAGATCACGGTGGCGCCGAGCGTGATCCTGCCGGCCGGATGGGAGTTCGGCACGGCGCTGGAGACCGCCAGTCACAGCGGCGCCACGACTATCTTCAAACCGGTGGACTTCACCACATTGGTCGACTCGCCGATCTACGCCGGACGCTACTTCAAGCGCGTGGATCTGACGCCCCCCGGTAGCGCGCCGGTTCACCTAGACATGGTCGCCGATGCGCCCAGGTTCCTGGAAATCAGCCCGGAACAGCGACAGGCACACCGCAACCTGCCGGTGCAGGCGATCAAGCTGTTCGGCTCCCACCACTACGACCATTACGACTTCCTGTTCTCGCTGTCCGACGTGCTCGGCGGCAACGGACTGGAGCACCACCAGTCCAGCGAAAACGGGCTGGGCGCCGACTATTTCAGCGCCTGGGCCGACAACGCAGCCGACCGCGACCTACTGCCACACGAGTACACCCACTCGTGGAACGGCAAGTTCCGGCGTCCGGCCGACCTGTGGACACCGACCTTCAACGTGCCGATGGGCGACTCGCTACTGTGGGTCTACGAAGGCCAGACCCAATACTGGGGCTACGTGCTGGCCGCGCGCGCCGGCATGTGGACACCGCAACAGTTCCGCGACGCGCTGGCGATGACTGCGGCCAACTACGATCGCAACCGTGCCGGATTCCGTTGGCGCTCCCTGCAAGACACTACCAACGACCCCACCGCCGCGCATCGCGCGCCGCTGCCCTACCGCAGCTGGCAGATGAGCGAGGACTACTACAGCGGCGGGCAGATGGTCTGGCTGGCAGTGGACGCCAAACTGCGCGCGCTCAGCGGTGGACGCAAGTCGCTGGACGACGTGGCCAAAGCATTTTTCGGCGTCGACGACGGCAGCCATGCGGTCAAGACCTACAGCTTCGACGACGTCGTCGCCGCGCTCGATGGCGTCGCCCACTTCGACTGGACCACTTACCTCCAGCGCCGCGTGTACGCGGTCGATCCACCGCTATTGGAAGGCTTACAAGCCAGTGGCTGGAAACTGGTGTACACCGACCAACCCAGCGAATTCGAGAAGCAATACGACGGCAGCCACCCATCGGCGCGACACCGCTACAACTTCGCTTGGTCGATCGGCCTTGTAATGAACGATGACGCCAGCATCAACGACGTGCTGTGGGATGGCCCGGCGTTCAAGGCCGGGATCAGCACCGGCGCCACGCTGCTGGCGGTCAACGGCCAGGATTACTCGCGCGATACGCTCAAGCAAGCCATCGCCGAGGCCAAGGGCGGCACCGCACCGATCGTGCTGACACTGAAATACCAAGGCAACCTGCGCGACTTCGCGGTGCACTACCACGACGGCTTGCAGTATCCACACTTGGTGCGAGTGAATGGCACGCCGGATTACCTGAGCCAGATCATCGCCGCGCGGCACTGACCATGAATCGCCCAAGGCATTCTGCATCGCCCACAAGCGCCCCCGCTGAACACCGCGACGGGCCGCCCGGCTAACGGCTCCGTCAGCGCACCGTCAAATTCGCGTAGGCCATCACCAGCCACTTGGCGCCGGCCTCGTCAAACTGCACTTGCACGCGCGCGTGCGCGCCGCTGCCTTCGTAGTCGATGACCACGCCACCACCGAACTTGGGGTGCTGCACATTGGCGCCGAGCTTGATCGCCGGCGCCTCGATCCGAGGATGCCCCGGGTTGCGCGGCGCACCTAACGAAGCGCTGCGCGAGACCTGCACCTTCGGTCGCACCTCGTGCAATAGCTCGCGCGGGATCTCGCGGAGGAAGCGCGACGGAACGTTGTAATTGTCCTGGCCGTGGATACGCCGCGATTCGGCGTAGCTGAGTACCAATGTGTGGCGAGCACGGGTGATACCGACATAGGCCAGGCGCCGCTCTTCCTCCAGGCGCCCGCTTTCCTCCAACGAGCGCGCACTGGGGAATAGGCCGTCTTCCATGCCGACCAGGAACACCAGCGGGAATTCCAGGCCCTTGGCCGAATGCAGCGTCATCAGTTGCACGCCGTCCTCGTCGGCCCGGGCTTGACCTTCGCCGGCTTCCAATGCGGCATAGGCCAGGAACGCGACCAATTCGCTCATCGCCTGGCGCGCTTCGTCAGCATCATCCTCGGCGTCGACACGGACGAAGCGCGAAGCCACCGAAACCAGTTCGTCGAGGTTGTCGGTGCGCGACTCCGAATCCAGTCCGCTGCGGCTTTCCTTGCTCCAGTGATCGCGCAGCGCCGAGCGCGCCAGCACATGATCGATCTGCTCGGGCAGCGACAGGTCGGCCACTTCCAAGACCAGTTGTTCGATCAGGCCGAGGAACTGGCCCAGCGCATTGCGCGCGCGCGCGGCCAGTTCGCCACCCTGCTGCGCGGCGTGTTGCGCGGCAGTCCATAGCGACAGCGATTGCACACGCGCCAGCCGTCGCACTTCGTCCAGGGTCCGGTCGCCGATGCCGCGCGCCGGCGTATTCACCGCACGCTCGAACGCCGCATCGTCGGCGCGGTTGGCGACCAGGCGCAGATAGGCCAGCGTATCTTTGATTTCGGCACGCTCGAAGAAGCGCATGCCGCCGTACACGCGGTACGGCACCTGCTCGGCGAGCAACGCCTCTTCGAACGCACGCGACTGCGCGTTGCTGCGATAGAGCACGGCGGCTTCGCTGTAGCTGCCGCCATCGCGCACCCATTGGCGCGCGCGCTCGAGCACGTAGCGCGCTTCGTCGACTTCGTTGTACGCCGCATACAGATCGATCGGCTCGCCATCGCCCGAATCGGTCCACAATTGCTTACCGATGCGATCGGGGTTGTGCGCGATCACCGCGTTGGCGGCGTTGAGAATGTTGGCGCTGGAACGGTAGTTCTGCTCCAAGCGGATGGTCTGCGCGCCAGGGAAATCCTTGAGGAAACGCTGCACGTTCTCAACCTTGGCGCCGCGCCATCCGTAAATGGCTTGGTCGTCGTCGCCGACCACGAATACACGGCCGCTGTCGCCGGCGAGCACGCGCACGAACGCGTACTGGATGGCATTGGTGTCCTGAAATTCATCGACCAGGATCTCAGCGAAGCGAGCACGGTAATACGCCAGCAACGCTGGCGTGTCGCGCAGCAGCTCGTGCGCACGCAGCAGCAACTCGGCGAAGTCGACCAGCCCGGCGCGGTCGCAGCGCTCCTGGTACAGCGCATAGGCGTTGCGCAGGGTGTTGATCCAGACATCGTGCGGCTCGGGCTGGATGTGCTGCGCGCGGCGGCCTTCGTCCTTCTGCTGGTTGATCCACCACGCGATTTGCTTGGGCGGGAACTTGCCCTCGTCCAGCTCCAGTTGCTGCACTACGCGTTTGACCAGCCGCAGTTGGTCGTCGGCATCCAGAACCTGGAAGCTCTCCGGCAACCGCGCGTCCTGCCAGTGCAAGCGCAACAGGCGGTGGGCCAGGCCGTGGAAGGTGCCGATCCACATGCCGCGGCTGCCGTTGCGCAACTGCAGGTCGGCGCGATGGCGCATCTCGCCGGCCGCCTTGTTGGTGAAGGTAACCGCGAACATGCCATGCACCGGCACACCATGCACCTCGTGCAGCCAGGCGATGCGATGGGTGAGCACGCGCGTCTTGCCGGATCCGGCACCGGCCAGGACCAGATAATGACCGGGCGGTGCGGAGACGGCCTCGCGCTGGGCGGGGTTCAGATCGTCGAGTAAATGAGAGACATCCACCCAGGCATTTTAGCCGGTGCGGCAGCGCATGGGCGGCGATGCACGTCGCACGGTTGGCGACAGCATTCCGCACGGCAGCCTGCTGCTCCCGTGGCCGGAGCAAGCAGGACAGCGTCAGGAAATCCGCGCGAGCGGCAGTTCCAGGCTCAGCAACGCCTGCGCGGTCGCCTGCGCCTGCATCCGCAGTTCGGGAATCGCCAGACTTTCCCACAGGCTGCCGATGCGCAAGCTGCCCAGTACGCGGATCCGTGGATCGGCGCGACCGTTAGCATCGAGCAACGCGCCATCGGCGCCGGTCGCCAGGCCGATCCCATGCGGCCCCTGCTGCGCATGGCCGCTGCCCAATAGCTGGTGTAGCAGCGGATTGCGAATGGTCTGCACACGCAACTCCACGCCGGTGGCATTGATCACGCAATGCGCCTGCAATTGCAACGGAACACCATCGGCGCCCATTCCGTTGACCTGCACGCAGGTATCGACCGCAGACACGCTCTCCAGCCGCGCGCGGTGCACGCGCAACTGGCCGCTACGGTGTATCTCCTGCAACTGCGCGTATACCGGCTCGGCGACGCGATGCCGGTGCACGTCCCAGTAACGCACCGTATGCCGCAGGAAACGGCGTTGCTCGGTCGCCGACAGCGATTGCCACAGCGCCTGGCCGAACGGCCGCACCCGATCCATCACGCTCTGCCAGGGGTGTCCGTGCGCCTGCGCGGCGGCGGCGTAACCGCGCAACGCGCGCAGCCGCTGGCGCAACGAGAGCGCCAGCAACGCTTGCGGATCGAATTCGGCCGGCGTGCCGTGCGCAGCATGCGGCAGCGGCAGCAACGCATGTCGCGAAACCACGTGTACCAGACCACGATGGGCGTTGCTCAGCAGCGTCAGCACGCTGTCGGCCATGCTCAGGCCGGAACCGACGATGCACACCGTCGCCTCGCGGGGGATCTCGCATAACTGCGGGTAGTTCCAGGCTTCCACCCGCATCGACTCGGACAGACTGGCGGCACCGCGTGCCGGCAACGGACGCAGGCTGTTGCCCAGCGCCAGCACCGTGGCACCGGCGCGCAGTTGACGAGCATCGTGCAAGTGCAGCATGTGTCCGCCGGCCGCATCCGGTTGCATGGCCAGCACCCGCGCCTGACGCCACTGCAAGCGCGCCGGGCGCGTCGCCTGCGCCTGCGTTAGACGCGTGCGCAGATAGACGGCGTAATGGCGACGCTGCACGTAAGCTTGCGCCAACGCATCGCGCGTCAGTTCCGGATACAGCGCTTGGTGCTGCAACCAATCGAGAAAATCCTCGGGCGCATTGGCGAAGGCACTCATCCGCCCGACCGGCACGTTCAGTAGATGCTCCGCGCGAGGCGTCGCATAGGCCACGCCCTGCGCCAGCGCTGGCTGCGACTCGATCAGTTGCAAGCGCAGCGGGCCGTCGGCCTGGTGCAGCAGATGCAATGCAGCCAGAACACCAGCCGCGCCGCCGCCGATGATGGCAACATCGCAATCATCGTCAATCGGTTTGCTGGGCAGAAGCTCGCTCATATTCGGCAATTGTAAGCGAAGGCCTCGCATGCCAGGCCGATGGCAAAAAACCCAGGGGGCAACGAACGCTCGCGCATGGCCCCGACATCATGCGCGCATCGGCGGCACGTTTCACATCAGCGCATCGGCCAGACGCGCGATCCCCTCGCGACTGCGCCGCCACGCCGGCCGCTTGCGCCATGTCTCCAGCGACAGCACCCGCGCATCGGCCAGGTATTCCGCTTCCACCACCCGCAGCTGCTGCAACACCTCGGCGCTATAGCAGAGCATGCCAATCTCCGCGTTCAGTGCGAACGAGCGAATGTCCAGATTGATCGAGCCGACCAGGACAATGCTCTCGTCAACGCTCAAGTGCTTGGCATGCAGAAAGTGCGGCCGATACAACGCGATCTTGACCCCGCTGCGCAGCAGTTCGTCGTAGCACGCCTCCTGTGCCCAGGCGCTGAGCGGTTGATTGTTGCTCTCGGACAGGATCAGTTGTACCTCCACGCCAGACAGCGCGGCGATGCGCAGCGCGCTGAGCGTGACTTCGTCCGGCACGAAGTACGGCGTCACCATCACGATCCGGCGCCGCGCCTGATGGATCAGCGCATTGACCGTATCGCGCGCGTTTTCGAACGGATAGGCCGGCCCACTCGGCAGCAGTTGCGCCGGGACGCCGTTACCGCGCGCCGTGGCGGGGCTCACCACACTCAGGCGCTGCCCGGTCTCGATGAACCAATCGCTGGCGAACACCGCTTCCAGGTGCCCGACCACCGGCCCCTGCACCCGCGCCACCAGTTCGCGGTTGGGATGGCCGGGCACGAAGTCCGGCGCGGCCAGATTCTGCGAACCGATATAGCCGACACGGTTGTCGATCACCGCGATCTTGCGGTGATTGCGCAGATCCATGCGCCCACTGCGGCGCCAGCGCAGGCCGCCCGGCAACAGCGCCTGTACCTCGACCCCCGCCGCATGCAGGCGGATGCGGTAGCGGCGCAGGGCGCGGCGGCCGCCACGCGCATCCAGCAACAGGCGGCAGCGCACACCGCGTGCGGCGGCGCGCAGCAGGGCCGCGACCACCGCATCGCCGACCGCATCGTCGAACATCAGGTAGTACAGCAGATGCACGCGCTCGACCGCCGTCTCGATGTCCTCGATCAGCGCCTGCAACGATGGCGCGTAACGGTCGAGCAATTCCACGGTGTTGCCGTGGGTGGGCATGAAATCGCCCTGACGCTCTATCAACGGCACCACTTCGGCGACCACGGTATCGGCTGGCGGCGTCCAGCGCAGCGCGGTCAGCGGCCCCTGCTGCTCGCGAATCACCTGCGAGGCCAGCACTTGGCGGCGGACGCGTTCGCGCGACAGCCAAGGATGACCCAACAGCAGGTACAACGGCAGCCCCAACAGCGGCACGAACCCCACCAGCAGCAACCAGCTGCGCGCCGCGCCGGGAGTGGTGCGGGTGGGAATCCACAACAACGCCACCAGCCGGATCAGCCAGTCCAACGCCAACAGCCACGTGCCTTCCAACCAGACCGGCAACATCGCAATGCTCGCAACCCAGGTCGCCAGATTCTGCGGACTATGCGGGCAAACGCAAGTCTCGCCGCCAGACCCTGTCGGCCCTGCGTCGGACCCAAACGCACACAACCCGCCAGGTGGCGGGTTGTGTGTCGATCAACAATGGCGATTCTGCGACCAGCCGATTACTTGATCTTGCCTTCCTTGTACAGGACGTGCTTGCGCACGACCGGATCGTACTTGAGGAATTCCATCTTCCCCGGGGTGTTCTTTTTGTTCTTGTCCGTGGTGTAGAAGTGACCGGTACCGGCCGAGGAAATCATACGGACCTTATCGCGCTTGCCTGCCATGATGGGTTACTCCTCAAACCTTTTCGCCGCGCGCACGCAGCTCAGCCAGAACGGTGTCGATGCCGTTCTTATCGATGGTGCGCAGCGCGTGCGCGGAAACCTTCAGCTTGACCCAGCGGTTCTCGCTGGCGACCCAAAAACGGCGCTCGTGCAAATTGGGCAGGAAGCGACGACGGGTCTTGTTGTTGGCGTGGGAGACGTTGTTACCCGTCTGCACACGCTTGCCGGACACTTGGCATACGCGGGACATTACGCACCTCGATCGTGTTGGAAGTCCGGCCATGGACAGCCGGGCTCTTGCGGAAGGATCCGCAGGTTGGGTCGCCCATAGCCTGGGAGACGGCGGCCCCGGTCGCCTTGCGGCCACCACGCGACGTGGGAAATCAAACGGTTACGCTGGAAAAGGCCGGCCGGAGATCGCGCTTCCGACCGCCGGCCCGGCCAAAACCGGGCACAGCGAGCCGCGTATTATGCAGGGGATCAATGACTTGCGCAAATTGCTCGCACAGAGGATGGATCGATCCGCTGCGGGCCAATGGTGCCCAGACCTTGGCGGCGCCCGGTCTGGGCACCATCGCTAGCGACCGGGCCGCGGCCTGACGACCGAATCGCCCCATGCCGCCGGCGCATTTCTCCGCGCCTGATCGCTGCGAGCAGGTAGCCGATGCCCATCTCGACGTCGTTCGCGACGCAGGCTGCACCAGCGTTCAGTGCGACGCGCGGTCGCGGCGCCAACCACGGTGCCTGATATCCAGATACAGACTGTAGAAGGCGGTGAAGGCGGGGAACAGATTCTGTAGAACGCCGACCGAATCCTGCTTGGCCGAGAACAGGAAATAACTCAGCGTCATCAAGCTGCCGATCACGCTCATGTACCAGAACATGCGCGGGATCACCGGCTTGCCGGCGCGCTTGGACGCGATGAACTGCAACAGCCAGCGACCGCCGAACATCAGCGCGCCGATGTAGCCGATCAACTTCCAGCCGGTGACGTGCACACCGGTCCAATACAGCGACTGGATCGGCTGGTCGAGCAGGTGCGGTGGCATCTCAGCGCTCCTGCACGGCGGTGCGGCGGCTGCGTGCGATCAACCAGGCCACGCCGCGCAGGTCGCGGATGCCGACCAGGGCGCGGTTGAGATTGTTGTATTTGGACACGCCGGCGGTGCGGGGGCGGTGGTTCACCGGCACGCTCGAGGTTTGCCAGCCGGCGCGCTGCATCAGCGCCGGCAAATAGCGGTGCATATGGTCGAAGTACGGCAGATCCAGGAACGCCTCGCGTTCGAACAATTTGATGCCGCAGCCGGTGTCCGGGGTGGCGTCGCGCAACATGCGCGCACGAATCGCATTGGCCCACGTCGATGCCCAGCGTTTACTGCTCGAATCCTGTCGCGATACCCGCCAACCGGCGAACAACTTGACCTGCGGCGAGGCTGCAGCGTGTGCGGCCAGCAGCTTGGGAATATCGGCCGGGTCGTTCTGGCCGTCGCCGTCGAGGGTGGCGATCCACCGCCCGTGCGCGGCCTTGACCCCATTGCGGACCGCGGTGCTCTGCCCGCTCTGGCTGACATGGTGCAGCACGCGCAGTTCCGGCGTCGTGGCCTTCAACCCTTCCAGCACCGCCAGGGTGTCGTCGCGCGAATGATCGTCCACGTAGACGATTTCGAAATCGATCGCGCCGCGCAACGCGGCGAGGATTTCGTCGACCAGCGACGAGACGTTGTCGCGCTCGTTGAACACCGGGACGACAACGGAAAGGGAAAGCTGGTTCATGAGGACGGCAAGGTTCGGCAAGGAATGCGAAGAATGGAACGCATACTCCGTCGGTCACGCCCCGGCGCGCGGGCCGGGCCATGGACGCGACTCAAGCGGCAGCGCCGAAATAGTCCCGGCACCACTGCACCACCTGCGGCAAGCCGGTTTCGATCGGAGTGGTCGGATCGAAGCCGAAGGCCGCATGCGCGCGCGCAGTATCGGCCATCGTCTCGATCATGTCGCCAGGTTGCATCGGTCGATACAGTTTCTCGGCGGTGCGGCCAGCGGCGGTCTCGATCACGCCAATGAAGCGCTCCAATTCCACCGGCCGGTGGTTGCCGAGGTTGAACACGCGATGCGGTAGCGCATCGATGCAAGGGTGATCGAGCGCGCCGAGCACGCCGGCGACGATGTCGGCGATGAAAGTGAAATCGCGGCGCATGCGGCCATGGTTGAACACCTCGATCGGACGCCCGGCCAATACCGCGCGACTGAACAGCAGCGGCGCCATGTCCGGCCGCCCCCACGGGCCATAGACGGTGAAGAAGCGCAATCCGGTCGCGCGTAGTCCATACAATTGCGCGTAGGTGTGCCCCATCAGTTCGTTGGCGGCCTTGGTCGCCGCGTACAGCGAACGTGGTTGATCGATACGCTGGTCCTCGGAGAACGGCGCAGCGGCCGAATCGCCGTACACCGAACTGCTGGAGGCATAGACCAAGTGCTGGACCCTGCGGTGCCGACAAAGTTCCAGCATATTGACGAAGCCGACCAGATTGCTGTCGACGTAAGCTTGGGGGTTTTGCAGCGAATAGCGCACACCGGCCTGTGCGGCCAGATGCACCACGCGCTCGGGCCGCGTCTCGTCGAACAGGGCGGATAAGCCCTCGCGGTCGGTCAGGTCGAGCGTGCGGATGTCCACCTGCGGGCACAGCGCGGCGACGCGATCGCGCTTGAGCTGCGGATCGTAGTAATCGTTATAGTTGTCCAGACCGACGACCGTCTCGCCACGCGCCGCGAGCGCACGGCAGGTGTAAGCGCCGACGAAGCCGGCTGCGCCTGTCACCAGCACCGTCATCGCGATCTCCAGCAACGCGCGCAGGTCAGGCAGCCGCACGAGGACGGCGCACAACCAGCGGTCAGGGCAGAGGCGCAATGCATGGGACGAATCCGCGCTGGACTCAGGACGTTTTACCGCGCAGCCGCTCCAGCACACCGTCGAGCGTGTCCAGATCGGTGTAGTGAATGACCAGCTTGCCCTTGCCGCCAGCGCCATGCGCAATGGCGACCTTGGTCCCGAGCGATTCGGACAACTCGGTCTCCAACGAAGCGATATCGGCCTGCGGCGCGTTGCGGCCCGGCTTGGGCTTCCGGTTGCTCGGCACCTTCCCGGCGGCGAACTGCTGCGCACGGTGCTCGACCTCGCGCACCGACCAGCCCTGGTCGGCGGCGTCGGACGCCAGCCGGCTGGCCAGTTCCGGCGACAGCGTCAACAACGCGCGCGCATGGCCCATTTCCAGCCGCCGCGCCTCCAGCAGCATGCGGATCGTCGGTGGCAATTCCAACAGGCGCAGCAAGTTGGACACCGAGGCACGCGAGCGGCCCACTGCTTCGGCAGCCTCGGCATGGGTCAGGGAAAATTCGTCGATCAGACGCTGCAACGCCAGTGCCTCTTCCAACGGGTTGAGGTCCTCGCGCTGGATGTTCTCGATCAGCGCCATGGCGATGACGGTGCGGTCGTCGAGTTCGCGCACCACCACCGGCACGTCGCTCAGGCCGGCCAACTGCGAGGCGCGCCAGCGACGTTCGCCGGCGACGATCTCGAAGGTTCCCGGCACCAGCTCGCGCACCACGATCGGCTGGATCACGCCCTGCGCCTTGATCGACTCGGCCAGTTCCTGCAGCTTGGCCTGATCCATCTCCTGGCGCGGTTGGTATTTGCCCGGCTGCAATTGCCCCACCGGCAACCGGCGCAGGCTATCGCCCGGCTGCAGTGTGTCGACAGTGGGCGTCGACGCGGCCGTCGACCCCAGCAGCGCCTCCAGGCCGCGACCAAGACCGCGTTTTTTCGCTCCGAGGGCGGGGGGCTTGGCGCTCATCAGAACGTCTCCATCACCGGCATTGGCCGATTACGTTGGTTGCGGCGGCGCACGACCTCGCCGGCCAGCCCCAGGTAGGCAACCCCGCCGCGCGAGGTGCGGTCGTAGCCGACGATGCTCTGGCCGTGGCTGGGCGCCTCGGCCAGGCGCACGTTGCGTGGCACGATGGTGCGGAACACTTTGTCGCCGAAATGGTTGGTCAGCTCCGCCGATACCGCGTTGGCAAGGTTGTTGCGCACATCGAACATGGTGCGCAATACGCCTTCGATTTCCAATCCCGGGTTGAGCTCGACGCGCAGCGCTTCGATGGTTTCCAGCAGTGCGGTCAGCCCCTCCAGCGCGTAGTACTCGCACTGCATCGGCACGATCACCGAATCGGCCGCGGTCAGCGCGTTCAAGGTCAACAGCGACAACGCCGGCGGGCAGTCGATGAGGATGAAATCGTACTCGGCGCGCAGCGGGGTCAGCGCCGTCTTCAGTCGCTGCTCGCGCGCCGTCTGGTCCATGAGTTGAATCTCGGCCGCGGTGAGATCGATGTTGCCCGGCAGCAGGTCGAAGCCTTCCGGCGCGGTCACCCGGATCTGCACGGCGGTACGTTCGCCGAGCAAGACGTCGCAGGTGGAGGCGTCCAGTTCGCGCTTATCGATGCCGCTGCCCATCGTCGCGTTGCCCTGCGCGTCCAGGTCCACCAGCAGCACGCGTTGCGTCTGGCGCACAAGCGCGGCGGCCAGATTGACCGCGGTGGTGGTCTTGCCGACGCCGCCCTTTTGGTTGGCGATGGCGATGATGCGGGCCATGCGGGAGCCTCGTCGGCGATGGGTGTGACCGGGCATTATGCGGGCACATTCCCCAGGGCGGAAATCCGGGCTGGACGTAAACACCACTCAATCGCGTTCGACCACCACCAGATGGCGGTCCTCACCCAGGCCCGGGACTTGCAGCCTGTGCACCGTCGGCACCGTCCAGCCTGACGGCAGCGCGGCGATTTCCGCATCCGGACGCACCCCCTTCATCGCCAGCAGGCGCCCACCGGGGCGCAGCAGATGCCCGCCGACGGCGACAATGCCGGCCAGGGTATCCAGCGCGCGCGCGGTCAACAGGTCATAGCCACCCGGCTCGTCCAGCGCCTCGGCGCGCGTCTCGGCCACCCGTGCATTGTCCAGACGCAACTGGCGCACGGCCTCGCGCAGAAAGCGCGCCTTCTTGCCGTTGCTCTCGACCAGGGTCACGTGCAAGTGCGGCCGCGCGATCGCCAGCGGCAGGCCCGGCAGACCCGGACCGGTGCCCAGGTCGGCGAGCACGCCCTCGCCGACGAAGGGCTGCATCGCCAGGGAGTCGAGCAGATGACGGGTCACCATTTCATGCGGATCGCGGATGGCGGTGAGGTTGTAGGTGCGGTTCCAGCGCGCCAGCAGCGCCAGGTAAGCCAGCAGTGGCGGCGCCAGCACGACGGCGTCCAGTGCCTGCGCGCGCAGGCCTTGCTCGAGCACAGCGCGGACGGAATCGGGAAGGGAAGCATCGGTCATCGCTGGATTATCGCAGCTGCTGCCAAGCGTGCCGCCATGCGACCGCCATCATCATGGGCGAGAATAAGAAATTGCTCTCTTGCAATCGCGACCATCAACATGGCGAACTCCACAAACACCCCCGTCACCGGCACAGCAGCCGACCCTGGTCGCCGCCGTGTGCTGACGGGATTGGGGCTGCTGGCGGCGACGCCACTGCTGAGTCCATTCGCCCGCGCTCGCGGCAGCGACGATCCGTTCACCCTGGGCGTGGCGGCCGGCGATCCGCTGCCCGATGGCCTGGTGCTGTGGACGCGGCTGGCACCGCAGCCGCTAGCCCCGGACGGCCAAGGCGGCCTGCACGATCCGGTACCGGTACGCTGGAGCATCGCCACCGATGCCGGCATGGCGCAGGTGGTCCAACGTGGCGTGGCGATCGCGCATCCGCGTTGGGGACATTCCGTGCACGTGGAAGTGAACGGGTTGCAACCGGGCCGACCCTACTGGTATCGATTCGAAGCGCTGGGCGCGCAGAGCCCGCTCGGCTGCGCGCGCACGACGCCGGCACCCGAACGCATGGACAGCGCACGCTTCGGCTTCGTGTCCTGCTCGCACTGGGAGCAGGGCTACTTCAGCGCCTACCGTCACCTGGCCGCCGAGCAGCCGGATCTGGTGTTCTTCCTCGGCGACTACATCTACGAGTACACCCACAAGGGCGCGACAGCGGCCAACGTGGTGCGTGCGCACGGCAGCGGCGACTGCCTGGATTTGGCCGGTTACCGCAACCGCTACGCGCTGTACCGCACCGATCCCGACCTACAAGCCCTGCACGCTGTCTCCGCCTGCGTGGCGACCTGGGACGACCACGAAGTACAGAACGACTACGCCAACCGCTGGTCGCAGGACCCGTCCATTTCCACGGCCAGCTTCCTGCGCCGCCGCGCCGCCGCCTATCAGGCCATGTACGAACACTTTCCGCTACGTGCACGGCATCGTCCGCATGGGCCGAACATGCGCCTGTACCGTGCGTTGGACTACGGCGCCTTGGCGCGCTTCTTCGTCCTCGACGGTCGTCAATACCGCAGCGAGCAGCCCTGTCCGATGTCAAACGGCTGGCGCGGCGGACACGTTGCCACAAGCGACTGCAAGGAGATCGACGACCCGGCGCGCAGCATGCTCGGCGCGGCGCAGGAGCGCTGGCTGTATGCCGGCTTCGCGCGTTCGCAGGCGCGCTGGAACGTGATCGCACAGGATCTGCTGGTCGCTCCGATCCTGCAACGCGAACGCGATAACAGCCAGCTCGGTCACTGGACCGATGGCTGGGACGGCTACCCGGCCACGCGTACACGCATGCTGCAGGCGGTCGCGCGCAGCGGCATGCGCAATCCGGTGTTTTGGGGCGGCGACATCCATTCCTATTGGGTCACCGACCTCAAAACCGACGCCAGCGACCCGCACTCGCCAACGCTGGCGACCGAATTCGTCGGTACCTCCGTCACCTCCGACGGCCCGCCATACGCATCGATCACGCAGATGCTGACGGACAACCCGCAAGTCCGCTATGCCGAGAGCCGTTACCGCGGTTACGTGTCGGTGTCACTGAGTCCGACGCAAATGGAGACGCGGCTACAGACGATCTCCGACCGCCGCGACCGCGAAGCCACGGTCTCCACGCTCAAGCGTTTCGTGGTCGAGGATGGCCGTGCCGGCGCGCTGGAAGCGTGACCCCAACGCGCGTCGCCGAGTGACCAACCTGCATCACCGGCTCGATGAATCGAGCCGGCGCCAGGCCAGTGCGGCGCGATAGCCCGATGCTGCCTGCCATTCGTGTACCTGCCAGCAAGCCGCACTGCCCAGGGCAGGGTCGCACCACGCCAAGTGCAGTCCGCCGGTGGCATCTTCGGCAAAACACAGCCGATGCAGGCCGAACGCCAGACCGTGACCGTGCGCCTTCAGCAGCGCCTCCTTGGCGCACCACAGACGAAAGAACAGCGCCTCGCGCGCTGGCGTCGCCAACGCGAGCAGCGCCGCCGCCTCGTCAGGATGAAAGAACCGTTGTGCCAGTTCGAGCAAACGCGGACGTGGAAGCTGGCGTTCGATGTCCACGCCCAGCCGCGCATTTGCGGCAACCGCCACCAACAGGTAATCGCCGCTGTGGCTCCAGCCAGTATCCACATGCGCCAGGGGCGCATGCAGGCCGGGCCGCCCGCGTGCGTCGCGGTACAGCGGCAACTGCGCCGACGTCACCCCCAGTTCGGCGGCCAGCAGGCACCGCGCTGTCGCCTCACCGGAGGTGCGTGGTGGGTGCGGCCGCAGCCATAGCGCCACCGGGCCGATGCGCCAGTCCGGCAACGCTGCCGACGTCGGCAGCGGAATCGGCGCGCTCACCTCGCCCCCACACGCTGCGCGCCGGCCCTGGCGTTATACGGTCGCTTCACGGCCACGCGCCTTAAATGCTCCATGCTCCACCGCTCCTGGTGCGGGCAGAACCGAGGAGTGTCACGCATGGGCATCATCATCTGGTTGATCGTTGGTGGCATCGTAGGCTGGTTGGCCAGCATCATCATGCGCCGCGACGCACAGCAGGGGATCATCATGAACATCGTGGTCGGCATCGTCGGCGCGTTGATCGCCGGTTGGCTGTTCGGCGGCGGGATCAACCAAGCGATCAATCTGTGGACGTTCCTGTATTCGTTGATTGGGGCGATCATCCTGCTCGCGGTCGTCAACCTGGTCACCCGCGGCCGCGCACGCTGACGCGGCGCAGCTATAGGTCGCGCAAACGCCCGGTTCGCCGGGCGTTTTGCGTTTTGCAGCGGCATGCAGGCCGCACGGCGAGCGAACGGATTGCCGCGCCGGTCGTCGCCATGACCGGAGGCGATCATGCCTGCGTCGGCTCCAGCGCGATCCAGGCCGGCGCATGATCGCTGGGACGCTCCCAGGTGCGTGGCGTGCGATCGATGCCGGCACCACGGGTGTGCTCCTTCAGCGTTTCGGACACCAAGGTCAAGTCGATGCGTAGGCCGAGATCGCGGCGGAAGCCGGCCTGACGATAATCCCACCAACTGAAAATGCCGCCGTCGGCATGGTGCAGACGGAAACCGTCATGCAAGCCCAGGTCGAACAACTTGCGCAACGCGTTACGTTCGGCGGTGGAGGTGAGAATGTGGTCATCGTTCCACACCAGCGGATCGTGTACGTCGCGCGAGTCTGGCGCAATGTTGAAGTCGCCCAGCACCACCAAGCGCGGATAGCGCTGCAGTTCGACGGCAAGCCAGGCATGCACGGCCTCCAACCAGCGCAATTTGTATGCGTATTTGTCGCTCCCCACATCCTGGCCATTGACCACGTACAAGTTGACGATGCGCAGATCGCCTACGGTCGCGGCGATGGCACGCTTCTGCTCGTCTTCCAGGCCCGGCACACCGATCTGTACATCGCTGAGCGGCGTGCGCGACAAAATCGCCACACCGTTGTAGGTCTTCTGCCCGGCGAATACGCTGCGGTAGCCGGCTTCGGCCAGCGCCGCGTCGGGAAACTTGTGGTCTTCCAGCTTGGTCTCCTGGATCCCCACCACGTCCGGCGCGAACGTGTCCAGCCACTGTTGCAAGTGCGGCAGGCGCACGTTGAGCGAGTTGACGTTCCAGGAGGCGATTTTCAAGGGAAATCCAAGACGAGGAGCCGGCCACTATTCTGACCGCAGCCGGCGCGACGGCCAAACGGGTGACCGCCGGGTCGTTCAGCGCCGCGCACAGCACTGCGCGAACAGCATAGGCGCAAGGCCCAACGCCTGCTGGCGCTGCGCTTCGTTCAATCCGTCGAGCAGTTCCTCGGCGCCGACCGCCTGCTCCGGCGGAGGGAATGGCCGCTCCGGCGCCTGCCGCGCAGCCAGTTCCCAGGCCGCGGCATACGGCGGGTCGGCCACCGCCAGCGCCGGCGATTGCAGCAGCTGCGCCAACGTCTCGATCGACTGCCGGTCGCCGTGCAATGCGCGGTCCTCCAGTTGCGTCACCACATCCTCGGCATCGCGTTCGTCGGTGGCCGACAGACGCGGGCGTTGCCCGTCTGGCGCAATGTCGCCGGCGTGGGCGACCAGCTGCGCCACCCGCTGGTTCAACAAATAGCGTTGCGCGTCGGGATCACCGCGCGTGGCCGCTGTGCGCAGCATCGCTTCGATCTGCGCGGCATCGACCTGGCCGACGCCACGACAGGCCGCGCGCCATTGCCCTTCGGCCGCGCGGCGCGCCGCAGCGTCCTCGGCAGTGGTGTCATCCACACCCGGCGGCAGCACCGCACTGGGTGCAGGCGCCTGTGCGCGTTGTCGGCAGTCCACCGCGAGCAACGCGGTGGCGTACAGGCGTTGCGCCTCGCTCGCACCTGCCGGCAACGCCAACTCAGGTAGCGCGGCGACGGACACAGGGGACGACAACAGCGCGGACGGCGGCGACGATGGTCGAGACAGTACGACCGCGACGGCCGCCACAGGCATTGCCGTTGGCAACCACAGGGAAGCTGCGAGCGCCACGACCGCGACCGCACCAGTGAGCCAGATCAGTGCAGGACGCGACAGCATCGGCCGGCTTAGTGCACCGCGGCGGCGTAGGCGGCGCGATCGAACGCCATCGGATGCGCCTGACGCAGGCGCTGCATAGCGTCGGCGGCGGCCTGCTCGCGCAGCTGCAGTTCGATCTGCCCGCGCACCGCCTCAAAACGCGCATCGGTCTTCGCATCGAGGTAGATCAGATGGTAGCCGTCGGGACCGCGCACCGGCGCGGACACCTGATTCACCGCGAGTTGGTGGATCGGCGCGACGAACGCATCGGCTAGGTAGCGGCCGAAGGTCGGCGACAATTGCCCGCCCTCAGCGGCCGTGGCGCCGTCGTCGGACTCGTGCATCGCTAGGGTAGCGAAATCGGCGCCGCCGTCGAGCTGGCGTTTGAGCGCCTCGGCACGTTGCAGCGCCTGTGCCTCGGTCAAGGACTGCCCACCGCGTGGCCCGCCCTGCGGATGCAGGGCGACGAACAGGTGGCGTAGATGGTATTCGGTGTAGTCGTCCGGATACGCCGCGAACTGCTGATGCAACATGGACTCGTCGATCTGCGCGGTGGCACCGAGCCGCGCCCGCGCGGCGTCGGCCAGGATCGCGTCGGCGGCACGGCGCAGGCGTGCGGCCACCACCGGATCGTCCTGCAAGTGCTGCTGCCTGGCCTGGTCCAGCAGGATGGCGCGGTCGGCGAAGCGGCGCACGACGGAGGGATCGTCGATGCTGGCGACGCCGCGAGTGCCCTCGCCAGCCAGGGCGTGGTACTCGCTGGCGGTGAACTGCTGCGCGCCCACGCGCAGCACCACCGGATCGACGGCAGCGGTGCCTACGTCGGCCGGCATGGCGAGGGCGACGAAGGCCGTCAGGGCGCAAACCGCCAGTACCGCGGACTTGGCGAAGAAAAGGGACATGCGCTTCTCCAGAAACTGGTGGTCGACGCGCGGCGCAGAAGCGCCGTAGTCGGGGTGAGGCGGTAGACCGGATGGCCGACCGCCGGGACATGCGAAGGACTCAGTCGTGCTTGCCGCGCGCCTTTAGATAGGCGATCGCTCCCTTCGGATCGTCGGTGGTGATCAGGTTGAAGTCCTCCTGGTTGACGATGAAGTTGAGATCGCCACGGTTGTCGGCGGTATCGCGACCACCGGAATAGGAGAAGTACAGGTCCGACAGCCGATAGCAACACGCACCACTTTTCTTATAGAACTGTCCGGCCAACGGGCTATCCGGAATCGCCTGGAACACACCGACGCGTGCGCCACGCTCGCGCACCCGGTCGGCCTCGTTCTGCAGCAGGCCACCAAGCTGCTTGACATTGATTTCCATCGCCTCTTTGTTGTCCCCAAGCCAGTCCGAGACCGCGTTGCTGACGTTGATCTTGGTGAGCATGTTGGTGGTGAACACCGGGATACCGACCATGCTGCTGCCGTCGGCGCGAAACGCCGAACGGGTTGGGTACAGGGTCGCATTGACCTTGCCCGCGACGAAGCTGGGCGAGGCCACCGAGAACGCGGCGTCGGCCGCGCGCGACACGGCGCGGACCGAGGCGGCGTCCTTGAAGTCGAACACGATCGGCGTCTTCAGGCGATGCCGCTTGAAGTAGGCGAAGAGGTCGTCCACGCGCGGCACATGGTAGCCGGTGGTGGTGCGGCGGTCGGGGGTCAACAGAAACAGACGGCTGACCACCGACCACGGGGTCACGGTGATCGAGGGGTTATAGCCCTGATTTTTCATCGGGTTGTACTTGATTTTGCCGGCGCGGCTGGTCCAGACGTTGGTGGTGCGGCCGAGGTTCCAGTCGTGCAGCAACACCGGCACGCCATCGCGGGTCATCTTGATATCCAACTCCACACCGTCCATGCACTGATCGTCGGCGAGCTGAAGTGCACCGCGCGAGTTTTCCGGCATGTCGGGGAAACTGCTGTACTTGCCCCAAAGACCGCGGTGGGCCAGCACAATGGTGTCGGCGCTGCTGTCGGCGAACAGGATGTTGCTCATCTTGGTGCCGACGTTGTCGTTGCAGTTGGCCAACACCATCTGCGGCAGGGCAGCCATGACCACCAGGGCACCGAACACACAGCAGGCACGCGTCATGGGCGAGGAAACCAATGGGATATTCATTAGGTTGGTCTGGCTCTGAGAGAAAGGAGAAATACTGGGACGAGCCCCCGTCAGGTCGACGCAGGCGGCAGCTCGTTTACTGCACTCCGCACATACGTCTCGCGCAAAAGCCTGAGCCAGTGTGATAGGCGGTGGCGTCAGGAGAAAATCTAATAACTCGCTATGGATTATTTATTTTCGGGATGCAAATTAAAGGATAAAGTACCGATTGCGGTTGTATCCTGCCGTGCTGTCAATCACAGAGATCGCCGACGCGGAATGTGAGGTGAGACGCGAGCAGGCGCTATATCGTGACACCAAGACGGTGCGCACGACGGCGCAGTGACGCCGCCGTGCACCGCGAGGCCGACCCCGCGACAGCAGCACGCATGCAGCATCCGGCAAGGCCGATGTCGCACCGCCTTCGCCACTATCGCCGCGTCAGCGTAAAAGAAACGAGAGCATGCGCGCGATCCGCGCGTACGGCGGTTTCAACAGGTCGGTGCCGGCACGGCGCGACTGCCACAAAATCGGCAAAGCTTTGCTGAAAGCATCGAAGCCGGCGCGGCCATGGTAGGCCCCCATGCCGCTCGCGCCGATGCCGCCGAACGGCAGCGCATTGGCGGCGAAGTGCAGCAAGCTGTCGTTGATGGTGACGCCACCCGCGACAGTGGCGTGCAGGATCGTTTCGATCTGGTCGCGGTCGTGGCTGAAGGGATACAACGCCAGCGGCCGGTCGCGGCCATTGATCTCGGCGATGGCCGCGTCCAGGGTAAGGTAGCCGCGCAACGGCAGGATCGGGCCAAAGATCTCTTCCTGCATCACCAGTGCGTCATCGCCGGGCTGCAGCACCACGGTGGGCACGATCAGGCGCTCGCGCTCGGCACGCACGGGGTCGATGCTGGCCAGTTCGATCACCTCCAGGCCGCGCGCACGCGCATCGTCCAGGTAGCCACGCAGGCGTCGGTACTGGCCTTCGTTGACGATGCGGGTGTAGTCCTCGGCGTTGGCGAAATCGCCGTAGCGCGCCAGCACCTGCGCGCGCAGCGCCTGCACCAGCGCCGCGATGCGGCCGGCATCGATCAGTACATAATCTGGAGCGATGCAGGTCTGCCCGGCGTTGAACCATTTGCCGCTGGCCAGGCGCGCAGCCGCCCGTCCCGGCGGATAGTCCGGGCAGACGATGGCCGGCGATTTACCGCCAAGTTCCAGGGTCAGCGGGGTCAAATTGGGCGCGGCCGCGGCCATCACTTTGCGCCCGACCGCGGTGGAGCCGGTAAACACCAGATGGTCCAACGGCAACGCGGCGAACGCAGCGCCCACCTCGGCGCCACCTAGCGCCACCGCCACCCGCTGCGGCGGGAACACTTCGGCCAGCAGCGATTGCAGAAATTGCGCGGTGCGCGGGGTGTGTTCGGATGGCTTCAGATAGACATGGTTGCCGGCGGCGATGGCGGTGGCCAACGGGATCAGCGCCAGATTGACCGGATAGTTCCACGGCGCGATCACGCCGACCACACCGACCGGCACCGGCCGCACTTCTGCGCGCGCCGGCCACAGCCGCCAGCCACCGCCGACCCGTTGCGGGCGCATCCAGCCCGTGAGATGGCGCAGCAGATGGTCGATTTCGCCGAGCACGATCATACCGTCGGCAATGAGCGACTCGTGGCGCGAGCGGTGGCCGAAATCGTCAGCGATGGCATCGGCCATTTCCGGCAAACGCCGTTTCAGCGTCGCGCGCAGCTTTAGCAGATCGTCGCGACGCTGGCTCCGCTCCGGCTTCGCCGCCTGCCAGGCCGCGCGCAGGCGTTGCACAGTGGCTGGCAAGGCGACCAGCGGCGTGTCGGCGGCATCGGCAACGGGTATCGGCATGGGCGCACTATACGATGCACTGCATGCGCGACAGCACGGCCTGCACCGCACACACAACGACGACGGCGCGAAGGCCGGCGTCGTGTGCAACCACCGCCGCGAAGACGCGCCTTGGATCCATCAGTGCGCCGATCCGCGCGAGGCGCCCAGACCGGTTTCGGCGCGAATCTGCTGCGCCTTGAACGCCGCGCGCTCCTTGTCCGCCTGCGCGCTGCGGTCCAGCAGCGAGAACAGCCAGATGCCCACGAAACCGATCGTCACCGAGAACAGCGCCGGCGAGGTATACGGGAACGGCGCCGAGCCCGTGGCATTTCCCAGCGTGTCCACCCATACCGATGGCGACAGCACAGTCAGCACCAGCGAGGAAATCAGGCCGAGGAAGCCACCGATCACCGCGCCACGGGTGGTGCAGTCTTTCCAGAGCAGCGACAACAACAGCACCGGGAAGTTGGCCGAGGCGGCGATGGCGAAAGCCAGCGAGACCATGAAGGCAACGTTCTGCTTCTCGAACACGATGCCCAACAACACCGCGATCACGCCCAGCACGATGGTGGTGATGCGCGACACCTTCAACTCCGAGCCAGGCGCGGGCTGCCCCTTCTTCAGCACCGTGGCATACAGGTCGTGGGACACCGCCGAAGCGCCGGACAGGGTCAGGCCGGCGACCACCGCCAGGATGGTGGCGAAGGCCACCGCGGAGATGAAGCCCATGAACACGTTACCGCCCACCGCATTGCCGACCAATACTGCCGCCATATTGGCGGCGCCCTTGCCGCCGTGGATGGTGCCGGTGGCGACATCGGCAAACTGCGGGTTGGTCAGCACAAGGGCGATAGCGCCAAAGCCGATGATGAAGATCAAGATGTAGAAATAGCCGATCCAGGTAGTGGCCCACAGCACCGACTTGCGCGCCTGTTTGGCATCGGGCACGGTGAAAAAGCGCATCAGGATATGCGGCAGGCCGGCGGTGCCGAACATCAGCGCCATGCCGAAGGAGATCGCCGAGATCGGATCCTTGACGAAGCCACCAGGGCCCATGATCGCCCGTCCGGCGCTGGCCGCTTCGTCCGGCGAAGCGCCGGCATGGGCGGCCACGGCGGTCTTCACTCGCACGCCCTCGGCAAACAGCGCTTCGAAGCTGAAGTGGAAGTGCAACATGATCGCCACCGCCATGAAGGTCACGCCGGTCAGCAGCATCACCGCCTTGATGATCTGCACCCAGGTGGTGGCGGTCATGCCGCCGAACAGCACGTAGACCATCATCAACACGCCGACCAGGCTGACCGCCACCCAGTAGTCCAGGCCGAACAGCAGCTTGATCAGCGCGCCGGCACCGACCATTTGCGCGATCAGGTAGAACAGCACTACCACCAGCGTACCGGCGGCGGCGAAGCCACGGATCGCGGTCGGCGCAAAACGGTAACCGGCTACGTCGGCGAAGGTGTACTTGCCGAGATTGCGCAGACGCTCGGCCATCAGGAAGGTCAGGATCGGCCAGCCCACTAGGAAGCCGATCGCGTAGATCAACCCGTCGTAACCATTGGCCATCACCGCTGCGGTGATACCCAGGAACGAGGCCGCCGACATGAAATCGCCGGCAATCGCCAAGCCGTTCTGAAAGCCGCTGATGCCACCGCCGGCAGTATAGAAATCCGCGGCGGAACGGGTCTTCTTAGACGCCCACTTGGTGATCCACAAGGTACAGGCGACGAAGAAGGCGAACATCACGATCGCCACCCAGTTGGTCGGCTGTTTGTCGGTCTGGCCGACATCGCCACCGGCCGCCAACGCCACACCTACTGGCAACAGCGTCGCCAGCAGCAAGACAGGGATTCGCATGACTATGTTCATGAGCGTGCGTCCTCGAGAATCTGCGCGGTCAGCCGGTCGTAGTGGCTATTGGCACGGCGCACGTAGATGGCGTTGATGACGATCGTGAACACCATGACCCCGATCGCGATCGGAATGCCGATGGTGGTGACGCCGCTACCGATCGGCTGCGCCAGAAACGCCTTGTCGAAGGCGATCAGGCCGATGAAACCGAAGTAGACCAGCAACATCAGGATGGTCAGCGTCCAGCCCAGCGCATTACGCTGACGCTTGAGCGCGTGGTACTTCGGATCGGCGTCGATCTTCGCAATCAACGCCTCGTTGGAAATGCTCATGTGGTGCCTCCCGGGAAGTGACCACGACAGGCGGATCAGGCGCTGTACGTGGGTTGGGTAAACCGCAAGTAATGGGTATCGCCTCTACAACCGTAGTCGATTTCGCGCTAGCCGCCCCTCCGTTCGGCACCGACAATCCTCCCGTCGCCGGTGCACTAGAGATTACCGTGAATGCGCGGCAAACGCCTGGTCCCGACCAGGGCGATTAGAGTGATGTCGTCGGCACTATGATTCTCAAGCGGTAGACAGCCTGGGGCCTTGTTGGCCGGTAGAGTCCATTGGGCCCACTAACGCGGTTGACGTGGAATACGTCAAAATGGCGTATTGACACGCCGCGCAGCATGCGGCATCCCCGTCCAATCGCAGAGGGAACCATGGCCGATCTCTATCCCGTCGATCCACACGTTGCCGCCCGCGCACGGGTCGACAAGACCCAATACCAGGCTCTGTATCGGCAATCGGTGGAACAGCCGGAGGCTTTCTGGGGCAAGGTGGCCGAGCGCCTGGACTGGTTCAAGGCGCCCACCCGGATCAAGGACGTGAACTTCGCCCTGGACGACTTCCGCATCCGTTGGTTCGACGACGGCGAGCTCAACGCCAGCGTCAATTGCCTGGATCGGCAACTGGCCAGCCGCGGCGACAAGACCGCCCTGTTGTTCGAACCCGACAGCCCGGACGTCCCGTCCTATCGGGTCAGCTACCGCGAACTGTACGAACGCGTCTGCCGGCTCGGCAACGCGCTGCGCAACCTCGGCGTGCAGAAAGGCGACCGCGTCACCATCTACCTGCCGATGATCCCCGACGCGGCGGTGGCCATGCTGGCCTGCGCGCGCATCGGCGCGATCCATTCGGTGGTGTTCGGCGGCTTCGCCCCCAACTCCATCGCCGACCGGGTGATCGACTGCGGCAGCAAGCTCATCATCACTGCCGATGAGGGCCTGCGCGGCGGCAAGAAGATCCCGCTCAAGGCCAACGTCGATGCGGCACTGAAGCTACCCGACACCACCAGCGTGGAGACCGTGCTGGTGGTGCGCCACACGGGCGGCGCGGTGAACATGCAGGCCCCGCGCGACCGCTGGTTCCACGACGTGGTCGACAACCAACCGGCCACCTGCGAACCCGAGCGCATGAACGCGGAAGACCCGCTGTTCATCCTCTACACCTCCGGCTCCACCGGCAAACCGAAGGGCGTGCTGCACACCACCGCCGGCTACCTGCTGTACGCGGCCTACACCCACGAGAGCGTGTTCGACCTGCGCGAGGACGACATCTACTGGTGCACCGCCGACGTCGGCTGGGTCACCGGCCACAGTTACATCGTCTACGGACCACTGGCCAACGGCGCCACCGCGCTGATGTTCGAGGGCGTGCCCAATTACCCGAGCGTGTCGCGTTTCTGGGAGGTCATCGACAAGCATCAAGTGACACTCTTCTACACCGCTCCGACTGCGATCCGCGCACTGATGCGCGAAGGCGATGCGCCGGTGAAAAAGACCTCGCGCAAGAGCCTGCGGCTGCTCGGCAGCGTCGGCGAACCGATCAATCCCGAAGCATGGCGCTGGTACTACGACGTAATCGGCGACGGTCGCTGCCCGATCGTGGATACCTGGTGGCAGACCGAAACCGGCGGCATCCTGATCACGCCACTGGCCGGCGCCACCGACCTCAAGCCCGGTTCGGCGACACTGCCGTTTTTCGGCGTTCAACCCGCCCTTGTCAACACCGACGGTCAGATCCTGGAAGGCGCCACCGAGGGCAACCTGGTGCTGCGCGATTCCTGGCCTGGACAGATGCGCACCGTCTATGGCGACCACCAGCGCTTCATCGACACCTACTTCCGCACCTATCCGGGCAACTATTTCACCGGCGATGGCTGCCGCCGCGATGCCGATGGCTACTACTGGATCACCGGCCGCGTGGACGATGTCATCAATGTCTCCGGCCACCGCATCGGCACCGCCGAGGTGGAAAGCGCGCTGGTCGCCCACCCCAAAGTGGCCGAAGCGGCGGTGGTCGGCTTCCCGCACGACATCAAGGGTCAGGGGATCTACGCCTATGTGACCCTGGTTGCAGACGAACGTCCCAGCGACGCACTGCACAAAGAACTGGTGGCCTGGGTACGCAAGGAAATCGGCCCGATCGCCACGCCCGACCACCTGCAATGGGCACCCGGCCTGCCGAAGACGCGCTCGGGCAAGATCATGCGGCGCATTCTGCGCAAGATCGCCGAGAACGCACCCGATCAGCTCGGCGACACCTCCACCCTGGCCGATCCCTCGGTGGTGGACTCGCTGGTCAACGAACGCCTGACGCGCTGAGCCGCACGCGACGCTCGGACGCGAGAAACGGGGTGCGTCGTACGGCGCCCCCGCTCCGGGGTTGATGCGTCGCCACTGCGTTCTCTTGCCGATTTTCACCGCCCATGCCTACCCTGCTGATCGCCGACGACCATCCGCTGTTTCGCGAGGCACTGCGCGGCGCGGTACAGCGGGTGATACCAGGCGTGCAACTGTACGAGGCCGATAGCGTCGAGGCGTTGTATGCACTAGCCGACCGCCATGCCGATGCAGACCTGCTGCTGATGGATCTCAACATGCCCGGCGCGCAGGGCTTCAGCGCGCTGGTGCAGATCCGCGTGCTGCATCCGCAATTGCCCGTGGTGGTAGTGTCCGCACGCGAAGAACCGACTGTGATGCGACGCGCGCTGGACCATGGCGCCTTCGGCTTCATTCCCAAATCGTCCGACTCGGACACCATCGGACTGGCCTTGCGCACGGTCCTCGACGGCGAGCGCTGGGCACCGCCGGAGGCACACGACGCACCGCCCACCGACCGCGCCGAGCGCGAGGTCGGGCAACGTCTGCGCGAACTGACCCCGCAACAAATCCGGGTGCTACAGATGCTCGGCGCTGGGCGTCTCAACAAGCAGATCGCCTACGACCTGAGCGTCTCCGAGGCCACAATCAAGGCGCATGTCACCGCGATCCTGCGCAAGCTCGGCGTCACCAATCGTACCCAGGCGGTGCTGCTCGCCGGCAAGTTATCCATCGACAACGACGCCATCGTGCTGCCGCAGGAAGAAGATTGACCGCGTTGGCGAAAAGCTAACACGCTGTCTGCAACGACGACAGCCGTCTGGTCGAAAGCACAGTGATAGAGGGTTACCTCGCAGCGCCTGGCCGGAAGACAGCATTCCGCTGCATGCACGCAGGCGACACCGGCCTGGCCAATGACCCGCCAATGTCGCCGGGTTCCAGAACCCCGTGGATCTGGCCAGCGCGAACCTGCCACCCCAGGGGCGCGCCACGGGCAAGGCAGCCATGGCGGCAGGTCCCCGGAACGGCCATCGTCACGCTCCATTGGAATCGCCTGTGCTTCGACACTAATAAATGGTGACCGCAAACAGCGTGTTTTGTTACTGCCTCGAAAGAATCGGCCGACTCCACGGGCATGACATTCCCTTCTCGCTCCATGGCTCGTCACACATCAGGGACACACAATTAGGCATTCGCCCATGTCCACGCCATACCCCGGCCACACATGATTAAGTGTGACCGTTGTTAATAAAAAGGACCGCGTACCCAATATGAGTTTCTGAATCAGCCGCTTACATGACACGTCACTTTGCGCTGAGAAGCAACAGGCTTGGATATCCATGCCGCACAACCACATTTGGCCTCACAGTAGAGGAACTCCTTGAATGAAAAAGCGTAAATCCACCGTCTTTCTCAGGACGCTAGTTTATGCCGCGCTCCTGTTTCCGTTTATGGCTTCCGCCGATAATGTAGCACTCGTGGACTTTTATCTCAGCAAGGAAGACAACACGAAGATTGATATGCCATTGACGATAGAGAGCGATGCGGGCGACGGCGCTTCGGTGCGTTGGAGCTATGTTTTTACACCATATAGCAAGGGAAAATCCGGCAAATCCACCACAGGCTATATTGGACTGCAACGCAACAAAGGAATGAAGCAAGTCGAATACGGAATCTACAATGCCAGCAATGCCACCGCGGGATCAGGAGCAACGACTGCCACACTAGATGGGACCGGCAAAAAGATTTCAATGAACTTCGATTGGAAGTCTAATAATCAATATGTTCTACGGATCGAAAAGGATCAGGATAAGCACAATGACGGTCTGCAGTGGTGGAAGGCATCTATCATCGATGCCTCCAGCAAATCCTCTATATATCTTGGCAGTATCGGCATCGATGAAAACATGAAAAACATCACGAGTTACATAACCGGAACGTCTTATTCGCTTGATGATAAGGCGAACTGCGAAACCACTCCCTACGCACGCGTAAGATTCGACCGACCCCAATCCGATGACGGCAAGGGCAAGGTCGAGACTGTCGATCCATGGACCATCTCTTTCAACGAATCTCCATGTGCATTGATGAAAAAGTCCGGTGCTATCAACGGTGTAAACGTAGGCGTTCGATCCGACACCGTCGAAAACAGCGCGGTGCAACAGATCGGACTAAGTCAGGGTCCGCAGAAATGGGGATGGTTCGATAACGAAGGAACCGTCGGCTCCATCTTCAAGACAGACGATAGCAAGGCCAGGTATTTCAAGTTGCTTACTCAGACTTACTCGGATTACCCGAGCGACGATTCGAACAATGAAGATTGGAAGTACCTAGGTACCACTGAGCCGTTCTACAATGGACCTGCATTCCATAATTGGAGCGAAAACGACCGTAGAGGCAAGCCCGGCGATCTCTATGCCTACTTCATCAGGCCGGGAACAACGTATTACTTCATTCGAAAGACACCCGAAAACCAGCAGCACGGGTACTTCCCGACCACGCCATCGGACAATGACGATTGGCATTACGTCGGCACCAATATCAATACATACACGCCAAATTAGTTCAGTACGTTGATGTTGATGAGCGCGGGGCGTTTTGACGCCCCGCGTCATTTTCCTCTGGACCTTCCCGGGGCAAACATGGAACCGGATGCACTGCCGCATGCATGGCAGCGAATCGCGCAATCGGCGGCGTCCAACCAAGTCAGCCTACGACCGACAGCAGCAAACAGATCGACGTACTGTCAGGCTCGTACTGCGGCGTGCATGGTGCACTTGAGTACGCGGACATGGAGATACAACACATCACTGCCCGTCATCGCGGCGGCGGCGATGATGCTTCCTTATAGCGATGGCTATGAAAATCAGCGGCAGGTTCGCGTGCATTCCAGGTATGTTGAATGCTGTTAACCGCTGTTAGACTGCGCGTCCCCTTGGGGAGTAGCCTGCTGTCCGACCTGCGCGGACAGCGCCCGTATCAACAGACTCGGCCGTTGCGCCGTGGTGCGGGCAGCCATCTCGGTTGGCGAGACCAGCGGCGAGTGCGCAAGGCGATGGCCGGGCGCGCGCCCTCGTCGCCGTCGCCAGTCCCGGTATGGTCCCCCATGTCGTTTTTTTCGATTCTGTTGCTCGGCATCGCCATGTCCACCGATGCCTTCGCCGCCGCCGTCGGTAAAGGCGCGGCCATGCAGCGCCCGTGCTGGCGCGATGCGCTACGCGCCGGCCTGATCTTCGGTTGCATCGAAGCACTCACTCCGGCGCTGGGCTGGCTGCTCGGCCAGGCCGCGTCCAAGTACGTGACCGCCTTCGATCACTGGATCGCCTTCGGCCTGCTCGGCGCGCTTGGCCTGCACATGATTGTCGCCGGGCTCAGGCCGCAGACAGAAGCGGCCACCGATCCAACGCCCAAGCGCCACGGCTTCTGGAATCTGGCCGTCACCGGGTTAGCCACCAGTATCGACGCGATGGCCGTCGGCGTCGGTCTGGCCTTCCTCAATGTCAACATCATCGAGGTCGCCACCGTCATCGGCCTGTGCACGCTGACCATGGTGACCCTGGGCATCATGCTCGGCCGCGTACTCGGAACGCTGGCCGGCAAGCGCGCCGAGATCGTCGGTGGCGTGCTGCTGATCGCGATCGGTTGCACCATCCTCTACGAACACCTGCACGGCGTAGGCTGAGCGCCATGGCCACCGGGCGCGACACGCTCACGCCGGCTTGGCGGTGAACTCCAGGTAGGTGGACAGGATGTACTTGTCGCCGCTGCGCGGCGGTATCCCGGCATGCAGGAACATCCAGTACGGCGGGAAAATCAGCAGGCGCCCGGCGCGCGGCGCGATCTCCAGGTCCAAGTCGAGGAAGCGGGTCTGTCCGCCCTCCTCCACATCGTTGAGATACCACAAAAACACCAGATAACGGCCGGTTTCCGCATCGCAGGCATCAAAATGCGGCTGAAAGCGCTCGCCAGCATCGGCGCGATAGCGCTTGATTCGCAGGTCGGCCAGGCGTGGACGCCACGGCACCGCGGCGGACAGGCCGAGATCAGCGTTGTAACACTCCAGTGCGGCACGTACCTGCTCAATGAAAAAGCCCTGGAAGGCCGGATCGGCAAGACGGGTGATATTGAGTTCGGTCCAGGCGCTGTCGTCCAGCCCAGCACGTTGGCCGGTGCCATTGCGGCTATGCTGCGCCGACGCATGTTCGAATTGCGCGATCAGTTGCGCGCAGAAATCGTGTGGCAGCGCCGCGTCGTAGACGCGGACGTAGTGGCGCAGGTCGGTCTGGTTCATCCGCATCGGCACCTAGCCCCTACAGCACAACGGCGTGCCTGGGAAGGCACGCCGTGTCGCACGATCCAGCACCGCTGCACACGCAAGCGGTGCTGGTTCCACTCAGAAGCGGTAGGTGGCGCGCATCCAGTAGTAACGGCCAAGCGTGTCGTAGGTGCTCACGTCAGTGTTCGCGTTCAACACGTTGTTCTGATACATCACCGGCGGCTGCTTGTTGGTCAGGTTGTCCACGCCCAAATCGAAACGCAGGTGAGCATCGGTCATGTCGTAGCCCACCTGCAGCGCGTGGTACAACTGGCTGCCATATTTCATCACTACGCCCGCGGTTGACGCATCGGCGGACATGTTCTGCGATGGATCGCCGCTGCCGATCTGCACCTTGCCGACCCAGCGCGTGGTCCAGCTTGCATCCCAGTTGCCCAGCTTCCAGCCGACCTGAGTACGCCCGCGCCAGTGCGCATAGTTGCCATAGGACGAGCTGTAACGGCCGGCCATGTGCACGATCGAATCGCCGGTGTCAATGTCGTAGCGATGCAGGTAGGTCGTATCCAGCGCCAGATTGAACTTACCGAACGCGGTCTCCGGCAGCACGTAGTTGGCACCGAAGTCGATCCCCTGGGTATTGAGCTTGCCGATGTTGACCACCGGCGTCTGGATGTAATTGATGTTGCCGGCGCTGACCGTGTTGGCCGCATAGCGGTGGATGTAGCTGCAATACGGGCTGTTATCGTCGTTGTAGCACAGATCGGCCACGGTCTGCGCGGAGATCGACTGGATCAGGTCGTCGAGCTTGACCTTCCACCAGTCGAGATTGAGCGACAGGCCCGGCACGTATTCGGGGCTGTAGACCAGGCCGTAGTCGAACGATGTGCCCTTCTCCGGCTTGAGCTGGTAACCGACGTAGCGCGAGCCGGACTTGATGCTATTGGCCTGCGACAGGCCCGAACCGGCCCAGCCTGCCGGCACCCCGGCACAGGCATTGGCGTGGCCGCTGCCGCTATAGCCGATGCATGGGTCGGTGAAGTTCGGCGAATCGGCGGTCGGCCCGAGGTAGATGTCGCCGATTGCCGGCGCGCGGAATACCTGCGCCGCCGTGCCGCGCAGCATCAGGTCGTGGATCGGCCGCCACTCGACCTGGAACGAGGCACTGTTGTTGCTCGAACGCACGCTACTGTAGTCGGAGAAGCGGTCGCTCAGGGTGAGGTTGACCGCGCCGACCGGCGAGGATTGCGCCAGCACCGGCACGAATACCTGCGCATAGGCCTCCTTGACGTCGAAGCTGCCGCTCAGCGGCGAGGAGCAGGCTTCGGAGGAAATCGCGCAGGTGTTGTCGCTATTGATCAGCGCGTTGCTGGACACGGTGTAATCCAGGCTTTGCTTGCGATACAGCGCACCGACCGCCAACTGCGCGCTGCCCGCGGGCAACTCCCACAGGTTGCCGTTGGCGCTGGCTTCCCACTGCCGCATGATCGTGGTGGTTTCAAAGCGCGGGATCGATTCGTGGCTACGCATCCACGCCACCGTGTTGGCATTGCCCTGGTCGAAGATGTTGACCTGGCCGGCATCGATCGCGGTCTGCAAGCTGGCGTAATCCACGTAACCGTGGTTCCAGCTGCGCTGGCGATAGTGGCCGTAATCGAAATTGACATTCCAGATCCAGCTGCTATCGCCGAAGCTGCCCTTCAGACCCAGCACGTCCTGGTCGGTGGCGGTGTCGTAGAAGCCCTGACGCTGGCCGAGCGTAGTGAAACGCGAGCGGAATTCGTAACCGTTGGGGCCGAACTCCACCCCGAATGGGTTGTAGGGATTGTTCGCGCCGATGGTGATGCCGTCGTTCTGCGCATCGAACGGCAGCGGCGCGATCGCGTAGTGCGACATGGTGTGGTTGTGGTAGGCGTTGACGTAGGCCTGCACGTTGTCGGTCACGTTGAAGCTGCCGAGCACGAAGCCACCCACGCGCTGCTGCGGGGTCAGCAGCAGGTTCTGCGCCTGGTAGTTATAGGAATCGGCAGACCCGTTGTAGCACTTGTAGCCGCCGTTGCCGTCGCTGGTCAGCGCACCTCTGGGAGAGCAGCCGTTGGCGGCCAGGGTGGCCGCTGGCAGCTTGTAATAGCCACTCGGGGTTCGGCTGGAGCCTCGCTTGAGGACGCTGCCGCTAGACAGGTACATCGCGTACTTGGAGAACGCGCGATCGGCCGTGGAGACGGATTTCTGCTTGTTGTAGTCCACGCCGGCCACCACGTTGCCGCGGTCCCAGGTCTTGCCGAAGGTGAAGCTGGCGCCATCGCGCGCGCCGTCGCCGCGGCTGGTCTGGCCGTAGTTGAGTGCGACTTCGCCGCCCTCGAAGTTCTTACGCAGGATGAAGTTCACCACGCCGCCAATGGCGTCGGAGCCATACATCGCCGAGGCGCCGACCTTGAGCACTTCGACGTGGTCGATCATGTTGGCCGGGATCGAGTTGACGTCGTTGTTGAGGACACGGTGACCGTCGACCAGCAGCAGCGTGCGCTGATCGCCAAGGCCGCGCAGCGACACGGTGGAGGCACCGTCGCCGCCGCCGTTATTGACCTGCGGATTGGTGGCGTCGCCGGCGATGCCCGGCAGCGCCTGCAGCAGGTCGCCCAGGGTCTGCTTGCCGCTTTGCTGGATCTGCTGGCGATCGACCACGGCGACCGGACTGGCGGTTTCCACATCCACGCGACGCACCAGCGAGCCGGTGACGGTGAGGCGGTCCAGCTCGACCGGCGCTCCGTTGTCGGCGGGTGCGGCGCTCTGCGCGTAGAGCGTGGCGGGCAGTGCGGTCAGAGTCAGGCAAACGGCATGCGCGAGTCTGTTCTTTACTAAGGACATCGGGGGAGACCTCATGTGATGGGCAACGACACGCCGACGCAGCAGGGCATGGCGCGACAGGGGAAATCGATGTTTCAGGCCAGCGGAGTACTGCGGGCCACTCAGGGAGCCGCCAGGCACTTGTTAGATTTTTATAAGAACGGTGTTATCTCAGTGTGACAGATTACGCCAAACGTTGACAAATTTATCCCGCCGACACCACCACAGCCGCCGCCGCCGCCGCCATCATCCGACGGGATAATTCCAACGCTGCAGAAGCGGCTGCAAGGTCGGCAACACCGGCTCGAACGCATCGCGGTAGGCACGCCAGCGATCCAGGCCCTTGCGATTGATACCCTCGACCACTTGCGCGTAGCTCGGCGTGCTGATGAAGCCCTTGGCACGGGCATGGCGCTGGAACTCCAGCAAACGCTCGGGCTGTTCGAGTTGCAGGAACTCTCCGAGCCGTTGCACTTGTGCCTGCGAATCTGCCACCAGGTCCTCGTAGCGCAACTCCAGCGCGCGTGGCCGTAGCAGGGCGGCGTGATACAGCCAGAATGCCATCGCCTCGGCATAGCCTTGCGCCAGGCGCTGCATGCTGGAGCACAGCAGCGCGAAGGCCGGCGAACGGAACGCCTGCATGTAGCAACTCAACAGCACATCGCAGGGATGACGCAGCGCCAGGATGACCGGCGCCTCGGGAAACAATCGATGGATCAGCGGCAGACGCAACAAATTGAGCGGATTCTTGTCCACCAGGCGCTGCCCCGGCGCCAGCCGCACCACCCCCGCTACCGATTGCCAATACTCGGCACGTAATGCAGCGCAATCGGCATCGTCGAGTTCACCCAGACCATCCGGCCAAGCCACACCGCGATGCTCCAGACGGTCGGCCAGTCCTTGCAGGAATGGCCGCTCGTCCATCGCGCACAACTGCGGATGTGCATCGAGCATCTGCTCCAGCAAGGTCGTGCCCGAACGCGGGAAGCCCACCACGAAGATCGGCGAGGCCGCCGCACCCGGCCCGATCACCGGCCTGACCGCCGCGTGGCGCGCCGGGTTCCAGCGGTATTGTGCGACCGGCAGCGGCGACGCATCCGCAACGGCCAGTTCCGGCACCAGCGCAGCCAGACTCTCGACCTGGCCAGCGTGCCCCTGCGCGCACGCCGCAAGCGCCTCCCGAGGCCGACCGAGGCGGTCGCAGACCCGCGCCAAGGCAAAGAACAGATTGCTCTGCTTGCGTGTGTCGATGGCACCGCCCTCCGACAGCAGGCCGCGCAGCAGCGCGTAAGCATCGTCCCAGCGTCCGTCGCGCATCGCCAGCACGGCCAATGCGTTGCTGGCGTCCTGGCGCACATCGGCATCGGCAATCAGATCCGGTGCGGGCAGTTGCGCGGCGGCCTCGCGCGCCTGCTGCAATCGGTTGGCGCGTTCGAGCACCAACACCAGCCGCGACCAGGCGCGTATCGACTCTGGCATCGGGCCACCGGTAAAGGCCTGCAACAGCGCGCAGGCGCTCTCTGTGTCTCCCTCCTGCGACAACAGCCAGGCCAGTTCCATTGTGGTGTCCGGCTCCAGCGGCGGCCATTGCCGCCAATCGGCGATCAGCGCCTGCACACGTTGGAAGTCCCCGCATTCGTGGCAGGCCATCGCCGCGTGTACGCGCAGCGGCGGCAGTTGCGGCGCCAGCGCATGCGCATCGAGTAGATGCTCGCGGGCCGTCGCGTAATCGCCACTGTCCATCGCCAGAAGGCCCAGGTTGTGGTGCGGCATCGGATCCTGCGGCACCAGTGCGCAGGCGCGCGCATAGGCCTGACGCGCCTGCGCGTGCTCGCCGCACTCGCGCAAGGCAGTGCCCAGATTGTTCCAATGCGCCACGTCCTGCGGTTGGCGCGTGGTCAATGTGCGATACAGCGCGGCAGCTTGCGCCGGCTGGCCCTGCATCTGCAGGCTCATCGCCAGCAGGCTGCTTACCACCGGATCGTCAGGCCGATGTTGCAGATAGCGGCGCGCGCCATCTTCCAACACTTGCGCGTGGCCGGCCTCCAGCGCTTGCAACAGGTCGGTAAGCGGCGGAAACGCGGTGTCGTCCAGGGAGGTCATGCGGGTATGGGTCGGGAAAGTCGCTTAGCCTGCCACCTTAGCCGCAGTACGACGCAATGCGCCACATCGGCCACGCCACCGATCGCCACACATTACGTAAATCGTTGTGACAAATGGCGCGACGGGCCCTAGATCGCATCGTGATAGGCACTGAGGAAGGCGCGTAGCGAAGCCGGCTTGACCGGCTTGGTCAACAGGCGATAACCACGTGCGCGCGCCTGCAGCTTCAATTCGTCACGGCCATCGGCGGTAAGCAGCGCACCCGCCACTGGGCCCGACATCGCCGCACGCAGGGCGTCCAGCGTATCCAGTCCGTCGAGGCGATCATGGAGGTGGTAGTCGACCAGCATCACATGCGGCGCATGTACGGCCTGCGCTAATGCAGCGTCCACCGTGTTGGCGCAGATCACCTCCACTTGCCAGCGACCCAGCAATGCACGCATGCCATCGAGGATCTCCTGGTCGTTGTCCACGCACAGCACGCGCAGCCCGGCCAATGAATCCACTGCAGCCACCACGCGATGCTGGCGCTGCTGCGGCGGCGGCGCCACACGCGGCACAGTGATGGAAAACATGCTGCCACTGCCGACATGACTACGCACGTCCAGCTCGTGGTCCAGTAGACGCGAGATGCGCTGGCAAATCGACAGGCCCAGACCCAGACCCTGCTCGCCCCAATCGAACGGCTGCTGATAGCGCTGGAATTCCTCGAAGATCTGCCGTAGATGGTGCTGTGGAATGCCAGGACCGGTGTCCCAAACCTGCAGCTCCAGCGCCGTGCCACGCCCGCGCATGCCAAGAACGATGCGGCCCTGGCGGGTATAACGCAATGCATTGGCGAGGAAGTTCTGCAGCACGCGGCGCAGTAGACGGCGGTCGCTACGCACCCAGCACGGCCGCGCATACACGCGCAAGCGCAGGCCCCGGCTGGCAGCCACCGGGGCGTATTGCGCGGCCAATTCGCGCAACAACGCGCTGGCATCGACATCCTCAATGGTCGGGCGCAAACCGCCCGCATCCAGCCGCGATACGTCGAGCAAACCATCCAGCAGTTCTTCGGCGGCACGCAACGAGGCATCCACGCGCTCGGCCAGATGGCGTTGTTCCTCGCTCTGGTGAGCAGCATCGCGCAAAGCCGAGGCGAACAACCGCGCAGCGTTGAGCGGCTGCAACACGTCATGGCTGATCGCGGCCAGGAAGCGGGTTTTGGACTGCTGCGCCAATTCAGCTTCGCGCGAGCGCACAGCCACGCGCTGCTCCAAGGTTTCGTTGGCCTCCAGCAGGGCCTGCTCAGCACGTTTATAGTCGGTGATGTCGTTGTAAGTGGTGATGTAGCCACCACCTGGCAACGGCTGACCGCGCATCTCGATCACCGTGCCGTCGTGGTGGATGCGCTCGAACACGTGCTTAGTCCCGGCACGCATATGCGCGATGCGACGACTGATCTGTTCCTCGACCTGGCCGGCGACCAATTGGCCGCGCTCGGCGTTGTAGCGGATCAGGTCCGCCACCGAACGGCCCACGTAGAGCATGCTGTCTGGATATCCGAATAGGCGTTGGTAGCGCCGATTCCACGCGACCAAGCGCATCGACGGATCGACCACGCTGACCCCGGCGCTGATGTTGTCCAGCGTGGTGGACAGGATCTCGCGGTTGAAGCGCAGTTCTTGACCAGCCTGGTCGAGGACCGCCACCACCTCGCCCAGATCCATACCCGAGCCGCGCAGCAGGCTGGTCAGCACCAGGCGCGCGGAGGCCGCGCCGATCGAAGCGGCAAGCAGGCGTTCGGTGAATTGCACCCAGGCACGGTCGGCCACTACGTTGGGCTGCGGTTCGCACCCAAGCAGTTGCGCTTGTTCGGCGAAGGCGCGGCGTGCATGACGTTCGCCGACCATGCGCTCGGCCAGCGTCTGCAGGTCGACCACATGCACTTGCCCGAGCCAGTCGTCGGCCACCGCCGGACGTTGCGCATACGGGTCCAGGAACGGTGCGGTGCGCAGTTGCTCGTCCAGACCCGGACGCCAGCGTGCCGACACCAGCATCAGCGTGCCGAGGTTGATCAACAGCGACCAGAATGTGCCGTGTGCCAACGGATCCCAGCCACGCAAACCGAACAGTTGCTGCGGCCGCAACCAAGCGATGCCGAACAGGCCATCGTGCAGCCAGGCCGAGCCCAGCCAGCCGGACTGGGTCAACGCCGGTAGCAGCAAGGTATAAACCCATGTGGCGAAACCCAACACCATGCCGGCCTCCACGCCCTTGCGGCTGGCCCCACGCCAGTACAGCCCGCCAATTACCCCGGGCGCGAACTGCGCCACTGCGACAAACGCCATCAATCCATACGAAGCCAGGGTGCTGTCGTTGCGACTGGTGCGGTAGTAGCCGTAGGAGATCAGCGCCAAAAGCAGGATCGCCATGCGGCGGATCCACAGCACCCGCGAGGCGACATCGGCGCCGACAGCCTGGTGCCCGCGACGACGCAGCAGGAGCGGCATCACCAGATCGTTACTGATCATCGTCGCCATTGCGATGCTGGACACGATGACCATGCCGGTCGCGGCCGAGAACCCGCCCACATAGGCGGCCAGCGCCAGCGCGGTGCGGTTGTGGGCAAGCGGCAGCGCCAACACGATGCTGTCGTCGGCCACGTCACTACCACCGAACAGGGCCACGCCGGCCGCCGCGATCGGCACCACCATCGCCGAGATCAGCACGAGGTACAGGCCGAACAACCAGCGCGCCTTGCGAATGTCGCCGACATCGCTGCATTCCAGCACCGCCACATGGAACTGGCGAGGCAGACACACCAATGCCAGGAAACTGAGCACGGTCTGCGAGATAAAGCCAACCGACGGCGTGTTCTGGAACAGCGTGCGCGCAGAATGCAACACTTGGCCAGCGTCGCGCGCGGACAACCACACGTAGGCGAATACGCCCACCGCCACGATCGCCAACAGCTTGACCATCGATTCCAGCGCGATCGCCAGCATCATGCCGTGGCGATGTTCAGTGGCGTCCACCTGCCGCGTACCGAACAAGGTGGCGAACAGCGCCATCAGCAACGCCACGTATAGTTCCGGATCCTCATAAAACGGCACGCCAGCGCTGGACTGACCGCTGAGTATCTGCAGGCTCATCGCCACTGCCTTGTACTGCAGGGCCAGGTACGGCACCACCCCGACCAACGCGATCGCCGCCACCAGCGCGGCCAGACGCCGCGAGCGGCCGTAGCGCGAGGAGATGAAGTCGGCGATGGACACCGTATTCTGGCTACGCGCAATCAACGCCAACCGCTCGATGATGCGCCAGCCGAACAGCAGCAGCAGCAGCGGCCCCAGATAGATCGGCAGATAGCCGATGCCGTGGCGCACCGCGCTGCCGACCGCGCCGTAGAACGTCCACGACGAGCAGTACACCGCCAGCGCCAAGCTGTACACCACCGGGCGTAGCCAGGGCCGTTTCGGGTACAGCGGTCGGCGGTCGCCCCACCACGCCACCGCGAACAGCAGCGCCGCGTAGCCCGCCGACACCAGCAACAGGATCCAACTCGAAACCAAAGGCGAGTCCCCGCGACGATGCGCGCAGTCTAGCCGCTATCGCTCGACCCGCGCACGGTCGGCACGGATGCGATGGCACTGGCGCCACGCCTCTACTCCCACGCAAGCGGGCCTCGAAGCGCCGCTGCTACGGAGCCCGAGCGGACACCGTAGCAGCGGCACAACCACGGCATCGGGCTAAGATGCGGGCGGTGAACGTCTACTCCCGCCACCACTGATGTCCTGCCCACCAGCCGAATCGCGGACCACGCATCTGCAGCAGCAAACACTGCGCCTGCAAACGCAATTGCAGCAGGCGCAAGCGCGTCAGGCGCAGGCCGACGCGGAAGTACAGGCGCAGTTGCCGGCGGTGGAGTTGGCGGTGGCCGCGATCCAACGGTGTTTCGCCACGCATGCCGCGCGCGCCAGGAATGCGGCAATGCAGCGCGCACGCCGGCGTGCCTGGGGTCCGGCACTGCTGCTGCGTCCGTTTCTGCCGGATATCCGCTGGCGTCTGGCCCTGCTCGGCGTGCTGCTGCTGATATTGCCGTGGATGAGCGCACGATGGTTCGGCGCGAACCAGGCGGCTCTGGAAGGATGGCGCCAGCTCGGCGCGCACGGCCACATCCTGCCACTGCTGGAATGCGCACTGCCCTCGTTGCTGCTGTACGCCGTGTTAGTGGTGGGTGGCGCGCAACTGCTGGCCTGGCACGACAGCTACGACGAACGCCTGCTGCTGCGGCGATTCGCACGCATGCCGCTGGCGCTGGCGCAGGTCGGCGACGTGGCGCAGCGCACGCCAACCGCGGCTTACCCGGTGACCCGCGCACCATGGCCGCAATCCAACCTATACGGCCACTGGCAGATCCCCGCCACGCACGGCGACGTGTCCGGCGCACGCCTGCTGGCCTTGCACGACGCCGCGATGGAACCGCGCCTGCATGCGCTGATCGTGCTGCCCGACGCCACCCATGCCGCCGCGCTGATTGCCTTCGACGCCGATCTGCAAGCCACTGCATCGGCCTCCCTGCACGCCATGGCCGTGGCCCTGGCGACCGACGCGGCGGCCGAGGCCGCGCCGATCGGCGCACTGCATGCATGCGTGCAAGCATGGGACGCGGCACGCAGCCAGCAGCGCGCCGTGCAACAACGCCTACAGAGCATGGACGCGGTGCAGCGCCACTGGACCGACGTCGCGCTGCCCGATGCCTGCCTGGACGAGATCCTGAAACTGGTCGATCTGTTCGTCTCCGGTCGTGCTCCGGCGCCGAAGGGCATCCTGCTGCACGGGCCGCCGGGCACCGGCAAGACCCTGATCGCACGCAAGCTGGCGCAGCATGCCGGCTGCCATGTCGAAGCACTGGGCGTGGCCGATCTGAAAGCCGCGCATGTCGGCAATACCGGACCCAAGGTGCAGGCGATCTGGCAGCGCTGCCGCGACAACGCGCCAGCGATCCTGTTTATCGACGAATGCGAGAGCGTGTTCGCGCGACGTGGCGGTGCCGACAGCGACAGTTTCGGCGCCGAACTGGTGCAGACCTTCCTCGCCGAATGGGATGGCTTCCACTCCGCGCCTGGACAGGTGCTGGTGATCGGCGCCAGCAACCGCCCGGCGCTGCTCGACGAGGCAGTGATGTCGCGCTTCACCGCCAGCATCGCCATCGGCCTGCCCGACGCGGCGGCGCGCACGCGCATTCTCGGTCACGAACTGCAACGCGCCGGCTTTGCGCTGACCCTGGATCCGCAGGTCATCGCCGACAGCACCGGCTTGTCCGGCCGTGATCTACATACCCTGGTCGCGCGGGTGGCGGCCGAATGCGTGGATGGCGCATTGGACAACGCGACGCTGCTGACCCAGCTGCGGGCGCTGCGCGGCAAGGGTTCCACCCAGGTCGCGGCATTGGACTGGGACGATATCGTGCTACCACAGGCCGCGCTTGAGGAGTTCGTTGCCCTGGGCAAGGAACTGCGTAACGCCGAGCAGCTCGCCGCACTGGGCGTGCCCGTGCCACGCGGCATTTTGATGTCCGGCCCGCCGGGCACCGGCAAGACCCAAGTCGCGCGAATCCTCGCCAACCAATCGGGCCTGGCCTTCATCGCCCTGACCAGCGCCGACCTCAAGGCCGGCTACCTGGGCCAGTCCGGCCAGCGCGTGCAGGCGGCATTCGCGCGGGCGCGGGCGCAAGCACCGTGCATCGTCTTCATCGACGAACTCGACATCCTCGCCCCCGCGCGTGGCGCCGAGAGCGACGATGCGCTGACCCGCGAGATCGTCGGCCAGTTGCTACAGGAATTGGACGGCGTCGCCAGTCACACCGGGGAAGTGTTTCTACTGGCCGCGAGCAACCATGCCGATGCGATCGATCCGGCGCTGCTGTCGCGCCTGGACCGGCACATCCCCATCGCGCTGCCCGACCGCGCCGCGCGCACCGCCATCGTCGGGCGCCTGTTGCGCGGCAAGCCGCTCGCGTTCGATGCGGACGCGGCGGCGGCCTGGGTCGCCGAGCGCAGCGAGGGCCATTCCGGCCGCGACCTGCACACCTGGATCAGCCGCGCGATGCGCTGCGCCGCGCGCCGCGCGCTACAGGAAAGCGACGATGCCGCCAGCACCCGGCTGCAATGGGACGACCTGGTCGCGACCGCCAACACCGCGCCGATGTAAGCCGCATAGCGTTCCGGTCGCGCGCGATCGTTCTCTCTCGCACGAGCTCACCCAGGCGGCAAACGCACCTCGACCACATAGTGGCGGCCAGCCTCGATCTCGACGATCCGTGGCTCTTCCAACAGCCGTCCATCCACGCGCACCTGCGGCGCGAGGCAGTCTGCGGCGCGCTGCATCCGCACCGCGAACAGCGCACCGCGAAACCGCCGCTGCACCTGCGCCTGCGGCCAATGCGACGGTAACTGCGGACGCACGCACAGCGCATCGCCGTCGCCCTTCAGCCCGAACAAGCCTTCGATCAGACAGCGGTACAACCATGCCGCCGTGCCGGTGTTGAACAGTTGACTGGAGCGGCCGGCGGTGCGCGGCAAGGAGCGCCAGGCGCCGCGATAGTAGTTGGGGACGAACACCGGCAGTTGCCCGCGCTGCAGATAATCGGCCAGCTCCGGGCCTGGAATCATCGCGCGCAGCACGCGCCAGGCACGGTCGGCGTCGCCGATCGCATACAACGCGTGCAAGTAGAACGCGGCGGCATGGTTGTAGACCGCGCCGTTCTCGGCCGAGCCAGGATACTTCTGGGTCAGCCGGCCCACGTCCTCGCGCATCGCCGTATAGGGCGGGTCCAGCATGACCGGCCCATAGGGCGTGTCCAACTGCGCGTCGATCGCCTGCAACAGGCGTTGGCGCTGTGCCGCATCGGCGGTGCCGGCGAGCAGCGCCCAGCTCTGCGGATTGAGATAGATGCGGCCTTCTTGGTCGTCCTTGATGCCGAAGCGCACGCCATCGTCGGTGATACCGCGCGCATACCAGTCGCCATCCCACAGCTCACGGTTCACCGCGGCATTGAGCTCGGCCGCACCCGCGCGCCACTGCACCGCCGACCCCGCGCGGCCATGTTGCGCGCAGATCCGCGCCCACAGTTGCAACGCATGCGCGGTGGCCACAGACAACCAGCCGGACACGCCACGGCCACGATAGCCCACCATGTTCATCGGATCGCACCAGTCGCCCTGCGCGATGTAGCTCAGACCGCGCGCATCGCGCGCGCCGAGCAGCCAGCGCATCGCCGCGTCGATGCGCTCGGCGACGCTGCGGCTGACACCATCGGCCGTGGTCACGTCCGCGCGCAGCAGGGCGCTATCGCCGGTCTCGTCCAGATAGGCCGACAGGAACACCGGCAACCACACGCAGTGGTCGGTATGCGGCACCTGATTGATGTACTTCAGTTCCGCGCCCTCGACCAGCAGGATGCCATCCGGCATCGCCCCGCTGCTTTCCTGCTGCGACAACGCATGCAGCAGCGCGGCGCGTGCCGTGTGCGGGCACAGATAGCTCATGCCCATGTGGTCCTGCAGATAGTTGCGGGTCTGCGGGTCGGTGCTCAGACGGTTGACGTCGCCGTGATAGAACACTTGTCGCGGCAGCCAGTGGTTGGCCAGGTTGTCCAAGTGCGGATCGGGCGTGGCGATGTGCAGACAGCCAACCGCCTCGGCCAGATAGGCGCGGTAGTCCGCCGCCGCCGTGGCGAACCCCTGCGCCGACAGGTAGCGCGCGCGCAAGTCGGCGATCTCCGCCGCGTCCGTGGCCGGGCCGAATAGAAAGCGCAGCGTCTGCGCCTGCTGCGGCACCAAGCGCATGCGGTACTGCAAGGCCGCGGTCGGCAATTCGTAGTGTGCCTCGCTGCCGCCTAGACGTGGCTGCATCACCGCACTCGGCGCATGCAGGCCACCTTCGCCCTCGAACGCCGACTGCCGCGCCTCCCAGGCATCCGGCGTCTGCTCGTGCAGTAAAAAAGTGCAGTCCTTGAAATCGCGATGGCGGAAATAATCCTCCACTTTTTGATAACCGGTGACGCTGCGACAAACGATGCCGCCCAGATCGGCGCGGTATTCGCCGCTCTGGTACATCCACGACATGTAACCGACCGGAAAGTACGCATACAGCGCGAGCCGGCGCGCACGCCCATCCAGATTGCGCACCTGGCACTGCCACAGCTCCACTGGATCGTCCACCGGCAACTGTAGGCGCAGCTCCACCTCGATGTCGGCATGACGCACGCACCAGACCACATCGGCTTGACCAGCCGAGAAACAGAACGCCTGCGGCATCGCCCTGACCGGCTCGTAGGGCACCGAATACAGCGCGCCAGTGTCCTCGTCCTTGAGGTAGAAGAAGCGTCCGGGATGGTGCGCGTAGTACGGCTGCTCCGGCTGCATGAAGGTCTTCGCCTCCAGGATCGGCGCATGCGCGTACTTGGTCGGCTCCGGCTGCATGAACTGCGCGGTGGCGTAACCACGACAAGTCACATGGATCATCATCCGCCGGTTCCACAGGAAGCCGCCGGCATTGGGTAGCGCGGTCGGGCTGTACAGCGCATAGCGCTCGCCGTCGGCGCTGGGTGCGAGCAGCGACGTCGTGTCTTGCCGCGGATCGTGCGCGATGTTCATCGGTCAACCTCCCCCGCCGCACGCTTGCGCGCCGCCAAATCGTCTTGAATGCGGCGTAGCGCGGCATCGTCCAGCGGATAGAAGCGCATCGTCCACGCCGCCAGCAACGCGATCGCGCCAGGAATCACCGTCAACAACAACGCGATGCCCCGTTGCGAGGCATCGCTCTGCACCTGATTGGCGACATAGCCCATCGCCGCCAGCATCCAGGCAATGCAGGCCGAGGCCAGCGCAGCGCCAAGCTTTTGCGAGAACGTCGCCGCCGAGAACGTCATCGCGGTGGCGCGACGCCCGGTCTTCCACTCGGTGTAGTCGGCGCTATCGGCATACATGGAGAACGCCAGCGGCGATTTCGGCCCCAACGCCAGGCCCACCAGCAGATTAATCGCGAACAGCGCCCAGATCGCCTTGCGCGGGACGAAGAACATCGCGCAACTGAGCACGCCGGCGCTGGTCATCAACCAAATCATCAAGCGACGCTTGTCGCACCAGCGGGTCAACAGCGGCGTGGCCGCCGCACCCAGCGCTAACGCCACCGAATAGCCGCCGAGGAACCAGCCGGCCAGATCCGGACGGCCGACGTAATACTTGAAGTAGTACACGCCGGCGCCGCCGCGCATGACGATGGTGACCATGATGATCAACGCCAACGCGAACAACACCCGCCACGGCCGATTGCGCAGCAGATCGGCGATATCCTGCAACACTGGCGCGCGCGACTGCGACAACGGCTGCAATCGTTCGCGGGTGCTCGCGAACACGATCGCGAATGACGCCGCGGCCACCGCGCCGTACAGCAGCATGGTGCATTGCCAGCCCCGCGCGTCGTCGCCGTTGCCGAACCAGCGCACCAGATCCAGCGTGGCATAGTTGACCAGGCAGGTGCCAACGAACGCCGCGATGAAGCGGATGCTGATGAGCGTGGTGCGTTGCTGACTATCGGCGGTCATCACACCCGACAGCGCCGAGTACGGAATGCTGAGCACGGTGTACATCAGCATCATCAGCCCGAAGGTGACATAGGCCCAGAGCAGACGACCACCGGTGTCCAACTCCGGCGTGGTATAGGCCAGCACCGCACTGCCCGCCATTGGCAACGCCGCGAACAGCAAATAGGGTCGGAACTTACCCCAGCGCGTGCGGGTACGGTCGGCGATCGCGCCCATCAACGGATCGCACACCGCATCCGCCAGCTTGGTCACCAACAGCATCGTGCCCACCGCGGCCGCCGGCAGGCCCATGGTATCGGTGTAGAAGATCAGCAGGAACGCAGAAATATTGGCCCAGTAAAGGTTGAACCCCATATCGCCGATGCCGTAGCCGAGTGTCTCGGACCAGCGCAGCGGAGCGTCGGTGCGTTGCGATGAGAAGGACATCGGCGATCCTGGATGGGTGGACATGCGATGATGCGGCGGCATCCGGCAGTTTCCGCCATGCGCGACAGCGGCACGACGCTACACCAGCTTACGCACCCCGCCAGCGCATGCGGCATAGCAAAGACATCGCCAGGTATAACGACACGTGATGGACTCGACATCGCCTCCACCACCAGCTGCCGCCGCCATCATCGTGATGGGCGTGGCGGGCAGCGGCAAGACCAGCGTCGCGCAGGCACTGGCCGCACACTATCGGATGACGTTCTTGGACGCTGACGACGTGCATAGCGCCGAAGCCAAGGCACAGATGGCCCGTGGCATTCCGCTCAGCGACGCGCAGCGTGCGCCTTGGGTCGCGGCGCTGGCGACGCGGCTGCGCCAGTCCAACGCTGTCGGCGACGGCATCGTGTTGGCTTTCTCCGGCTTGCGCCGCGCGCACCGTCAACAGCTACGCGACAGCGGGGTGCCGATGCGCTTCGTGTTTCTGCACGCCGCCATGCACGTGATCGCCGCGCGTCTGGCCGCACGCAGCGGCCACTTCATGCCGCCGACCATGTTGCAAAGCCAGATCGACGCACTGGAATCCCCCATTGACGAGACAGACGTGATCGCGGTGGACGTGGATGCTCCATTCGCCGAGGTTGTGGCTGAGGCTATCGCACGGCTGGATTCAACGGGCGTCATCGGCTAGACGACATCCCACATCCCGATATGTGAACGCAATCGGGTATAGAAGGCGATCACGACAGCGCCGTCGTGGTCTGCGCCTTAGCAGGGGATGCTGAAAAACGCCGGCAACGCGTGACCAGGCGGTGGCCTCGGCAACGAGCTGATGCCGGCCTGACGGCGAAAGCCACAGTCATCATCGGGATGACGGCCATGTTTGGTAAACTGGCGCTTCGCCCTTAAAAATAAACCGCCGCCAAGGCGATGGCGGCCTGGATGTCTCCAGCGTCGTGAAGCCGATCGGGAAGCGCCTATGAGTAACACACGCGAACAACTTGTCTTGCCTGGTGGTGGCGACCGCCTGCTGCTGCATTCGTGTTGCGCACCGTGCTCGGGCGAGTTGATGGAAGCGTTCGTCGAATCCGGTATCGATTACACGGTGTTCTTCTACAACCCCAATATTCATCCGGCCAAGGAATACGAACTGCGCAAGCAGGAGAACATCCGCTTCGCCGAGCAACACGGCGTGCCGTTCATCGACGCCGACTACGACACCGACAACTGGTTCGCCCGTGCCAAAGGCATGGAGAACGAGCCCGAGCGTGGCATCCGTTGCACCATGTGCTTTGACATGCGCTTCGAGCGCACGGCGTTGTATGCCCACGAACATGGGTTTCCGGTCATCACCAGTTCGCTGGGGATCTCGCGCTGGAAGAACATGCAGCAGATCACCGACAGTGGCATCCGCGCCGCCGCGCCTTACGATGGGCTGACCTACTGGGACTACAACTGGCGCAAGCACGGCGGTTCGGCGCGGATGATCGAAATCAGCAAACGCGAGCGCTTCTACCAGCAGGAATACTGCGGCTGCGTCTATTCCTTGCGCGACACCAATCGCCATCGCCGCGAACAAGGTCGCGAGCGGATTCGCCTGGGCTTGGTGTTCTATGGCGACAACGAGGCGGAATCGAAATAAGCGGCAATCCCGTGCCAATAGGCAGGCGCTGAACCAATCCGGTCGGCGCTGCCTTGACACTCCCGCGCGTGCCACATCGCGCCAGCCATGCGACTGGCGATGATCGTTCGCCTCCCCGTTTGCAGATGGCGGAAAACGGGAAGATGCAGCCTCAGTTTGCCGAGGACAGATGTTCGATGGCCGCGACACTGCCCAGGCGCTCGCCCAGGCGCTTGAGCAGCGCCAGGCGGTTGCCGCGTAGCGCCGGGGCCTCGGCGTTGACCATCACCCCATCGAAGAACGCATCCACTTGCGGCCGCAGCCGCGCCAGCACATTCAGCACGCTGACGTAATCGCGCTGACGCAGGGTGCCGTCGGTCTCGACGATTGCCGCTTCCACCGCCTCGGCCAGCGCGCGTTCGGCCGGCTCGCGTAGCAGCGCTGCATCGACTTGGGCGGGAATGGCGTCCTCGGCCTTGCGCAGGATGTTGCGAATACGTTTGTTCGCGGCGGCCAAGGCGTCGGCTTCCGGCAACGCGGCGAAGGTGCCGATGGCGTCGATGCGACGGTCGACGTCGTACAGCGAGGCCAACTTCAATTCGGCGACCGCGTTGAAATGCGTCGCCGGCACGCCTTTGTCGGCGTAGTAACCGCGTAGGCGGTCGAGGATGAAGTCGTAGACTTCCTGGGCAAGCTGCGCGTATTGGATCGAGTCGATCTCAGACGTCGGATGTTCATTGGGTAGCTTGTTGGGCAGCTCGGCTTTCCTCACCAGCTGCTCCCACGGTAAAAGCTTGGCAGCAGCGACCAGCGCTTCACTCAAATCCACATCAAACCCACTCTCGATCACCGTCCGCGCCAGACCCAGCGCATTGCGCCGCAGCGCGAACGGGTCCTTGTTGCCGGTGGGCTTCAACCCCGCAGCAAATCCACCAGCCAGCGTGTCCAGGCGTTCGGCGATGGCCAGCACCTTGCCCAGCGGCGACAGCGCGATATCGTCGCCGGCGAAACGCGGCTGGTAGGCTTCGTCGATGGCCAACGCAATGTCGCGCGGCTCGCCGGCGGCGCTGGCGTAATAACGGCCGGCAATGCCTTGCAGTTCGGGGAATTCGTTGACCATGCGCGATTGCAGGTCGTTCTTGCTCAGTTCGGCGGCGCGGCGCGCCTGCGCCGGATCGGCGCCGACCTGCGCGGCAATGGCCTCAGCCAATGCGGCCACGCGCCGCACCTTGTCGGCAAGGCTGCCGAGCTTGGCCTGATAGGTCACGCCGGCCAGACCCACACCCATCGCCTCCAGACCCTGCTTGAGGTCTTCGTCGAAGAAGAACTTGGCGTCGGCGAAGCGCGGGCGGATCACCCGCTCGTAGCCCTTGGCGACTTCGGCGACGTCGCGCGAGACGATATTGGCGATACCGATGAAATGCTCGGTGAGCTTGCCGTCGGCATCCAGCACCGGGAAGAACTTCTGGTTGCTCTCCATCGTTTCGATCAGCGCTTCCTGCGGCACCGCCAGGAACGCCGGCTCGAAACGGCACAGCACCGCCGACGGCCATTCCACCAGATTCACCACCTGCGCCAGATTGTCCTCGGCGATGCGCGCACGGCCGCCAGCCTGGCGCGCGGCCTGCTCGACCTCGGCGACGATGCGCGCGCGGCGCACGTCCGGGTCCACCAGCACCTGCGCCGCCTGCAATGCAGCCACGTAATCGCCCGGCTGCGCCAGCGTCACCGGCGCATCGTGCAGGAAGCGATGGCCACGGCTGTGCCGGTCGGCCTGCACGCCGAGCAAGTGCGCGGGCACCACCTCGTTGCCCAATAGCAGCACCAGCCACTGCACCGGCCGCGCGAAACCGTAGTCGTGATCGCCCCAGCGCATCGGCTTGGGAATGGGCATCGCCGCGATTGCTTCGCGCAGAATGTCCGGCAGCAGCGTCGCGGTGCGCGCGCCGGGGTGTACGGCGCGGTGCACGAAGCGCTCGCCCTTGGCGTCGCGGGTGCGCTCCAGCGCGGTCCAGGCGATCCCGGCCTTGGCGGCAAAGCCTTCCAGCGCCTTGGTCGGCTGGCCGTCGGCATCCAGGGCGATGTTGAGGTAAGGCCCAAGGACTTCCGCGCGCTGTTCCGGTTGTTCGGCAGCCACGCCCGGCAGCAGCACCGCCAGCCGGCGCGGAGTGGACAGCGGCTTGGCGTCGCCGCGTTCGACCGCGATGCCGCGCTTGTCCAGCCCGGCGATCACGCCGTCGAACAGCGCCTGCGCCAGGCCCGGCAATGCCTTGACCGGCAGTTCTTCGGTGCCCAGTTCGATCAGCAGGGGATGCATGCTCATATCACGTCCTTCCGAGGCGTCGGCAGTGCGCCGCGCCCAATCGATGTGTCGTTCGGCGTGCCGCGCGCATCGCGGTCATCGCCATGGATCGCCAGCCGCCATCGCCAAGCCAATGGCAGCGGAAAAAAAAGCGCGGCAGGCATACGCCCACGGGACTAGCGCTTCACGCCGGGGAAGCCGAGCTTCTCGCGCTGCGCGTAGTAGGCCTTGGCCACCGCCTGCGCCAGCGCGCGCACGCGCAGGATATAGCGCTGACGCTCGGTGACCGAGATCGCCCGGCGCGCATCCAGCAGGTTGAAGGCGTGGCTGGCTTTGGTGACTTGCTCATAGGCCGGCAATGGCAGTCCCACTTCGACCAGCGCCTGCGCTTCGCGTTCGCAGGCGTCGAAGCGGTGGAACAGTTCGGCCACGTTGGCGTGTTCGAAGTTGTACGCGCTCTGCTCCACCTCGTTCTGGTGGTAGACGTCGCCGTAGGTAACCGGTGTGCCGTCGGGGCCATAGGTCCAGATCAAGTCGTACACGTTGTCGCAATTTTGCAGATACATGCACAGCCGCTCGAGACCGTAGGTGATCTCGCCCAGCACGGGTTTGCACTCCAGCCCACCGGCCTGCTGGAAGTAGGTGAACTGGGTGACCTCCATACCATTGAGCCAGACTTCCCAGCCCAGGCCCCAGGCGCCGAGCGTGGGCGATTCCCAGTTGTCCTCGACAAAGCGCAAATCGTGCACCAGCGGGTCGATGCCCAGCGCGCGCAACGAGTCCAGGTACAACTGCTGGATGTTGTCCGGGTTGGGCTTCATCGCGACCTGGTACTGGTAGTAGCGCTGCAAGCGGTTCGGGTTCTCGCCATAGCGGCCATCGGTGGGACGGCGGCTCGGCTGCACGTAGGCCGCGTTCCATGGCTCCGGACCGAGCGCACGCAGAAACGTGGCCGGATGGAACGTGCCGGCGCCCACTTCCAGGTCCAACGGCTGGATCAGCACACAGCCGTGCTGCGCCCAGAACTGATTGAGAGTCTGGATCAGACCCTGGAACGTGATCGGAACGGACCGGGAAACGGACATCGTGCGGAGGAAGGCCGATTGAGGGGTGCGCTAGTATAGCGACCGACTCGCGGGCACTTCCGCGCATCGGAGCAAGACCTATGGATTCGCGATCCGCCGCGCCGCCGCTCGGCTTGCCCGCATCCAGCACGGTGTCGTTGCCGCCGGGACGGCTGAGCGTGGAACGTGTGACCACGGCCTTGCTCGCCGACGGCTTGGTCGCGCCAGAAGAACGCGGCCGCATGCAGTTCTCGGCGCAGAGCGCACGCACGGTCAGCGATGTGCATCCACTGGTGCTGCTATCCAACTTGAAACTGCCCGCGATCCACCCGCCGGGCAGCGAACTGAGCCTGGAACGCTTGACCGAATGGTTGGCGCAACGCTGCGGCCTGCGCTATCTGCGCATCGACCCGACCCGGGTGGACGTGGCCGCGGTCACCGCGGTGGTCTCGCACGCTTACGCGCGTCGCCACCGCATCCTGCCGCTGGCGCTGGAACCAGAGCGCCTGTTGGTGGCGACCAGCGAACCGCTGGCACTGGACTGGCTCGGCGATCTGCAACACCTGGCGCGTCGCCGTATCGAGATCGCGGTGGTCAATCCGCTGGACCTGCATCGCTACACGATGGAGTTCTTCGGCGTGACCCGCTCGGTGCGCGGGGCCAAGGACGGCCGTGGCGAACAGGGCAGCAGCCTGCCCAGCTTCGAACAACTGGTGGAACTGGGCCGTGGCGGCGATGTCAACGCCGATGACCACCACATCGTGCATATCGTCGATTGGCTATTGCAGTACGCCTACGAACAGCGCGCCAGCGACATCCACCTGGAGCCACGGCGCGAGGCCGGACGCATGCGCTTCCGCATCGACGGCGTGCTGCACAAGGTGCTGGAAGTGCCACCGGCGGTGATGAGCGCCATCGTCAGCCGGATCAAGGTGCTTGGACGCATGGACCTGGCCGAGCGCCGGCGCCCGCAGGACGGACGCATCAAGACCCGCTCGCCGGGCGGGCGCGAGACCGAAATGCGCCTGTCGACCATGCCCACCGCGTTCGGCGAGAAGTGCGTGATGCGCATCTTCGACCCGGATGCGGCGTTCAAGAGCGTGGACCAGCTCGGTTTCAGCCCCCAGGAAGCGGCCGGCTGGAACGCGTTGGTGGAGCGTCCGCACGGCATCGTGCTGGTCACCGGCCCGACCGGTTCGGGCAAGACCACCACGCTGTACTCCACGCTCAAGCGCCTGGCCACGGCGGACGTGAACGTGTGCAGCGTGGAGGATCCGATCGAGATGATCGCGACAGAGTTCAACCAGATGCAGGTGCAGCCCAACATCGACCTGGATTTCGCCAGTGGCGTGCGCACCCTGCTGCGGCAGGATCCGGACATCATCATGATCGGCGAGATTCGCGACCTGGAAACCGCGCAGATGGCGGTGCAGGCCTCGCTGACCGGGCACCTGGTGCTATCCACCCTGCACACCAACGACGCGCCCTCGGCGATCACCCGCCTACTCGACCTGGGCGTGCCGCACTACCTGGTCGCCTCCACCCTCAACGGCGTACTGGCGCAGCGTCTGGTGCGGACCCTGTGCAGCCACTGCAAGCGCCCGCACACGCTGGAAGCGCCCGCGTGGGACGCGCTGCGCGAGCCGGGCGAGGCGTTACCCGAGCAGATTCAGACCTATGCGCCGGTCGGCTGCCTGGAATGCCGCCGCACCGGCTATCTGGGCCGGGTCGGCCTGTACGAACTGCTGCCGATCGGGCCGCGTCTGCGCAGCCTGATCCGCGCCGACATGGACCTGGCCGGTTTCAGCCGTGCCGCACAGGCCGAGGGCGTGCGCACCCTGCGCCGCGCGGGCCTGGAAAAGGTGGCCGCCGGCCTGACCACCCTCGAAGAAGTGCTGTCGGTACTACCGCCGCGCGAGTGAGTCAGCAGTTCGAGGATTCCGAGCACCGCCCGGCCGGACCGGCGGCAGCGCCACCATGGTCTTGATCGCCGCTGTTACTGTGTGACGATAGGCGTGAGACCGCTGTCCTCGATGGCCTTCGCAGCGGCCTTGGACGCCATGTAATCCAACAGTGCCTGGGCCGCCTCCGGCTGCGTGCTGGACGTGGCGACGGCACCGGAATACAGGGTCATCTTCTGCGCCTGCTGGGGAATCAGGCCGACGATGGTGATGCCCGGCACCGGCTTCAGTTCGCTCAGTTGCTGGAAGCCGAGTTGCGCCTGGCCGCGCGCGACCACGACGCCCACCGGCTCGGCGGGAATCATCCGCGCCTTGGCGGCGAAGCCGTCGCCGAGCCGCATCTGCGGGAACAGTTCATGCGACAGGTAAACGCCGCTGGCACTGTCGGAATACGCCACCGACGTGCTGTCCAGCAGCGTCTTGCGGAAAGCGTCCATGCTGGAGATGTCGGGCTTGGCCGCGCCCTGTTTGACCGCCATGGCGATATAGGATTTGCCCAAATCCACCCGACTGGCCTTGCGCACCTGGCCCGTGGCGACCAGCTTGTCGAGCGCCGAACCGACCATCAACAGCACGTCCGCCGGCTCATGACGGGCGAGCCGGTTAGGAATGGCCTGCGGCGTGTCGCCCATTGACGGCGCCGCCTCGATGCGCAGCTTCACCCCGGTCGCCTGTTCGTAGCGCGGCGCGATCGCGCGCACCGCCCCCATGATGCCGCCGGAACTGAGCACAGTAAGCGTGGTTGGCTTGACCGGGGTGGCCGCAATACAGGCGCCGGAGGCGATCAACACCACGGCCAGCGTCAGCGATTTCAATAGTTTCATCATGCCGAAGATCCCTTCGATACGTCGCGGAACATGAGGCCGGAGTGTAAACAGCCCAGGGACACGCAGCGAAGTCCTGGGTTTACCCAAGTTATATGCTGATGCCGTCGGCGCCGGTCGCACTTGAAAAAATGGCCCCGCGGCCATCTAGAATCACTCCATGTCGTTGCCTTGTTCCGTATGTCCGCTACACCCTTCCTGATCCTCGAAACCGGCGAGCCTGTGCCGACGATGCGGCGCTACGGGCGTTTTCCGCATTGGATCCGCGTCGCTGCCGGTCTGGCCGAGCGCGAGATCGTGGTCGCCAATGTCGCTGCGGGCGCGGCGCTGCCCGATCGCCGCGATTTCGTCGGGGTCATCATCACCGGGTCGGCTGCGTTCATTACCGATCGCGCCGACTGGAGCGAGCGTTCCGCCGACTGGCTGCGCGAGGCTGCGCACGCGGGAATGCCGCTGCTGGGCATCTGTTACGGCCACCAGTTGCTGGCACACGCGCTGGGCGGGGAAGTCGCCTACAACCCGGCGGGGCGCGAATCGGGTACGGTGCAGATCGCGTTGCATCCCCCGGCCGCCGACGACCCGTTGTTCTGCGGCCTGCCGGAACATTTCGCTGCGCACGCCACCCATCTGCAGACGGTACTGCGCGCACCTGCCGGCGCCACCGTGCTGGCGCATTCGGCGCAGGACCAGTGCCAGGCGCTGCGCTGGGGCAAAGCGACCTGGGGCGTGCAATTTCATCCGGAATTCGCCACCCACCACATGCGTGGCTATGTACAGGCGCGCGCCGACTGTCTACGCCGGGCAGGACGCTGCGCCCGTACCATCGCCCGCGAGGTCAGCGCCGCGCCGCTGGCGCGCAAGCTGCTACGACGCTTCGTTCAGCACGCGCACAGTCAATATTGACGACGGCGTCCAGGCAAAACCACGATAATCTGCGTCTTCGCCGCGCTTTACGGCGTCCCCCACTTCGGATTGGCAATGATCGAGATTCGCAAGCTGCCGGCCTCGGCCGGCGCGCACTGGCTATTGAGCGGGATGTCCCTCCTGCGGCGGGCGCCATGGGCGCTGGGCCGGCTGGGCGCAATTTGGGGGTTGGCCCTGGTGATCGCCGTGTTCATGGGGGTGCTCAATCCGACCCTCGGCATGCTGGCGCAACTGCTGCTTGGCTTGGCCGGCCCACTGCTGTTCGGTGGGCTGGTATGGGCTGCACGGGAAGTGGACCAAGGCCGTCGTGCGCAACCGGCGCACCTGCTGCAAGGCCTGCACGCAGGCCGCGCGCCGAATTTGCTGGTGGCGCTATTGCCGCAATTGGTCGTCGTGCTGGCGTTGGGCATCCTCGCACTGGTGGTGGTGGGGCCGAGCGGATGGGAGCAAATGGCCACGGTGATGAACAAGCTCAACGAGCTCAGCCAGTCGAACGCGCAGCCAGACCCAGCGCAGGTGGAGCAACTGGTGGAAACCCTGCCGGCCATGCGCATCTTGGTGTGGTTGCTGCTGGTGGCGGTCGGTTTCGTGATGGTGATGCTGACGCTATTCCTGTTCGCGCCGCAGGTGATGTTCGATGGCCGCAACGGCCTGACCGCGATGCGCCACAGCCTGCGCGCCTGCCTGCACAACGTACCGGCGATGTTAGTGTTCTGCGTGCTGGCCTTCATCGCCACTTTTGCGCTGTACTTCGTGCTGGCATTGGTGATGTTGCTGCTGCAGGTCATCGTCGGCGCCATGGTCGCGACCCTGGTCACACAGGTGTTGCTCATGGCCTTGGTGATGCCGGCGTTGGCCGGCATGGTGTACACAGCGTGGAAACAGATGTTCGGGCACCCCGATCATCCCGCAACGGCAGTGCCGCAGCCGCCGTCCAACGTGTTTGTCGCTTGAGAGACGACGTCCTGGATCCTGGACAAGCCCGGCTGTTCGGGCGGCTGCCCGATCCAGTGGTGTCGGCGTTGCGACACTTGAGCAGAACCGCTCCGCTGAACTTCGTCAGTTAGGCTTAGTCGCGGATTTGCATTTCCGACGGCTGCTTGGTCACCGCGCTGGCGGCAATGATGCCCAACTCGTAGAGCAGGCACATCGGAATGGCCAGCATCAGTTGCGAAACCACGTCTGGCGGGGTCAGCACGGCGGCCAATACGAAGATGCCCACCACCGCGTAACCGCGGCCCTCGCGCAGTTGCGACGGTGTTACCCAACCGAGTAGGGCCAGGATCACCAGCGCGACCGGCAACTCGAAGCTGGCGCCGAAGGCGAAGAAGATCGCCAGGACGAAATCCAGATAAGACCCGGCGTCCGGGGTGAGCTGGATCACGTCCGGCTTGAACGTGGTCAAGAAGTGGAACACCGCCGGCAACACCAGGAAGTAGGCGAACGCGCAGCCGAGATAGAACAGCAGCACCGCCGATGCCAGTAGCGGCAACGCCAGACGCTTCTCGCGCTGGTACAGGCCGGGCGCGACGAAGGCCCAGGCCTGGTACAGCAGCCAGGGCGCGGCGATGAAAATGCCCAGGAAGAACGCCAACTTGAGTGGAGCGATGACCGCACCTGCCGGATGCGTGGCAATCACGCTCTGTCCAACCGGCAACTGCGCCAGCATCGGCGCGGCCAGCCAGGTGTAGATACGCTTGGAGAACGGCAGCAAGGCCACCACCACCACGCCCAGACCGATCAGCGCACGCATCAGACGCGCACGCAGTTCGATCAGGTGTTCGATCAGGCTGCTCTCGGCTTCGGGGTTCATCGCGGCGCTGTCGGGTCAGCGGAAGGAGGCTGGACCGGAGGCGACAACGGGGTGTCTGCGGTCTTTGGATGCGCCGTGAGGCCCTGCGCTCCGGACGATACCGGCGCAGCCGGTTGTGGCGGTGGCTCGACGGCAGACTTTGATACCGGTAGCGCTGTTTCCACGGTCTCGACCGTGGCAGCCGCCAAGGCAGTGTGCAGGGGGGGTTCCGCAATTCCGGTGGATGGGTCCGGGTTCGGCGTGGTCGGATCGATCTCGCGGCGCAACGCGTCGGTTTCGCGTTGCAATTGCTGGCCACTGTCGCGCAGCTGGGTCTCGGCCTGGCGCAGCGAGGCTTGCACGTCGCGCAGGCTGCGCTTGAGTTCCTCGGCTTCCAGTTCGCGTTCCAGCTCCTGCTTCACCGAGTCCCACTGCGCGCGGGCACGACGGACCCACAAGCCCGCAAAACGCGCCGCCTTGGGCAAGCGCTCCGGGCCGAGCACCACCAGCGCCACCACCGCGATCACCAGCAGTTCGCTGAATCCGATATCGAACAAGGCACGCCGTCCTGTCAGTGCGCGTCGCGGTCGTGCTCGGCCTGGGTCTGGCGCGCCGGTTCGCTGCTGCGCGAGGCGTCGGCAAGCTGGCCGGCCGGTTTATCGTCGTCCTCGCGCATGCCTTTCTTGAACTCCTTGACCGCGCTGCCCAGGTCCTTGATGCCACCGGTCAGCCGCTTGGTGCCGAATATCACCAGCACGATCACCAGCACGACCAGCCAGTGCCAGATGCTAAAACTGCCCATGATCCGCTCGCAAAGAAAGTCGTTGAGGAACGCTCAGGATAGCGCGCACCGGGGGTAGGCGCGTTATTTGGCGCACACGCTGCAATGCGCCTGAACAGAAGTCAGGCAGATGTCCCGGGCCGCGAGCGCCGCCGCCAAAATCAGTGGTTGCCGTTGAGTGGCTCGGTACGGACCTCACCGTCGGACACGGGCTGGAAGCCCTGCTTCTGCGGGACATGCGACGGCGCTTGCAACGGCGCCGTGCTGGCGTTGTCGGCGGGCAATCCGACCGCCGGTTCCACTGCCGCCTGTCTGGCCGGGGTCGGCGCAGGTGCCGCGGACGCCGGGACTGTGTCGCTATCGTCGCTGTCCTTGCTGTTGCGACGGGTTTGCCGCGCGGCATAGCTGACTTCTTCCAGCTTGTCGCGGAATGCCACGATATCGTTGGACGGTCGGCTGGCGGTGCGGCCCTCGAAGATCATCCGCGGGGTGCTGTTGCTGCCGTAGGCGTTGAGGTCGGCGGCATCGTCGATCTGCAAGGCGGCACCATCCAGAGCGACGCCAGCGAATAGCCCGCGCGCGCGCGACCACGACCAGATCTCGGCCTTGAGCTGGCCGTCGGTGGCCGCAGAGGCATTGCGCCCGACCGGGCCGGCGGCAACGCCGGCATCGGCGCCCAGGGTGAACTTGCCGTTGACGATGTTGTCCAGGCTGCGGTCGTTACGGAATACCAGCACCACATCGGAGGACTGCACGCCGATCTGGAACCCGACGCTGCCACCGGTCAGTTTGACGAACACCGGGTTGGACCAAGTGCCATCGGGACGCTTGACCGACATCAAACCGTGGCCACGACGCCCACCGAACACCATGCCGACCTTGAGCGTGTCCGGAATCACCACGATGGCACGGCCCTCGTCGAGCAACCTGTCGGGAATGGCTTGCTCCGGGATCTTCTGAATCTCGCTCAGCACGCGCAGGGCGTTGCGGGCGCGTTCGTCCTCTTCGGGACCGGCCATGGCGTGGCCGGCGAACAGTATGGTACTCAGCAACAGCGCGAGGCGCGGCAGGCGGGGCATCGGGGGGCTCCAAGATCGATCCGCAGCAAGATACTGCAAGTTCTTGAACTTACTCATCAGCCAATGAATCGGCTATGAGCGGTGCCGGTGTTCGCCGGCCGGTGCCACGCCAATCGTTGTCATAGACAACGCGCCAGACTGCGGCGCCAGGTCTCTGCCACAATGGAGTCATGTCAAATGCACCCGAGACCGCCGTCCTGGTGGTGAACCTAGGTACGCCCGAGGCGCCCACGGCGCCTGCGGTCGCCCGTTATCTGGCCGAATTTCTCGGCGACAAGCGCGTGGTGGCAATTCCGCGCCTGTTCTGGTGGCCGCTGCTGCACTGGGTCATCCTGCCACGGCGTTCGCCGAAATCGGCAGAGAAGTACGCACAGGTCTGGCTACCGGACGGATCGCCGCTGGCGGTGTACACGCGGCGTCTGGCCGAAGGCATGCAACGCGCATTGCCGGACCACAAGGTGGCCTGGGCGATGCGCTACGGCACACCTGCGCTGGCACCGACGCTGGACGCGCTACGCGACGCCGGTGTGCGCCGGATCGTGGTGTTGCCGCTGTATCCGCAGTATTCGACCACCACCACCGCCTCGATCGAGGACGTGGTGCAGGTCTGGCAGGCGCGCAATCCGCAGTTGCCGGTACGCCTGATCGAGGATTACCCGACCGATCCAACCTGGGTCGAAGCGGTGGCCGCCAGCGTGCGTGCGCACTGGGCGCAGCATGGCCGCGGCGAGATGCTGTTCTTTTCCTTCCACGGCCTGCCGCAACGGGTGGCCAACAACGGCGACCCGTATCCGCAACGCTGCGAGGCCAGCGCCCAGGCGATTGCCGCGGCGCTGGGCCTGGACGCCAGCCAGTGGCAACTCGGTTATCAGTCGCGCTTCGGCGCCGAACGCTGGCTGCGGCCCTATGCCGAACCGCGCCTGTGGGAACTCGCCGCGCAGGGTATCCAGCGCGTGGATGTGCTCTGTCCCGGGTTCGCCACCGACTGCCTGGAAACCCTGGAAGAAGTGGCGATGGGTTTCGTCGAGACCTGTGCCGAACGGGGCATGCAGGTACGCTACATCCCTTGTCTCAATGACTCGGCGGCCCACGCCCACGCCCTGGCGCAGCTCGCCATCCGCGCCGCATGAGTGCGCGCGCCATTACCTGTCCATCGCGGGTGGGCAGGCTCGCCGGCTTGCGCAGCGGCGATCCGCAGGGGCCGAAGGTGCTGGCCTTGCACGGCTGGTTGGACAATGCCGCCAGCTTCGTGCCGCTGAGCGCCCACCTGCCGCAGCTGGATCTGGTCATGCTGGACCTGCCCGGACACGGCCATAGCGCCGCGTTGCCGGAGGGGGGCGAGTACCTGTTGTTCAGCAGCCTGCACCCGGTATTGGACGCCGCCGATGCGCTGGGTTGGGAGCGTTTCGTGTTGATCGGCCATTCGATGGGCGCGGCGATCGCCAGCCTGCTGGCCGCGGCAATGCCGCAGCGGATCGACAAGCTGGTGGCGATCGAGATGCTCGGCGGTCTGGCCGAAAGCGAGGCCAACGCCGTGCAGCGCCTGCGCGATAGCGTCGCCAAAGGCCGCCAGCCGAATGCGACGCCGTTGCGCGTGTTTCCCGATCTGGCCGCACCCGTGCGTGCGCGCATGCGGGCCAACCAACTCAGCGAACCGGCGGCGCGGCTCCTGGTGGAACGTGGAGTGCGCGCGGTGGATGGCGGCTATGTCTGGCGCAGCGATCGCCGGCTGACCCAGCCCACCCCGATACGCCAGACCGAGTCGCAGGTGCAGGCCTTGCTGACCGGCATCCACTGCCCGGCGCTGGTGGTCTTCGCCGATCCCGCACAGGCGATTCTGCCCGAGGCGGTGCGCTTGCAGCGAGCGGCGCAGCTACGCGATGGCCGCGTGCATACGCTGCCCGGCACCCATCATCTGCACATGGAACAACCGGCGGCGGTGGCCGCGTTGCTGCACGCGTTCCTCTAAACCGGCGCCGTGCATGCCGAGAGCCATCGGCAGCCCCATGTCTGCATGCTGAACATTGAACTTGAAATTTGTGCGCAGAACTATTTCCCCTTAAGTTGCGCCCACGCCTGCCGTCAACAGCCGTAGACGCGATCCGTCCTGTGTTCGCGGTGCGATCCCGGCGTCCTGACATGCCGGCGTAGCGCCCCCAGGACCGTAACGCCTCGCTGGTGCGGGAATCGCAACAGGTTTGCGGCAGACGGGGAGAGGAGGCCTGCCGGGCGCTGCATGGAGCCCTGTCTCCGCAGCGCTGAGGCGAAGCGTGGGCATCCCCGCACGGGGACGCACCGTGCCACTGACGACCGACGCATCTGCCTTCAAACTGTGCATCGTAGGCGCTAACCCAGCAAGCGCCGCAACTGCGCCTTCAGGCAGCGCCCATGTGCGTGGAAGTAGGTGCGCTCGGCTTTCCAGTCCGGAAACCGTGCTTCCACTTCGCGCCAGAATGCCGGCGAGTGGTTGGCCTGCAGCAGATGGCACAACTCGTGGACCAGCACATACTCGAACGCCGACGAGCGGCCCAGCACCAGGGCCAGATCCAGCGCCATGGTGCCGTCCGGGGCCAGCGAGCCCCATTGCGAGGACATCACCTTCAACCGGATCCGCGCCGGCGTGCGCGGCAGCGACGGCAAATAAATCGGCAGCCAACGGCCGAGGTCGGCGCGCGCCTGCGCTTCGTAGAATTCCCGCAGCGTGCGTGCAATCACCGCGTCGCCAGCGCGTGCCGGCACCTGCAATTCCGCGCCCTGGGCATCGACTTGCAGGCGCGCGTAACGGCCCTCGCTCCAACGCAAGGGTAGGCGCTCGCCGCGCAACGGCAGCCAGCCGGGGACGCCGCGCTGCAGGCCGGGTGTGCTGTCCTCGTCGCGGTAGCGCGCCAGTTGTGTATCCAGCCATTGCCGGTGTTCGAGCAGAAAACGTTCGCCGGCGACCAAGCTGGCGCGCAGAGGCAAGGTCAGGCGCGCGCCACGTTCGTCCACGCTGAGTTTGATCCGCCGGGCGCGCGGATCGCGCACGCGCAGCACCTCGATCTCGCGCTCGTCCAATCGCAGGCGGACGAGGTCGCGTTCGACCGCCGCGTGCGGCGGGGCGAGCAAGCGACGGAGAAAAGTGGGCATGGAAACAGGATAACGCTCGGACTGCCACCAGATCGTGACAACGGCACGATCTGGTGCATTGGACGCCGCTTGATTTCAGCTCTCGGCCTTGCTCAGCTTCAACGCGTCTTCCAGCAGCAGGAACAGCCGCCGCACTTCGCCGCTCATCAGCGCGAAATGTGCATCCAGTTCGGCACGTACGCCATCCTGATCGGCATGTTCGAGCTGGTCGAGCGCCCCGTCGAGGAACTTCAGTTTGCGGATCACCAGATCGTCGCCGAGGACGAAGGACACGTGCTCGTCCAGCACCAGCGCCAGCTTGGTGACCTGTTTGCCGGCTTCCAGGTGTTTGTCGATCTCCTCGCAGCGCAGTTCCTGGTGCTGGCACTTGACCACCGCGCCGCCTTCGATGGGATCTTTCATCTCGCACTCTTCGCCTAGGCTTAATCCTTCGGGCAGCGGTTCGCCGGCGATCCAGCCGGTGAGAATCGCGCGCGGCGCCACCTCGGCGTTCAACGGCAGCGCCGGAAAGCTGCCGAGCAGGCCGCGGATCTCCGACATCACGGTCTCCCCGCTCTTGCGGCTGGAGGTGTCCACGGCGACGTAGCCGTGTTGCAGATCGAGCATGGCGTCGGTGCGCGAGGATTTGACGAAGGCGCGCGGCAGCAATTCGTGGATCAGATCGTCCTTCAGCCGCTTGCGTGCGCGGCCGCCGGGCCGGCGCCCTTCCTTCTCCTCAATCTCGGCGACCTTGCGCGCGAGCAGGTCGTTGACCACCGAACCGGGCAGGATCTTGTCCTCCCCGCCCACGGTGAGCCACAGAAAATCGGCGATGCGGTGCGACAGCGCTTCCTGCTCCTCGCGACCGAACGGGGAGATGAAACCACGAGAACTCATTTCCAGCGGGCCCACCGATTTGAGCCGGGCCTCCGGCAGGCGCGTGTCGATCTCGGATAAGTCCAGCGTCGTGGGGAAGCGGAACAGGGTCAGATTGCGAAAGAACATCGAGCATCCAGCAGAAGAAAACGGAACGATCCGGCGACGTTGCGCGGGGCGGTGGGCGACATTGTCGCATCGCGTCGTCCCCCGCACCGCATCGGATGGTTCAGCGACGCACGTTCAGGCCGGACTGTCGTCGACCCAGGCCGTTACCGGCGCGCCGCCGCCGAGCGCGGCGAAGTCGAACAGTACGCGGTCGGCCAATTGCGAGGGCTGCACGTTGCCCATGGCCCGCGCGATCTGTTCCACCCGTCCCGGATGCTCGCGATCCCACTGTTGCAGCATCAACCCGACCTGACGCCGTTGCAGGGTTTCCTGACTGCCGCACAATGTGCAGGGAATCAGCGGGAAATGCCGTGCTTGCGCATAGGCGGCGATATCGTGCTCGCGCACGTAGGCCAGCGGTCGGATCACCACATGCTGGCCGTCGTCGCTGCGCAGCAACGGCGCCATTGCCGCCAGTTTGGCGTGGAAGAACAAATTCATGAAAAAAGTCGCGACCATGTCGTCGCAGTGGTGGCCCAACGCAATCTTGCTGATGCCGTGTTCGGCGGCGTAGCGGTAGAGCGCGCCGCGCCGCAGCCGCGAGCAGAGCGAACACAGGGTTTTGCCCTCCGGCACCACCCGGGTGACCACCGAATAGGTGTCTTGCTCGATCACGTCCCAGGCCACGCCGCGCTTGCGCAGGTAGTCGGGCAGTACGTCGGCGGGAAAGCCCGGCTGTTTCTGATCCAGGTTCACCGCCACCAATTCGAACGGCACCGGCGCCTTGCGCTGTAGTTGCAGCAGGATATCCAACAAGGTGTAGCTGTCCTTGCCGCCGGACAAGCACACCATCACCTTGTCGCCGGCGGCGATCATGCCGAAGTCGGCGATCGCCTGGCCCACCTGCCGGCACAGGCGCTTACCCAGCGCCGAGGATGGGGAACGCGCGGGCGATGCCGGATCGGCAAGACGCTGCGGCAAGGGCAGGGGAGAAGACATGGCGGTGCATTGTAGTCGTCGCGCCGTCGTGGCTGCGATGCCGCCGAATGCGGTGCCGCGTCCGGACAGCGCGCGGTGCGCCGCGATGGCGCATCGCAGCAAGCGTTTCATCCGCAGGCTGGGTAAAGTTCGCGCGTCCCGGCTTGCGAACCGCACCCAATGTCTGCGTCGGTTTTCTTCGGCAGTGGCGCTTTTTCGGCGCCCTCCATGATAGCGCTAACATCGCGAAAGCCGTGGTGGCGCGTTTGTGACCGGGCCGCTGCCGCGCGGCGCGGACGCGCGCGCATGATCCATGCCCGACGTCTGGCCGTCGATGCCTGTACGCGACGCAACGGCGGCGTTGCATCTGCCTCCACGCCCGCACCTGCGCTGATCGACATGCCAACGGTCTGCACACCGATGCCGCGGTGCCGGCCATCGTTCTCCCACTCGACAGGAATCCATTTCTCATGAGCAACTCCGTTTATATCGGCGCCAAGGAATATTTTCCGGGCATCGGCCGCATTCCATTCGAAGGCAAAGCCTCGGACAACCCGCTGGCGTTCAAGGTCTACGACGCCGATAAGCAACTCGGCGGCAAATCCATGGCTGAGCACCTGCGTTTTGCCGTGGCGTATTGGCACAGTTTCTGCGGCAACGGCGCCGATCCGTTCGGTCCGGGCACGCGCGCCTATCCGTGGGATGCCGGTAGCGACGCACTGGCGCGGGCCGAGGCCAAGGCCGATGCGGCATTCGAATTTTTCACCAAACTCGGCGTGCCGTATTACTGCTTCCACGATGTGGATCTGGCCCCGGACGCTGAGGCCATCGGCCAGTACGAGAAGAACCTGCAGCACATGGTCGGTATTGCCAAGCAGCGCCAGGCCGACACCGGCATCAAGTTGCTGTGGGGCACGGCCAACCTGTTCTCGCATCCGCGCTATATGAACGGTGCGGCGACCAACCCGGATTTCGACGTGGTGGCGCGCGCGGCGGTGCAGGTCAAGGCGGCGTTGGAGGCGACGGTGGCCTTGGGCGGGGAGAACTACGTGTTCTGGGGCGGTCGCGAGGGCTATGCGTGCCTGCACAACACGCAGATGCGGCGCGAGCAGGAGCATTTGGCGCGCTTCCTCACTCTGGCGCGCGACTACGGACGCAGCATCGGCTTCAAGGGCAATTTCCTGATCGAGCCCAAGCCGATGGAGCCGATGAAGCACCAGTACGATTTCGACAGCGCCACGGTGGTGGGTTTTCTGCGCCAGCACGGGCTGGATCAGGATTTCAAGCTCAACATCGAGGCCAACCACGCCACGTTGTCCGGGCACAGTTTCGAGCACGATCTGCAGGTGGCCAGCGATGCGGGCCTGCTGGGCAGCATCGACGCCAACCGCGGCAATCCGCAGAACGGCTGGGACACCGACCAGTTCCCGGTGGACCTGTACGACACGGTCGGGGCGATGCTGGTGGTGCTGCGGCAGGGCGGCCTGGCGCCGGGTGGGTTGAACTTCGATGCGAAGGTGCGGCGCGAATCGTCCGATCCGCAGGATCTGTTCGTGGCGCACATCGGCGGGATGGACGCGTTCGCGCGCGGGCTGGAAGTGGCGCACGCGCTGCTGACGTCCTCGCCGCTGGAACAGTGGCGCAAGGCGCGCTACGCGAGTTTCGACAGCGGTGCGGGGGCGGCGTTCGCGGCGGGCAAGAGCACGCTGGCGGAGCTGGCCGCGCATGCGGGCAAGGTCGGCGAACCGACGCAGCGCAGTGGCCGCCAGGAAGCCTACGAGAACCTGATCAACCAGTATCTGCTGCGCTGATGCGGTGTGCGCCGCCGCTCTGCCACCGTCAGCGCTTGTTGGCGCGTGCGGTGGTCGGTGCGGCGACCGAATCGCGCTCGACCAGCTGATGGGCGAATACATGATCGTGATGGCCACCAGACTCGCATTCCTTACTGCGCAGACGGCGCAGCAGCAGATCGATTGCGGCGTCGGCCATTGCCGCGATCGGCTGGCGGACGGTGGTCAGTTCCGGCCACACAGTGGTCGCGGCAGAGGTGTCGTCGAAACCGACCACCGACAGATCGCGCGGCACTTCCAGCCCGCGCCGGTGCGCCACCGACACGGCGGCGGCGGCCATATCGTCGTTGCTGGCGACAATCGCCGTCGGTGGCGCGCGCCGCGCCAACAATTTTTCCGCCGCCTCCAATCCGGAGCGATACGTGAAATCGCCTTGTTGCAACAACGCCTTGTCCAGCCGCAGGCCGGCCACCCGCAGCGCCGCCTGGAACCCATCGAAGCGGCGCGCGCTGGCCGACAGATTGGGATGACCGGCGATGTAGCCGATCCGCGAGTGACCGTGCGCGATCAGATGCGCGGTGATGTCCTGGCTGGCGCGGAACTCGTCGATGTGCACGCTGGGCATGGCCTCGCTGAAACGCCCGGATGCGATCGCGACCATCGGCACCTTGGCCCGCAACAGTTCGCGCACCGCCGCTTCCGATTCGCACAATGGCGGCGGCAGGATCACCCCGGACACACCTTTGGCCAGCTTGCGCACGGCCTTGCGTTCGGCGTCCGCACCGAGATCCTCCCAGTAGTCGATGATCAATTGGATCGAGGTGCGCGAGGCGGCACGCAGGACACCCACCAGCAGATCGCCCAGGTAGGCACCGCTGGGATTGCTGTAGATCAGCGCGACCCGCGTGTTCTGCGCCGCGGCCAATGCGCTGGCCGCCAGATTCGGCGTGTAGCCGAGCTTGTCCACCGCCCGCATGACCTGCGTGCGGGTGCTGTCGCGCACATTACCTTGTCCATTGATGACCCGCGACACGGTCATCGGCGAGACCTTGGCGAGGGCGGCGACCTCGTCGATGGTCACTGCGTGGCTCTTGCGCCGGACCGCTTTCCTGACCTTCTCCACGATGGGCCTCTTGGTTGCTGTGCAAGCATTGGGCGCGGTCGGGGCTGTCCTGGGTCAACCCAGTGTCTTGGCATCCCGTGTCACGGGATGGATCCGGACACGCGCGATGTCCGCATGGTACCGGGAAGCGACCGACGCGAGGATGTGCGCCGCCTCCTGTGGCATCGGCAGTGGAACGCGCACGCATGAGCGGCGCCGCCGCGCCGCGTCGGCGATGGTATCGGCATTGGGGATGGCTGTGCCTGGCCTTGCTGCTGCCGATGAGCACGCTGAGGGCCGAGGACGGCTACGCCTTGTGGCTGCGCTACCCTGCACTGGCCCAGGCCCAGGCGGCACCCTGGCGTGCGTATGCCACGGAGCTGATCGCCAACGCCGATACGCCGTTGCAGCAGGCCGCACGCGCGGAACTGCAGCGTGGTTTGGCCGGAATGCTCGGTGCCGCGCCGCCGTTGGCCACCACGGTGCACCGCGCCGGTGCGCTTGTGCTCGGTACGGCGGCCTCGCCGGCAATCGCGCGGCTGCGGCTGGATACGCGCGGCCTGGGCGAAGAGGGATATCTGATCCACAGCGTGGTGATCGATGGTCGCCCCGCCACCGTGTTGGTTGGCGGCGGCGAGCGGGGCGTGTTGTATGCGGCCTTCGGCTTTCTGCGTCTATTACAGACCGGTCAGGCACCGACGCCGTTGCATCTGCGCGATGCGCCACGGGTGCAACTGCGCATGCTCGATCATTGGGACAATCTGGATGGTTTCGTCGAGCGCGGTTATGCCGGCGCCTCGCTCTGGAACTGGCACGCGCTTCCCGAACATGTGGACCCGCGCTACACCGATTACGCGCGCGCCAACGCTTCGGTGGGGATCAACGGCGCGGTATTGAACAACGTCAACGCCAACGCGATCAGCCTCACCGCGCCGTATCTGGACAAGGCCGCGGCGCTGGCCGCGGTGCTGCGCCGCTATGGAATCCGTCTCTATTTGAGCGCACGTTTCAGTGCCCCGATCGAGATCGGCGGGCTGACCACGGCCGATCCGCTGAATCCAGCGGTACGACGCTGGTGGCGCGCCGAGGCCGATGCGATCTATGCACGGATTCCCGATTTCGGCGGATTTCTGGTCAAGGCCAATTCCGAGGGGCAACCCGGACCGCAGGACTACGGGCGCAGCCATGCCGACGGCGCCAACATGTTGGCCGACGCATTGGCACCGCATGGTGGCGTGGTGATATGGCGCGCTTTCGTCTACGCGCACCCGCACGCGCACCCAGGCGACCGCGCCAAACAGGCCTATAACGAGTTCGTGCCGCTGGACGGCAAATTCCGCGACAACGTGCTGCTGCAGGTGAAAAACGGCCCGATCGACTTTCAGCCGCGCGAGCCCTTCCATCCTGTCTTCGGCGCGATGCCGCGCACGCCGCTGATGCTGGAATTCCAGATCACCAAGGAGTACTTGGGCTTCGCCACGCACCTGGCGTACCTGGGCACGCTTTACCAGGAAACCCTGCAAGCCGATACGCGACGCGGCAAGCGTGCGACGGTGGCGCGGATCGTGGAGGGTGCACTGGACCGGCATACGCGCAGCGGCATCGCCGGCGTGGCCAACATCGGCGCCGACCGCAACTGGTGCGGGTCGATCTTCGATCAAGCCAACTGGTACGCGTTCGGACGGCTGGCCTGGAATCCACAAGGCAATGCGCGTTCCATCGCCGAAGAATGGGTCCGCATGAGCTTCGGCAACGATCCGGCCCTGGTCGCGCCGGTGGTCGACATGATGATGGCCTCGCGCGAAGCGGTGGTGGACTACATGACGCCGCTCGGTCTGCATCACCTGATGGGCCGTGGTCACCACTACGGACCGGCGCCGTGGGATGCCGGCAGCGTACGCGCGGATTGGGACCCGGTGTACTACCACCGCGCCGATCGCAACGGCATCGGCTTCGACCGCAGCGCGACCGGCAGCGATGCGGTGGCGCAGTACGCGCCGCCGCTGGCGCGCCGCTTCAGCGATGTGCGCCGCGTACCGGAACGGTACCTGCTGTGGTTCCACCATGTGTCGTGGGATCACCGCATGCACTCCGGTCGGTCGCTGTGGGAGGAATTGATCGCCCACTACGACCACGGCGTGGCCGAGGTGGCGCGGATGCGTGCGACCTGGGCGGGGCTGGCGCCATACGTGGATGCGCAACGCTATCGTCAGGTCGCCGATTTCCTGGTGATCCAGCAACGCGAAGCGCAATGGTGGCGTGATGCCAGCATTGCCTACTGGCAACAGGTATCCGGGCGCGCGCTGCCGCCAGGTGTCGTCCCGCCGGCACATCCGCTGGCGTATTACCAATCGCTATCGTTTCCAAACGCGCCGGGGAATCCCAAATGACGCTGCACCGTGACGCTCTACAAACTGCGCGCTGCCTGCTGTTGGCGGCGCTATGCGCGCCTGCGTTCGCCCAGGCCGAGAAAACCGCGCAGACCTCGCAAGCCCCCTTGTTGCATGCATTGTTCCAGGACCACGCCGTGCTGCAGCGCGATGCGCCGATCCGGGTCTGGGGTGAAGCCACGGCCGGCGAAACCGTCACCGTGGAACTTGCGCAACAACACGTGCAGACGCGTGCCGACCGCCAGGGCCACTGGCAGGCGCAGTTGCCGGCGTTGCCGGCGGGCGGGCCGTATACCTTGCAGGCCAGCACCGCGCATGGCCGCACCCAGCGCGCCGACGATGTATTGATCGGCGACGTGTGGCTATGCTCGGGCCAATCGAACATGGAACTGCCGGTGCAGCGCACGCTGGATACGCGCAATGAGATCGCCGATGCCAAGCAGCCGACAATCCGCATGTTCAAGGTGCCGGCACAGTCCAGTGCGGTACCGCAAGCGCAATTCGGCGGCGCGAGCGCATGGCAGCCGACCACGCCGGAGACCGTCGGCGCGTTTTCCGCGGCCTGTTATTACTTCGCACGCGAGCTGCGCAAGCGCGTGGACGTGCCGATGGGGCTGATCAATGCGTCCTGGGGTGGTTCGCAGATACAGGCATGGATCGGCGATGCCGCGCTGCGCAAGGTGGACGGCAACGCGCCGGCGCTGGACGTGTTGGCACGCTATGCCAAGGATCCGCAGCAGGCCGCGCCGCGTTGGGGAAGCCTGTGGGAAACATGGTGGCGTGCGCATGGCATCGGCGCGCCGTGGCAGCCCGGCGACACCGGTACGGACTGGCGCGACGCACCGACCACGCTTGGCGCCTGGGACGACTGGGGCGTGCCGCAGTTGGTCAATTTCATCGGCATGGTCTGGTACCGCACGACGGTGACCCTGAGTGCCGCACAGGCGGCGCAGCAAGCCACATTGGTGCTGGGGCCGGTGGACGAACTCGACCAGACCTGGGTCAACGGCCAGGCGATCGGCAGCAGCTACGGCGCCGATGAGCCACGCCGTTATCCACTGCCGCGCGGCGTGCTGCACGCGGGCCAGAACACCGTGGTGCTCAACGTCTACAACAGCTATCGGCGCGGCGGCCTGCTCGGTGGACCGTTTGCGCAACTATTGGAAATGGGCGATGGCAGCCGCGTGGCGTTGGGGAAACAGTGGCAATACAGCATCGTGCCGCCGCGCCTTGGCACGCCTCCGCGCGCACCGTGGTCCTCGGCGGCGGGCCTGACCACGCTATACAACGGCATGATCGTGCCGCTGGGTCGGGTCGGGCTGCGTGGTGTGTTGTGGTACCAGGGCGAATCCAATACCAGCGATGCGGCGCACTATCCTGCGTTGCTGGATGCTTGGCAACGCGATTGGCGTCAGCGCTTCGGCGCGGCGCTGCCGTTGTTGGTGGTGCAACTGGCCAACTACGGTGCGCCGCCCGTGCGCCCAGGCGAAAGCGGCTGGGCGCAACTGCGCGAGGCGCAACGGCGTTTCGTCGCCGGCGATCCGCATGCCGGGCTGGCGGTGACGATCGACATCGGCAACCGTTACGACATCCATCCGGCGAACAAGCAGGAACTCGGGCGGCGGCTGGCACGCGCGGCGCGGCACCTGATCTATGGCGAGACACTGCCACCGTCGGGCCCCATCCCGCGCCGCGTGCAGCGCGAGGGACAGGCGCTACGCATCGATTTCGACGATGTCGATGGCGCCTTGGAGACCTACAGCAGCGATGCGCCGATCGGCTTCGAGCTGTGCGGCGCCGCCGCCGACAGTTGCCACTACGCGCAGGCCGAATTGCAAGCGCACAGCGTGCGTCTGCCGCTGCCCGCCGGCACCGTGCCGGTGCGCGTACGCTACTGCTGGGCCGATAGTCCGGTGTGTACCTTGTTCGACCATGCCGGGTTGCCGGCGGGTCCGTTCGAACTTCCCGTCCCGTCCGTGGCCAGTGCGGCCACGGCTCTTTCCGTGAGCGCCCCCCGATGACCCAGATCTCCGCACGTGCTTCTTCCCCTCAAGGTTCCGCCCACGACCGCGAGATCGTGGAGGCACGGGTCATCGTCACCTGTCCGGGGCGCAACTTCGTCACCCTCAAGATCGTCACCCGCAGCGGTGTCTACGGCCTGGGCGACGCCACCCTCAATGGCCGCGAACTAGCCGTGGCGTCCTACCTGCAGGATCACGTGGTGCCGAACCTGATCGGCCGCGATGCCGGCCGTATCGAGGACCTGTGGCAGTTTCTCTATCGCGGTGCGTATTGGCGGCGCGGGCCGGTGACCATGACCGCCATCGCCGCGGTGGACGTGGCGTTGTGGGACATTCTCGGCAAGATGGCCGGCATGCCGCTGTACCAGCTGCTGGGCGGGCGCTCGCGCGAGGGAGCGCTGGTCTACGGCCACGCCAATGGCCGCGACATCGCCGAGACCAGCGAAGAGGTCGGGCGATTCCGCGAACTCGGCTTCATCGCCATCCGCGCGCAATGCGGCGTGCCCGGGGTCAAAAAAGCGTATGGCATCTCCAGCGGCGGCAAACCCTACGAACCGGCCGAGAGCGAATTGCCGGCCGAGACGCTGTGGTCGACGCCGCGCTATCTGAGCCTGGTGCCGGCACTGTTCGAGCGGCTGCGCGCCGACCACGGCGAGGACGTCCAACTGTTGCACGACGCGCATCACCGCCTGACCCCGATCGAAGCGGCACGGTTGGCCCGCGATCTGGAGCCTTACCGGCTGTTTTGGCTAGAGGACGCCACACCTGCGGAAAACCAGCGCGCGTTCGAGTTGATCCGCCAGCATTCGGTGACGCCGCTGGCGGTGGGCGAAGTGTTCAATTCCATCTGGGACTGCAAGCACCTGATCGAACAACAATTGATCGACTACATCCGCACCACCCTCGTGCATGCCGGTGGCATCACCCATGTGCGCCGTCTTGCCGATTTCGCCGCGCTACATCAGGTGCGCACCGGCTTCCATGGCGCCACCGACCTATCGCCGGTGTGCATGGGCGCGGCGCTGCACTTCGATACTTGGGTGCCGAATTTCGGCATCCAGGAGTACATGTTCCATTCCGACGAGGCCAACGCTGTGTTTCCGCACGACTACAGCTTCCACGCCGGACGCCTGCATTGTGGCGAAACCCCAGGGCATGGCGTGGACATCGACGAAGCCTTGGCTGCGCGCTATCCCTACGCACCGAAACAGCTGCCGATTGCGCGACTGGAAGACGGTGCGATGTGGGACTGGTGAGCGGCACACGCCTGCTGCGCGCGCTGCGCGGGCCGCTGCTGTGCATCGGCGGCATGCTCGCCGCCCTGTCCGCGGCGGCGACCACGCCGACGGTCGCCTTCGACTGGTTCGCCTACCGCGGCGACGATGCGGTGTTCGACACGCCACTGCCGCCCGGCCACTACCGCAATCCGGTGCTGGCCGGGTTTTATCCGGACCCCAGCGTCACCCGTGTCGGCGCGCATTACTACCTGGTCAATTCCAGCTTCGCCTATTTCCCGGCGATTCCCGTGTTCGAGAGCCGCGATCTGGTGCATTGGCGGCAGATCAGCAACGTCGTCGAACGGCCCGAACAGCTGGATTTCGATGGCCTGGACGTCTCGCGCGGCATGTTCGCTGCAAGCATCGCCCAGCATCGGGGTCGCTTCTACGTGGTCGGTACCGCGGTGGACAGCGGCGGCAACTTCATCGCCACGGCCAACGATCCGGCCGGTCCATGGTCGCCGCTGCACTGGTTGCCGGACATCGATGGGATCGATCCATCGCTGTTCTTCGACGAGGACGGCAGCGCCTACCTGCTCAACAACGGCCCGCCCGTGGGAACACCGCGCTACGCCGGCCATCGTGCGATCTGGATGCAACGCTTCGACCTGACCCGCATGCAGCCGGTCGGGCCACGCCAGGTGCTGGTCGATGGCGGCGCCGATCCGGCCAGCAAACCGATCTGGATCGAAGGCCCGCATCTGTACAAGCACGATGGCTGGTATGTGCTGTCCTGTGCCGAAGGCGGTACCGCTGCGCAGCATTCGCAAGTGGCCTTGCGCAGCCGCACGCTGTGGGGACCTTACCAGCCTGCGCCGCACAACCCGATCCTGACCCAGCGCGACCTGCCGGCCGGGCGTGCGCATCCGGTCAGCAACGCCGGCCATGCCGACTTGGTCGAAGGGCCGGATGGGCGCTGGTGGGCCGTGTTCCTGGCCAGCCGGCCCTATGCGCAGAACCGCTACAACACCGGCCGCGAAACCTTCCTGTTGCCAGTGACATGGCAGGACGATTGGCCGTCGATCCTGCCCGCCGGGCAGCCGATTGCCTATGTCGTACCGGGCCTGGCAGCGTTGGATGACGCACATGCCGCCGACATCGCGCCACTGAGCGGCAACTTCGTCTGGCGCGACGATTTCGATGCCCCGCAGCGCAATCGGCGCTGGCTGCTGCTGCGCACGCCCAAGCGCGCATGGCTGGATCTACGCACACGTCCCGGTTGGCTGACCTTGCAGCCGGACACGCAAGGGCTGGAGGGCAGCGGCAATCCTGCTTTTCTTGCCTATCGCCAACAACACACGCGCTTCGACGCCAGCGTGGCACTACAACTGCCGACGCCGCCTAGCGTGGTCGCCGGTCTGGCCGCGTTCCAGAATGCCAATGCCTGGTACGTGCTCGGTGTGCATCGCCACGGCGGCAGCATCGAGGCGTTCGTCGAGAAACGCGACGGCAAGCACAGCCACGTGCTCGCACGCACCACGCTCCACGCCAAGGGCGTGCTGCGGTTGAAAATCGCCGGCGACGGCGGTCGCTACTCCTTCGCTATCGCCAGCGAGGGGCAGGATTGGCGCTGGCTACGCCGCAACGACGATGCCGCCATGCTCAGCACCGCGCTGGCTGGCGGTTTCGTCGGCACCATGCTCGGGCCCTACGCCCGCCGCGAACCCGATCGCCCCACGGAGCACTGACCATGCACAGCAACGACTCCCACCGCGCATTACGCACCGTCTTGGCGACCAGCGTGCTGCTGGCGCTCGCACCGGCAGCCAGCATCGCAGCACCGCCGCCCTACCTGGACAGCCAGCGCACTTTCGCCCAGCGCGCCGACGATCTGGTCGCACGGATGACACTGGAAGAAAAAGTCGCGCAGATGCAGAACGCAGCGCCAGCGATTCCGCGCCTGGGCGTGCCTGCCTACGACTGGTGGAACGAAGGCCTGCATGGCGTGGCCCGTGCCGGTGGCGCCACCGTGTTTCCGCAGGCGATCGGCCTGGCGGCGACATTCGACTTGCCGTTGATGCACGAGGTGTCCACCGCGATCAGCGACGAGGCGCGCGCCAAGCATCACGAGGCGCTGCGTCGTGGCGAACATGGGCGCTACCAGGGCCTGACGTTCTGGTCGCCGAACATCAACATCTTCCGCGATCCGCGCTGGGGACGCGGCCAGGAGACCTACGGCGAGGACCCGTTTCTCACCGCGCGCATGGGCGTGACCTTCGTGCAGGGCATGCAGGGCGAAGGCGCGGATGCGCCGAAGAACGCGCAGGGCGAGACCTACCGCAAGCTCGACGCCACCGCCAAACACTTCGCCGTACACAGCGGCCCGGAGTCCGAACGTCACCACTTCGACGCACGCCCCTCGCAACGCGATCTGTATGAAACCTACTTGCCCGCCTTCGAAGCGTTGGTCAAGGAAGGCAAGGTGGACGCGGTGATGGGCGCCTACAACCGCCTCTTCGGCGAATCGGCCAGCGCCAGCAAGTTCCTGTTGCGCGACGTGCTGCGCGAACGCTGGGGTTTCCACGGCTATGTCGTCTCCGACTGCTGGGCCATCGTGGACATCTGGAAGAACCACAAGATCGTCGCCACCCGCGAGCAGGCCGCCGCGCTGGCGGTCAAGAACGGCACGCAACTGGAATGCGGCCAGGAATACGCCACCCTGCCCGCGGCGGTGCAGCAAGGTCTGATCGGCGAAACCGACATCGACGCGGCGCTGCGCACGCTGATGACCGCGCGCATGCGGCTGGGCATGTTCGATCCGCCGGGACAACTGCGCTGGGCGCAGCTTCCCATCTCGGTCAACCAATCGCCCGAACACGACGCCCTGGCCCGACGCACCGCGCGCGAATCGCTGGTGCTGCTGAAGAACGATGGCCTGCTGCCGTTGTCGCGCGCCAAGCACAAACGCATCGCGGTGATCGGGCCCACCGCCGACGACACCATGGCATTGCTCGGCAACTACTACGGCACGCCCGCCACGCCAGTGACCATCTTGCAGGGCATTCGCGCTGCCGCACCCGATGCCGACGTGCTGTACGCACGCGGCGCCGACCTGGTGGAAGGACGCAGCGATCCGGCCGCCACACCGCTGATTGAAGCGCAATATCTGCGTCCCTCCAGCGATTCGGCCGAACGCGGCCTGCGCGGCGAATATTTCCGCAACCCCGATCTGTCCGGTACCCCGACCCTGGTGCGGGTGGACCCGCAGATCGGTTTCCGCTGGGACCGCGGCTCACCCACCGACACCCTGCTCGCGCGTGGCGAAGTCGGTCCGCAGCAGACGCTGCCGACGAACCATTTCAGCATCCGCTGGACCGGGAAGCTGGTGCCCCCGGTCAGCGGCACCTATCACCTGGAAACCGCCGCCGACGATGGCGTGCGCCTGTTCCTGGACGGCAAGCGCCTAATCGACCGCTGGACCCCCAGCGACCGCCTGCAAAGCGACGGCGTGGACGTGCAATTGCAAGCCGGCCATGTCTACGACCTACGCCTGGAGTACTACGAAGCCGAGCACGACGCCGCGGTGCGTCTGGCCTGGCGGGTGCCCGGGGCCAAACCGCCATTGCAGGAAGCGCTGGACACGGCACGCCGCGCCGACGTGGTGGTGTTCGTCGGCGGCCTCACCGGCGACGTGGAAGGCGAGGAGATGAAGGTCAACTATCCCGGCTTCGCTGGCGGCGACCGTACCGACCTGCGCCTGCCCAAGCCGCAGCGCGAGCTGCTACAAGCGCTATCGGCGACCGGCAAGCCGGTGGTGGCGGTGTTGACCACTGGCTCGGCGCTGGCCATCGACTGGGCGCAGGAACATGTGCCGGCGATCCTGCTGGCCTGGTATCCCGGCCAGCGCGGCGGCAGCGCCGTGGCCGACGTGCTGTTCGGCGATACCAACCCCGGTGGCCGGTTGCCGGTAACCTTCTACAAGGCCAGCGAGACCTTGCCCGCCTTCGACGACTATGCGATGCGTGGCCGCACCTACCGCTACTTCGCCGGCACCCCGCTGTATCCGTTCGGGCATGGCCTGTCGTACACCCAGTTCGCCTATTCCGACCTGCGCCTGGATCGTCGCAAGGTCGCGGCCGATGGTCAGCTGAGCGCCACGCTGAAGGTGACCAACACCGGCACCCGCGCCGGCGACGAGGTGGTGCAGCTGTATCTGCATCCGTTGGCGCCGACACGCGCGCGCGCGATCAAGGAACTGCGCGGCTTCCAACGCATCGCCCTGGCGCCGGGCGAGAGCCGCGACGTGCACTTCACTATTTCGCCGCAGACCGATCTACGCATTTACGACGAGGCGCAGAAACACTATGTCGTCGATCCGGGCGACTACGAACTGCAAGTCGGCGCTTCCAGCGCGGACGTGCGCGTGCGCGAACGCTTCAGCGTGCAACCCGCCTCCACGGCGGCGTCATCGTCACACCCGCATCCACACCGCTGACCGCCATCGCGCCCTGCGCCACCTGGATTTCCCGTGACCACTCCAATGCTCCCACGTCTCGGCAGCGCCACGCTTCACACGCTGCCGCTCGCCATCACACGCCCAAGCTACGCATTGGACCGCGTGCGCATCGGCATCGTCCATCTCGGCGCAGGCGCCTTCCACCGCGCGCATCAAGCCGTCTACCTCGACGACCTGCTGGCCAGCGAACCGGATTGGGCGATCAGCGCCGTCTCCCTGCACAACCCGCAGGTGCGCGATGCACTCTGTGCGCAGGACGGTCTGTACACACTTGCCCTGCTCGACGCACAACCCGAACTGCGCGTGATCGGCGCCATCCGCGAAGTGTTGTGCGCACAAGACCAGCAAGCTGCCGTCCTCGCACGCTTGACCGACCCGGCGGTACGCCTGGTCACGCTGACCGTCACCGAAAAAGGCTACTGCCTGACTGGCGAGCATCTCGACCTCGCGCATCCGGACATCGCGCACGACCTCGCCGCCCCACATGCGCCGCGCAGCGCCATCGGGTATCTCGTCGCCGGCCTGCGTCAACGCTGGCGTCTGCGCCTGGCGCCCTACACCGTGCTCAGCTGCGACAACCTGCACGACAACGGCGGCAAACTGCGCCGCGCTGTCTTGCGTTTCGCGCACCACATCGACCCGGCATTGGCTGCCTGGATCGAGGCCGAAGCCAGCTTCCCGCGCTCGATGGTGGACAGCATCACCCCAGCCAGCGATGCCGCCCTGCGCGAACGCATCGCCACTCAACTGGGCTACGACGACGCCTGGCCGATCCAGCGCGAACGCTACAGCCAGTGGGTGATCGAAGACCGCTTTTGCAACGGTCGCCCGGCCTTCGAACGGGTCGGGGTGACCCTGAGCGAAGACATCGGCGGTTTTGATCGCGCCAAACTGCGCCTGCTCAACGGTCCGCACTCGGCGCTGGCCTACCTCGGTACGTTGCTCGCCTTGGAAACCGTCGCCGATGCCATGTGCGACACGCCATTGGCCACCTTCATCGAAACGCTGATGCGCGAGGACATCACCCCCACGCTACCAGCACTGTCCGGCTTCGATCCGCAGCGTTATATCGACGCCATCCTGACGCGCTTCCGCAACCCCGCCATCGCGCACAAACTTGCGCAAATCGCCTGGGACGGATCGCAGAAACTGCCGGTGCGCCTGCTCGGCACCCTCGCCGATGCGCTAGCTGCAGGCCATCGCATCGACCGCCTGTGTCTACCGCTGGCGGCATGGATGCACTTCGTGCGGCACCAAGCGCATCGCGATGTGCCGCTGATCGATCCGCTGCAGGAAACGCTACGGGAAATAGGCCGTGCCGCCGGCAGCGATGACGTGCAGGACGTGGATGCTTTCCTCACCCTGGATACGGTGTTTGCACCGCTGTCGAAGGATCGACGCTTCGTTGATGCGCTACAACGTGCGTATGCGTCGTTAGGCGACGGAAGTGCAGCAGAAACGCGAGAAACTCTCGTGCTGATGTTGAACCACGCCGTTATTTCGGGGTGTCCGTGCTCGACCGACCTAGGCTCCGGCGAGACGAGTCCGCCAGGGCTTCTTCGATAAGTTCCGCTGAGCCAGCAGCGAAAAATCGCAGGAGAGTGGCTTCCCCTCGCTCCTGCGATCACATCAGCAAGTGAACGCTGCCGCGCCTGATTGTCGCGGCAGCGCCGCAGACTGCCGCGACGCAATGATGCCGCTAGCTTACTTCACAGCAGAACAAGCGCAGAGATTTCAGCCAACGTCCATATGCGGACGCATGCAGGTTTTCTGCAAAATTTTCCGGACCTTAGTGGCCGGAATTGTTGCTGCTACACGCCGGCGCCCGGTAGGTGTGGTAATCGGTCGGTACCCAGGATCCACCCGAACTGTTCGCCACCCACGCGTAGGTCCATGACTGGGCCTCGCCGCCGCCGCAGGTCGACACCGAAAAGGTCCCGCCTGGGACACCAGTGGACGGAAGCGGTACCGGCGGCGGCGCAGCGACATCAATGGCGGCTTTGCCCTGTGCCACGATCACGTCAGTGTATTTCACCGTCACCGTTCCCAGGTTGCGAGGATTGCCTGCCATCTTTCCAGTGGGATCGGCGTGCAGTAGCAGCCACTGCTGGATTTGCCGGACTTCCTTCGATCCCGGCAGGTACGTGGCTTCCACGACCCTGGTCGTTGTCGTGGTGATCTTTTCAGGTTCAGCCTGTGCATTGGCGACCACATTGCCAGCGAGCACTGCCAGTGTGAAGGGGACAAACTTCAAATCACGTGGAAATTTCATCTTGACGCTTTCCTTGAAGAAGTTGTGTCGCTCATTTCTATCCCGACACACAGATCCTATAAACACGCCCAACCACATGATGGTTCGTCTTGTAGACACTCTAAACCAACGGCAGCGTGTGCCGAAACACTCGCCATGCAAACGCCCGCCTGCAGCAGGCGGATGCCCGACGTGTTTTCAGACGCGCGGCAAGGGCAGGCCGCCGAATTCCTTGACCGTGCGCAGCACGAAACAGGAATTGACGTCGGCCACGCCAGCGGCGTCGTTGAGCAACTTGTCCAGCAGAAATGCGGAGAAATGCGCCAGATCACGGACGTAGACATGCAGCAGATAGTCCATGTCGCCGGTCAACGCATGGCAGGCAACCACTTCGTCCCAGCCCTGCACACTGTCGGCAAAGTGGGCGATGCCGCTTTGTCCGTGCTTTTCCAGCTGCACGCGGACGAAGGCCTGCAATCCCAGACCAATCGCCGACGGCGACAGACGCGCCACGTAGCCGGCGACGACACCCTCGGCCTCCAGCCGCTGCACCCGACGCAGACAGGCGGACGGCGACAGGTTCACCTGCGCGGCCAGTTCGGCATTGCTGGCACGTCCCTGACGCTGCAATAGCGTGAGCAGGCGCAGGTCGGTGCGGTCGAAGACGGCTGATTCGGTCATTTATTGCCCTGAAACATCGATTTTTGCAATGATGTTGCGTGAGGTGATGAAATCCAGACAACTGCGCAAACCCATTGCGCCGCTTCCAGCCTACCATCGTGGCATTCCCCTCCGGAGGGTCAGCCATGGACATCGCACCGCGTCGCGTCGAACACCAGCACACCGACAAGGGCTATGTGCCGGTGTACACCACTACGGTGGTCGCTCAACCCTGGGATCGCTACGATGCCGACGACCACGCCACCTGGGGCACGCTGTACCGGCGCCAGCGCGAATTGCTGGTCGGCCGCGCCTGCGACGCCTTCCTGCAAGCACAAGACACGATGGGCATGAGCCCGCAGGCGATCCCGAAGTTCGATCAGCTCAATACGGTGCTGGCCGCCACCACCGGCTGGACCCTGGTCGGAGTCGAGGGTTTACTGCCGGAACTGGATTTCTTCGACCACCTGGCCAACCGCCGTTTCCCGGTGACGTGGTGGATCCGCCGGCCCGGACAAATCGACTACATCGCCGAGCCAGACCTGTTCCACGATTTGTTCGGGCATGTGCCGCTGTTGATGAACCCGCGATTTGCCGACTACATGCAGGCCTATGGGCGCGGTGGAGTAAAAGCACATGCGATTGGCCCGCAAGCGCTGCAGCATCTCACCCGTTTGTACTGGTACACCGTGGAGTTCGGACTGATCGACACGCCTGCCGGCTTGCGCATCTACGGCGCTGGCATCGTGTCATCCAAGGGCGAGTCGCTGTATGCGTTGGAATCGGATGCACCCAACCGGATCGGCTTCGATCTACAGCGGATCATGCGCACGCGTTACCGCATCGATACCTATCAAAAAACCTACTTCGTCATCGACAGCTTCGCGCAACTCATGCAAGCAACCGCACCGGATTTCACTCCGATCTACACAGCGCTGGCCGACCAAACGCATCTGCCGGCCGGGCAAGTGCAGCCGGACGATCGTGTACTTCAGCGCGGCAGTGGCAAAGGCTGGGGCGACAGCGACGATGTGTAAGCGAATCCCGTGCCGATGTCCGCCGCAGGTTGCGGCACATCGGCACGGGATTCATGTGTGTCAATCGGTACCGTACTTGGCGTTGTAAGGACCGTACAGCAAGCCACCCGGATATCCTGCGGACAGCAGACGTTGGCTGGCCATGTTGCCGACCTGATGGCTTTGATCGGTGGCCTGATTGATCACCTGGTTGATCGCCGCCGATACCAGGATGCCAAGCACGCCGCCGCCGCCGACTGAAACTTTCTTATTTTCATCGCTGGAGGCCGTTGCCTTTCCCTCCCACAGCACCGTCCCGGTACGCAGATCCACCAGCTTGGCATTGGCCGCAACCGTCACCACGCTGTTGACCACCTGATAAACCGCACCGTATTTGTCGATGGTGATATACAGCGCCGCATCGGCGCCGAAGATCTGACGTAGCTTCTCCGGCGCCACCGCTTGCGCGTCATCGGCGATGGTGATGCCGTTTTGCTTGAATGTCTCATAGACCGGCGCCACCGGCATGACGTAATAACCAGCTTCGGCCAACGGCAGCGTGGTCACCGACAACACGCTCAGGCTGGCGTCGACATCCGGCGCATGGCTGACCGGCGGCAGGACCAGGATCGAGCGTGGTTTGCTGGCCTTGTATGCGCTGTAGTCGCGGGATTTCGGCTGCGTCGCGCACGCGCTCAACAACAGACCCAAGACGGCGACGCAGGCCACTTTTGCGATGTTCTTCATTGCGCGGTCCTCTCTTTGTGGCCGTTCTTCATTAGTAGATCGATGTAGGTGGTGGATTCCGGGTACTGCGCCTTCTCGGCCAGAAGATATTGTTGCGCCTTGGCGTCGTTGCCGGTCTCGGCATACAGCATGCCCAGATGCGCTTGCAGACCCGGCGGCGGCCTGCGATTGGCTGCCTTCATGACCTGCAGGTCTTTTTCCAGCGCCTGGATTTGTTGCTCCGGGCTACCGCCCTTGAAGTGGCTATAGACTTGGTCCTGATAGCTGCCCCATTGATAGAGCGATGCCGATTGGTGGGCACAACCGACCAGGGTCAAGAGGGCGCAGACACCCAGCCAATGCAATACACGCGAGTTCGTCTTGTTCATTTTTGATGGTCCGTTGTAGGTCACTTGACCGGCTTCCATGCGCCGGAATCGATAGCCGCGGTGAGGCGATTGACGGCTTCGCGGATCGCTAGATCCAGCACTTTGCCGTTGAGGGTGGAGTCGTAGCTGGAGGTGCCGCCGAAGCCGACGATCTCGCGGTTGGACAACGAATACTCGCCGCCGCCCTGGACCGAATACACCACTTCGGAGGTGGTGCTATCGACCACATTCAAGCTGACCTTCGCATAGGCCTGCTGCTGCTTGCCACGGCCCATGATCCCGAACAACTGTGTGTCGCCGATTTCCTTGCGACCAAACTCGGTGACATCGCCGGTGATCACGTAATCGGCGCCCTTGAGCTGCTGCGCCTGCCGTTTGATGTCCGCCTCCTGCTTGATCTCGCCCATGTTGTCGCGATCGAGCACGCGGAAACGATTGGTCTGCTGCAGATCGGTAATGAGGATGGTCTTGGCTTGGCTGCCGAGACGATCCGCACCATCGGAAAACAAGCCGCGCATGAACGAGGAACGATTGTCGAACTTACCCACGGCGATCGGCGCGCGCGCACCAGAATAAGGAATGTTGGCGGCGGCTACGGTTTGTGGCGCGACACTCTGGTGGCTTTCGGTCGCGCAACTTGTAATTGCCAACCCAAGCACCACGAGGCTGGCCCCCTTGATTACAACAACTTTCATCAATTACCCCTTGTTGGTACAGCTACGAAAAACCGTTGGAACGCAGACACTGTCCTGCCTGTCGGCGCGGTGTGCAGCGCACAGAGCTATGCGCAATACGGTCGGCCACATCGACAGTGGGTTTGATACATCCCCATGACCTATCGCTCGCTCGGGCACACCCGTTCAACATCACAGGCCCCCGGCGCGCACCGCGCACCAGAAACGAAGGAGAAAGGACGGGGAAACAGGGCGATTGATGTCATTCCATAACTCTCCTGCATGACGCAGAGAAACACCTCTCCATGTGGACCCGCAAGTACAGCGGGAGTTTGCACATTATGTCGCATCGGCCGACTCAAGAAAAGCGCACTGACAGCACACATGGTGCTCGCTCGCAATCGCAGCGGTAACTACCCACCAGGCATTGCGCACTGATCTACGTCGCGTACACCGAACGAAGCTAGGCCAGAAGTTCTCTTATTAGTACAGCGAACCGCTGCTAGCGGCCAGATTGCTTTCGCTGATCATCCTTGCTTGTGTATCGCCCCTTTAAGTAATAGTCCCTTATGCCGCACAGAAAACAGCGCTGTGGGGTGGGTATAGCCGACAGTGCTGGCATCATAAAGGCAAAGTGTGCGGTTGACATGGTGACTTCGCGAAAAAGCAGACAGTTTCACACCTACAATCGACACGGCATCACGCCAGTGCCGTTTCCGCCTTGCTCAACACACCTGTGACGAAGGCACGGACTTTCGCATCCTAGGGATTGTCGAAAAAGCATTGCTGGAAACGCACTCCGCCAACCGCTTGCTTGACCAGCTCCGGTTCCAGCGCACGCAGACCATCCAGATAGAACGTGGCCATGGCACGTTTGACCACCTCAAAAGGGCAGGCGTTGGCGCTGCTGCTGGCAGCGCTCCAACAGATAACTCATGCCACGCGCGCCACTGAAAGCTTTCTCGAGTATGCGCTTATGCACGCTCTTACCGCGTCATCATGGCGGCTGTCACGGGAGAACGGAATTGCTGCGCCGCGAGGCGATACAATGTCACGCCGCCGCATATGGCCGGGTAGCATTGGCAATGAATACGGCGCTGCAAACGTCTTGCAATTCGGCAACAGCAACACAAAGGTCGTGCGTTGTCTTGCACCATGTGGCAAATAGCCTGCAACCGTGCTCCTGCAACGACTACTCCAGTCCATAACCCTATGCTTGGCGAGGAACCACGATGTTGCATCGATTCCATGAGCAAATGATCGAAAGCAGGACGAAGCAGCTGGCTGCGCCATGCGGCTACAACCACCGCACTGCGCACAGCGATCGTTCCGGCAACCTCGGTTCCCACAGCCTGTGCGCGGCATTGCTGATCGTGATCGTCGGGTTTTTCACGGTACTTGGCCCAGCCACCGCGACTGAGCGAGCAGCCAGCGAAACCGCCGCCGAGCAGGCCGCACGACTGCCACTGTGGCCAGGCCCAGCCCCAGGCACATCATCCGCACCGCAGACGCTGCGCATCGTCGACCACAGCGCCAACCCGGCGCTGCCCGACCGCCTGATCAGCGGCCACTACCAACCCTACATGGTGGTGTACCGGCCGAAGAAACCCAACGGCAGCGCCCTGCTGGTCGCTCCCGGCGGTGGGTACGTGTGCATCGCACTGGACAAGGAAGCCACCGACTTGCTGCCGATCTTCGCCGAGCAGGCAGGCATCACTTTATTCGTGCTGCGCTATCGGCTACCGGACGCGGAGGCCGACGACAACGCTGCGGTACGCGACCAGCCACTGGCCGACGCACAACGTGCATTGCGCCTGATTCGCGCGCATGCTGCCGATTATGGCGTGGACCCGCACCGGATCGGCACGATGGGATTCTCCGCCGGTGGTCACGTCGCCGCCAGCCTCGGCACCCGCTATGCCGAGCGCGTGTATCCGTCAGGCGACGCGATCGACCAGGTGAGCGCGCGCCCAGACTTCCTACTGCTGATTTATCCGGTCATCGACATGGGCAGCGGCACCACGGCACACACAGGGTCGCGCCTGCGCCTGCTCGGCCGTCACCCTGACGCCACCACGATGGCGGCCTATTCGTTGCAGAACCGGGTGAACGCCGGCATGCCACCCACCTTCCAGGTACACGCGCAAGACGACCCGGTGGTCCCGGTGGAGAACAGCCTGTTGTTCTACCAGGCACTGCGCCAGGCCGGGGTACCGGCCGAGTTGCACGTGTTTGCACATGGCGGCCATGGCTTCGGCACGCGCTCCATCGCCGGCCTGCCGCTGGCGGCATGGCCGGGGTTGGCACTGACATGGATGCGCACGATACAAGACGATCCGCGCGAACGCGCGCCGATCCCGCCATCCGTCGGAAAGCATTGAAGACTGCACGCACGGCAACCTCGTCCCGTTTCGTCAACAGCCGGCCACTCGGCAACACCGCGCCGCCGTTGGCGCATGTGTGTCGATGGCGCGTGGGAGCAGCGGCTTTATTCGGATCGGATGCGTCAATGCGGATTGTGTCGAGACGGCACGACTATGTTGCAGGCAAAAACGCAGGTCAAAACCGGTGGCGATGTCACCAACCCGTTTCCGGGTCCAGTACCACCTGATTGCCGCCGCCGATGCGTGCGCGCTGCAGCAAGGCTTCGGCGTGTTGCATCAACGCGGTGGCGGTGACGGCGGGCGTGGCGAGCAGCGCGCCGACGCGGATGCTGAGCGGTGCGCTGACCATCCCGGTGTCCGCGCTCGCCATGATGTCGACCATGTCGCGCAGGGCCGGCGCCATCTGGCGCAGATGTGCGGCGTTGGCGTCGTAAAGCACCAGCCCAAAACGGTCCGCGCCGATGCGCATGACCACGTCCAACGGACGCAGCAAGCATTGCATCGCCTCGGCCACGTCCAATACCGCGCGGTCGGCCTCACGCGGGCCATGGCGACGGGCGAATTCGGCGAAGCCTTCCAGTTCCACCAGAATCAGCGCCAGGCCGAGTTGCAGGCGTGTACTCTCGGCCAGCGCTAACGCCAGATGTTCGTCGAAGCGACGGCGATCGCCCAGGCCGGTGAGCACATCGCGCAGCGCTTCGTCGTCACGGATGCGCTGTTGCAAAAATTCCTCCCGGCGTGCGTGCTCGCGCAGGTAACCACCCACCACACCGACCAGCACCGCCGCCCACAGCAACCATTGCAAACGCAGGTAGCCGGCTTGCGCCGGGCCATCCAGCAACAAACGACCAGCCGCCGCACTGATCGCGCACAGTGCCAAGGCGACCCCCACGCTCTGCCACAGGGTCAAGCCGAGCGGCAAGAAACCGGCCATGATGATCAAGGCGATGACTACAACCGCATACCGCAGTTCCTGCAGCGGATAGCCGACACTCGACAGCACCAACCCGGTACCGACGATCAGCAGCAACAAAGCGATACGAGCCGGGCCATGACTGCGCGCACAATGGATGGACAGCGCCACCCACAGCAAGAGCAACAAGCTCGCCATCCGCACCGCCACGGTATGCCCAATCAACCCGCCAACATCGCTGGGGCCGAAATACAGCGCCTCCCAACTCAACAACAGCAACACGAGCAACACGGCGAGCGAAGCGGCCAAGCGCTGGGCGAAACCCAGTGTCGCGCTGCTGTGGCGATGGTAGACCCGTTCCAAGGCAGGATCGAAACGCAACGCGGCAAAGCCCTTGCGCAACTGCGCGGCGTAGGCCGCATCGGGTGGTGTGTCGAATGACGCTTCGTCGTGGTGTTGCATGATATTCCCTGTCGGCGACAGTCTGAGACGAAGACGGTGACGATCACAACTTGCGACCGTGCCACGCTCAGCGCTTCAGCGCTGACGCTACGTATTGCAAGGTCGGCAGACATGAGCATGAGAAAGCACGGGTACGCCATTGTCCACTGCCAGCGGTGCCTCAGGAGCAAAGATCGCGCACATGCCGGAGGCAATGCCTACCCCTGGCGCGCACTACGCCGGTTACCGCGCAACCAGCTAAAATTGGCCGGTTATCTCTCCTGGGTTACGCACCTGATGTCCCCGATCACCCGCACCGCACTGGCTTGCGCCGTAATCGCCCTGTCCGCGTGCAAACCGCAAGCACCGGCCACCGACGCCAGCACGTCCGCCACTGCACCGGGCACTGCCGACGACAATCTCAACGCGGTGCTGTGGATGCAGCGCTCGGTCGAATATCGGGCGGCCGCCGAACAGACATACCGGGCTGCCACCGAGCGTCTGGATGCGGCGTTGCAGGACCCGACCTGGAATGCCCTGGTCCCGGAGGAACGCGGCAATGCGTCGGCTACACTGAAACCGGCCGTCGTGATGGATGTAGACGAAACGGTGCTGGACAACACGCCCTACCTGGCGCGGCTGATCCGCAGCGGCAAGGAGTACGGCGCAGCTAGCTGGGATCAGTGGGTGAGGGAAAAGAAAGCCAAAGCAGTCCCGGGCGCGGTCGATTTCGCCAAGGCGGCCACGGCCAAGGGCATCACCGTGCTGTACGTGACTAACCGCGGCGTACATCTGAACGACGCGACCTTGGTCAACCTGCGCAAGGCAGGCCTGCCGGTGGCCGACAACAGCGTGCTACTGGGGCTGGGCACCGTGGTCAAAGACTGCAAGCAGAGCGGCTCGGAGAAACACTGCCGACGCCAACTGGTCGGCCAGCAATACCGCGTATTGATGCAATTCGGCGATCAACTCGGCGACTTCGCCCAAGTGCTGGCCAACACCCCCGAGAACCGTGAACACCTGTTCCAGCAGTACCACACCTGGTTCGGCATGCGCTGGTGGATGCTGCCCAATCCCAGTTACGGCTCCTGGGAACCGGCGCTGTTCAACAACGACTTGGCCCAACCGCGCGCCGCGCGCCACCAGGCCAAACTCGACGCGCTGGAGGTGGCGCAATGAGCCGCGCGCCACTGGCGCTGGAGGCGCACGAACGGCTGATCTTCGCGCTGGACGTGCCGGGCCGCGCCGACGCCCTGGCATGGATCGAACGGCTTGGCGATGCGGTGACGTTCTACAAGATCGGCATGGAACTGCTGGCCTCGGGCGAGTACTTCGACGTACTCGACACCCTCGCCACGCGCGGCAAGCGCGTGTTCGTGGATCTGAAGTTTTTCGACATCCCGGCCACCGTCGGCGGAGTGATTCGACGCCTGTCGCAGTGGCCGGTGGATTACTGCACCATCCACGGCTGGCACCCGGCGATGATGCAGGCAGCGGCCGAGGCCAATGGCAGCGATATGCGCCTGCTGGCGGTCACCGTGCTGACCTCGATGGGCCGCGCCGATCTGGCGGCGATGGGCATCGACCGCGCGCCGGAGGACGTGGTGGTGGAGCGCGCACTGGCCGCGCAGGCCGCCGGTATCGACGGGGTAATCGCCTCCGGGCAGGAAGCGGCATCGATCCGCCGTGCGACCGGCCCTGGGTTCTCCATCGTCTGCCCGGGCATCCGCCCCGGCGGCCCGGTGGGCGACGACCAGCAGCGCACGGTCGGTGTGGCCCGGGCCTTCGCCGATGGCGCCGACGCGATCGTGGTCGGCCGGCCGATCCGCCAGGCCCCGGACCCACGTGCCGCAGCGGTGGCGATCCAACAGGAAATCGCGGCGACCTTGTCGGGAACCGCTTCGAAATAATTAATTAAATCAATTATTTAAATTGAAATAATTAAACCATTGCATTAACTTTGGCACGCCGGTAACATGCGCGGGGTCCGGCAGTGCCGGGAGATGTGCCACCACCGTTCTCCGGCTTCGGTCGGATTTGAAGAGGCCCGCGCCTGGTGCGCGTGGCCTCTTTTTTTTATGTCTGCGGCGACGGCGGCGCCCAGCGCGCTCAGCCCGGCGCGGCGGCGCAATAGCGATCGATGAAGGCCTGATGCGGCGGCATCGCATCGGCGCAATGGCCGATGGTTTGCGCGACGCTGAGCATGAAGCGCTCCAGATCCGCGACCGGCACCTGATCCACCAGGGGGTGGTACGCGCGCGGCAGGATACCCTGCCCGACCATCACCTGCACCCAACTGATCTCGGCGAACATTTCCTCGCCGTTGCGGTAGAAGCGGCCGCTGTCGCGGAACAAATCCAGCGTGGCCTGCAATTCCGCGGGGATCGACATGCCACGGCACTGCTGCCAGAACGCGCTGTCAGCGCGTTCGCTGGCATGGTAGTGCAGCACCAGGAAGTCGCGGATACGGTCGAACTCGAAGGCGATGCGCTCGTTGTAGCGCTGCACCAGCACCGGGCTGATGCCTTCGCGCGGAAACAACTCCAGCAGTTTGGAAATGCCCGATTGGATCAGATGGATGCTGGTCGATTCCAACGGTTCCATGAAGCCGCTGGCCAAGCCCAGTGCGATCACGTTGCGATTCCATGCCTGCTTGCGGCGGCCAGTGACGAAACGCAGCGGACGCGGTTCGGCCAGCGCCGGGCCGTCGAGATTGGCGAGCAATGTCGCCGCCGCTTCGTCGTCGCTGACATGTGCGCTGGAATACACGTAACCGTTGCCGGTGCGATGTTGCAACGGGATACGCCACTGCCAACCGGCCGCGCGCGCGGTCGCACGGGTGTACGGTGTCGGTGGCCCGATCTTGGCGCACGGCACCGCCAGCGCGCGGTCGCACGGCAAGCAATGGCTGAAATCGTGGTAACCGGTGTGCAGCGCCTGCTCGATCAACAGGCCACGGAAGCCGGAGCAATCGATGAACAGATCGCCAGCGATGACCTCGCCGGAGACCAGACGTACCGAAGCGACATCGCCCGATTCCGGATGCAGAAGCACCTGCTCGACAATGCCTTCGTACCGGATCACCCCGCGCTGTTCGGCGTAGCGACGCAGGAACTGCGCGTACAGCGCCGCGTCGAAGTGATAGGCATACGCGATATTGGCCAGCGGCGAGTTCGGCGGCACGTCGCTGGCCGCGGTCATGAACTTACCGCGCTTGGCGGCGACGGTGTTGAGCGTGTAATCGCCCAGCGGACTGGCCTTGCCCGCCAGCGCTTGCTTGAACCAATACTGCTGGAAAGGCAGCAGCCCGAGCCGATGGCCGATCTCGCTCCCGAAGCCATGCACATAAGCGATGCCAGGACGCAGCCAGTCGACGAACTCGATGCCGAGCTTGAAGCTGCCCTGGGTGTCGCGCACGAACTCGGCTTCGTTGATGCCGAGCAGCGTATTGAAGGCCTTGATGTGCGGCACGGTGGCCTCGCCGACACCGACGGTACCGATCTGCTCGGACTCGATCACAGTGATGCGGTTGTCCGCGCCCAACATACGCGCCAACGCGGCCGCAGCCATCCAGCCGGCGGTCCCGCCGCCAACGATCACCAGGTTGCGCAGAGGGGCGGCGATCATGCGTGCTTAGTCCTGGATGAAAAAGGAGCGACCGAAAACGCAGACGGGGCCACGCGGCCCCGTTCGATGCCCCCCACGCGCGCCGGTCGGGCACGCGCGTGGGTGAGCCGACAGATCAGAACTTGGCGCCGACCTCGAAGGTGACGGTACGCGGGACGTAGTTGATGTCACCGGTGCGGTTCAAGCCGACATAGCTTGTATCCAAGCGTCCACCCGTTCCGAAGTAATCACCCGTTCCGTTCGGACCGCCGTAGATATAGCTCGAGTAATTCTTGAAGTTGAAGGCATTGAGCAGATTAATACGCGCCGACAGCTTGACGTCGTTGTACACCGTGAACTCTTTGGTCGCCTGGAAATCCACCGTGCGGTAACCCCAGATCTTGCCACCCACCAGGAATCTACCACTGCCCGGCGGAACGAAGCCGATTTGCTGGCACTGCGCGCCATCGGCATCGACCTTGCCATAGCAGGCGATGGTGTTCACCGGATTCGGGGTGGCCAAAACCAACTTCGCACCGAACGTCACCCCCCACGGGCCGTCGATCGACCCAGAAGCGACGAAACGGTGACCGGCCACGGCATCGGACTTCACGAAGGGATAATCGTGGATGGTCGCCTTGTCGAACGCATACGGCTCGTCGATGTTGCGGTTCTGCCGCGCACTGGTATGGGTATAGGACAGCGTCAGGCCCCAGCCCGATTCCTTGGTGTAGGGCTTCTCCGCCGACAACAGCACCTGGCTGCTGCGCTGCTCCAAGCCGTTCATGCCCAGAATCGTGTTTTGATAACCCGGCACCGGCTCTCCCCAGGGCGCACTACCGGTCGCGTCGAAGAAGGCGCCATTGGGGTAACGGTTGATCAGCGACATGGCGAAACCGTCGTAGCTGAGCACGCGCTGGAAGGTCACATCGGTCAGCCAGTCGCCGACCTGGTTGCTGATCCCGAGGCTGTACTGGTCGCTGTACGGGGTCTTGAGCCTATTGTTGAACATGAATAGCTCGGCGCTGCCACTGACACCCGGAATCGTGTTCAACTGGTCCACGCCATTGAGATATTTCGGATCCCAAACAGCGCAGGCACGATCGGCCTTGTAGCAAGAACCCGTCGCCGAATTCTTGAAATACACCGCCACCGGCGACAATGCCGCCTTGCTGGTTTCCAGCGCCAACTGTTCGAACAAATTGCGATCGTAAGAACGACCGGCGCCACCGTGCAACACCGCACTCTGATCGCCGAAGAAGTCGTAGGAGAAGCCCAGGCGCGGCGCCCAGCCATCCTTGAAGTTTTTGCGGTTATGCCCGTTGCTGATGTAATCGGCCACGTTGATGCCACTGGGCAACAAGCGGTTGGCCCAGGGCTGGCCCGGATTGGCCGGATCGTCGGAATACAACGCATTGACGAACGCAGGCGAAGTGACGAAGTTGGTGTAGGCCGGGCTTTTCTCGTAGTCCCAACGCACACCGGCGTTGACCATCAGCTTGTCGGTCGCCGCCCAATCGTCCTGAAGATAGACGCCGTACTGCTTGGATGGCGACTCCACCGTGGCCTTCTGTCCGGGCGTGTTGTAGGGCGCAATGAAATCCACCCGATAGGGGATCGCCGCCACGCCATTGGCATCGACCGAATAACTGAACTGTGGATTGAGCGCAGCCGCATCCTGCGAGATCAGTTTGATGTCCTTGTAGCTGACACCCATCTTGATGGTGTGTTCACCGTGCCACTGGAAGCTGGTCAGGGTCAGGTCGTTCTGTAGGAACCAACCCTTCTGGCTCTTGCGTTGCACGTTCAAGCCACCGGCCGAGCCGGTTTCCAGAAACGTGTATTCGCCGATATTGGGATCGTTGTAGTTGAGGTATTTATAGACGATACCGTTGCCGATGCTCTTGGGATTGGGATTGTTCTGCGAATTTTCGGTGCCGACGATCAATTCGTTGAACCAGTTGTCGGCACTGTGTTGCCAGCGCAGATTGGCGCGCTTGTCCTTGTTGATTTTGTTGGTGCCGTGATCCAGCGCGCTGGTGCCACCGACGTTGCCGACCTGGCTTTCATTGCGGTACTGGCCGCTCAGTTCGATACGATCGCGATCGGTCGGTTCGAAATCGAGCTTGCCGAAATACAGATCCTCGGAGAACGGCATGTTGGCCGCGCCATACTGGCTGGAAATCGTCGATGGCAACAATCCGATATACGGCTGTGCGTTGGCATCGGCCTGCACGCTCTTGGGCACCACGTTTTCCTTGCCTTCGTAGGCCACGAAGAAGTGCATGCGATCCTGAATGATCGGACCGCCCAGCGCGAAACCATACTCCTTGGTCTGCGAATCGATCTTGCCGTTTGCTTCCTCGTCGGGACGCTTGTCGCGCAGATCCTGATCGGTATAACGGTAGAACGTCTCGCCATGGAACTCGTTGGTGCCGGACTTGGTCGCCGCGGTGATTGCCGCGCCGCTGATCTGGCCGTACTCGGCCTTGTAGTTGGAGGTGATGACCTTGTACTCGCCAATGGCCAACTGCGGGAACGGGTTGCCTTGGGTATCGCTCTGGCCGGCGATACCGCCACCCTTGACATAGCTCTTCTGGCCAACACCGTCGATGTACAAGTTGCCCGCGCTGGCATTGGAAGCACCGCCGCGCAGCTTGGTATTACCGTTGCCATCCACTTGGAACACCATGCCCGGCACGGTGTCGGCGAACTCGAGGAAGTTGCGCGTGGCCTGCGGCAATTGCTCGATCTGGTGCAGCGACACCACGTTGCCCACTTCCGAGGTCTTGACGTCCTTGAGCATCGGCGCGCTGACGTTGATGGTGTCCAGCGTTTTGGCGTTGCCAGCGCCAGCCGGCTGGGTGCCGGCGTCCAGGTCCACGGTGGAGGAGGACGCCACCTGCAAGGTCACCATGCGACTGATGCCGTTGGCCTCGACCTTATAGGTCCCCGGCGGCAGGCCGACCACGGTGTAGTTGCCGTTGGCGGCGACCGGCGCGCGGCGCACCGCGCCGGTGGCGATGTTGGTGACGGTGACTTCGCTGCCAGCCTGAGCCGCCGCGACTTGACCGCGCAGTGTCGCGTTGCTGGATTGCGCCAACGCCGGCAACGCGACGAACAGACAGGTCGCCAGCGCGCAGCACAGCATGCTGCGTGCGGGCAGGGTAGAAGTAGAACGCATTTTGCTCATGACAAAAGCCCCTCCAAGGGCGGTCAACGGAATCGTGCGACGTGGTTCTTTTAGTATTCAGGCAAGAACGTGATCGATACCGCGTGACGTTCATGTCAATCCATCGCGACTCCTCCCCGCGCACAGGACGCACGCACGATGAGTTGCGGGACAATCGCTGCGTCCGCTGGAGTTGGAGCGGGCATGCCATGCGGCTCCAGCGCGGCGAGCAGCAATTGCATCGCGCGTGCGCCGAAACCGACGATGTCCACGCGCATGGTGGTCAATGCCGGATGCACGTAACGCGCCATCGGCAGGTCGTCGAAACCGGCCAGCGCAATGTCCTCGGGCACGCGCACGCCGGCATGGGTGAAGGCAAACAGGCAACCCAGCGCCATCATGTCGTTGGCCGCAAACACCACATCCGGACGCTGGCCCTGCAATAGCGCCTCCCCGGCCCGATAACCGGACGCCTCATCGAACGCGCCCTGCACCACCTGCGCCGATACCTGCGGGCAATGGGCCTGCAATTCGTCGCGGTAACCACGCAGGCGCTCGCTCGCATCGAAGTTGTCCTGCGGCCCGGCGATGAAGGCGATGCGGCGGTGACCAAGGCCCAACAGGTGGCGCGTCATCACTCGCGCACCGCCATAGTTGTCGATGTTGAGCGCTGGCGCATCGCCCAGCCGCTCGGCGGAGTTCATCAACACCGCCGGTAACCCGCCGAGCGGTATCTCGTCAGGGTCCCCGGCAACACCGGCTAGGTACGGTGCCATGATCAACAGCCCGTCCACGCGCCCAGGCATGCGCTGCACCGCGCGCCGCTGTTCTTCCTGCGCGCCACGGTAGCTGGACACCAACAGATGCAGGCCACGCGTGTGCGCCACCATATCGATGCCGCGGATCACCTCGGAGAAGAACTCGCCGTGCAGGTCCGGCAGCACCACGCCGATGGTGTGAGTACGGCGGCTGCTGAGACTGCGCGCGGCATGATGCGGTACGTAGTGCAGGCTGCGCGCGGCCTCCAGCACGCGCGCGCGCACCGGCTCGGCCACATGCTGATGGCCATTCATGGTGCGCGAGACCGTCGCCACCGAGACATTGGCCAGGCGTGCCACATCCTTGATGGTGATGTTGGCGCGCTGTTCCGGAGCGGATACGAAACGAGGCCTCACCAGCGTGTCCCCAGGAAACCGGATGGTTTGCGCAACGAGGGACCAGCTGCGGCATACGCGATCCAGCACGCATCTGCGATTCCCTGCGTGGGCCGTACACGCAGGCGGCAGACCATGGGCGTCACGCGGTCGATCGGCACCGCGACCGCTTGCACCTGGACATGCCAGGGCTTGGCACATCGGCACAGAACAACGAACCGCCAGCAGAGCCAGCGGCAAGCGCCAACGTCACCGAACACCCGGACGATGTCAGACCAATAGCGCATCAGGCCTCCCCGGCCAACCCGCGCCTCAATCGAGGTGGGCGGACGGTAACAGCAACTGCAAGCGGTTACATGATGCATTGCAACACGGTGAAATTGACCACGTGTCCATCGATGCGCCGTCATCACTATCGCCCTACCATGGCAACCGCGATATGGAATATCCTGGATCGAAACCGCGACAAGCGACACAGACGGACCGCTTGCCGGAATCGTCCGCGCCCAGCAAGATGCAGGACGTTTTGGGGAACGAGCCCGTCGCTAATGTCGTCCTACCCGACCCGGGGCTTCTCCTCGCGCGCCTTGTCATCGCTGCTGCTGGCGGCGCTTGCCCTGTCCGTCTCTGGGTGCAAACCCACGCCTACCGAACTACCGGGCGCCCGTGCCGAACCACCCACCGCGGTGCGCGCCTTGGCGCATGCGTTGCAGCGCAACGACCTCGTCGGCTATGCCCGCACCGCCGTGCCCCCGGCCCAGTACCGAGGCCTGCAACAGGCCTGGAGCAAGGACCGAAGCCGATGGCCGCTGACCGAGTTGCCACTGGCCAAACGCCTACCCGAAGTGCTCGCCACGCTGGCCGCACCGGACGCCGAGCGCCAGTTGCAACACGCCTTCGACACCCAATTCGGTGGCCAGGCGGAGAGCCTGAAACAGGCGGCGCATTCGCTGGGCCTGTTCGGCGTGCAATATCTGCGCAACGAAAATGACTACACCCCCGAGCAGCGCGATCATTACGTCCAGTTGGTACAGGCGCTTAGCGCCTGGGCCGCACGGGCACCGCTGTCCGAGCGCAACCGCGCGCATGCAGCAATCGCCCGATTGTGCGCGGCGGCGCGGCGCACCGGAATACGCAGCGATGCCGATCTGCACACCCTGGGCATGGACGAGAGCCTGGGCCGGCTTGGGCCATTCCTGGCCGACCTCAAAGCGGTACTGGCCGACTACGGGCTGGACCTGGGCGCCACTGCCGGCGCGCTGCGCACCGGCCTGGTCAGTCAGCAGGGCGACCTGGCCGTAGTGCGGATCCAGTATCCGCTGGACGGCGAACAGATCGACACCAGCGCCGTGCTGGTGAACCGTGAAGGGCACTGGTACCTGCGCAACATCCTGGATCAGGTGCAGACGCTGCTGGCCGCCACGGCAGGCCCCCAAGCCGCCACAGCCGCAGCCCCTCATCACGCGACACCAGCTAAGCGATAATGGCGCCGATGCCAGAACACAATCCTCTCCCCTTTCCCGAGGACACCGCCGCCGCAGGCGGCGCGTTCCCCCCAGGGCATACGCCTACCACCGCCCAGACGTCCAATGCCGGCGAGCGCCCGGCTTCGGCACCCACTACGGCGACCCCGTCCATGGCACACGCAGGCGCGCGACAAGCCAAACGGCCGCTGTGGGCACGCCTGCTCGGCCGTCTGGCCGATCCCTGGCTGGGCCTGAAGATCGAGCCGGACGAACCCGGCCAATACGACGACGGCCGCCCCGTGGTTTACGTGCTGGAGGACTACGGCCTGTCCAACGCGCTGATCCTGGACAAGGCCTGTCGGGAATCCGGTTTGCCCTCGCCGCTGGTACCGCTGCCGGGCGACCCGCTGGGCCGCAAACGGGCCTACCTGGCGCTGTCCAGGCGCAGCAGCAACCACGCCTTGATCCCGGAGCAGCGCGGCGCCAAGACCCACTCCGATTCGCTGGCTAAGCTACTGCACGCGCATCGCGTGCGCGCAGAGCTGGACATCCATCTGGTGCCCGTGTCGATCTTCGTCGGCCGCGCCCCGGATAAACAGAGCGGTTGGTTCGCGGTGCTGTTCTCCGAGAACTGGGCGCTGGTGGGCAGTTTCCGCCGCCTGCTCGGCGTGCTGCTCAACGGTCGCAGCACCATCGTGCGCTTCGCCACACCGGTATCGATACGGCAAACGCTGCAAGAGGGCCTGCCGCCCGAACGCACCGTGCGCAAGCTGCAACGGGTGCTGCGTACCCATTTTCGCCGCATCCGCGAAACGGTGATCGGCCCGGATCTGTCGACCCGACGCCTGCTGGTGGATCAGGTCCTGGCCGTCGATCCGGTGCGCGAGGCCATCGCGGTGCAGGCCAAGCGCGACAACAGCAAGATCTTGGACGCCTGGCGCAAGGCTCACTCCTACGCCTGGGAGATCGCGGCCGATTACTCCAGCCCAGTGGTGCGCTCGGCCGGTGTCCTGCTCACCCACGTATGGAACCGGATCTATGCCGGCGTGCTGGTGCACCACCTGGACAAGCTCAAGGATGCCGCGCCAGGGCACGAGGTGATCTACGTCCCCAGCCATCGCAGCCACATGGACTACCTGTTGCTGTCCTATGTGCTGTACGAACGCGGCATCGTGCCACCGCATATCGTGGCCGGTATCAATCTCGACTTGCCGGTGGTCGGTACGCTGCTGCGCAAGTGCGGCGCGTTCTTCATCCGCCGCTCGATCAAGGGCAACGCGCTGTATTCGGCGGTACTCAGCGAATACGTGGCGCAACTGGTGGCCGGCGGCTATTCGATCGAGTACTTTGTCGAAGGCGGACGCTCGCGCACCGGCCGACTGCTGCAACCCAAAGGCGGCATGATCGCGATGACGTTGCGCGCGTTCTTGCGCCAGCCGCGCAAGCCGGTGCTGTTCCAGCCCGTCTACATCGGCTACGAAAAGCTGATGGAGGGCAACAGCTATCTGGACGAACTCAGCGGCCGGCAGAAGGAAAAAGAATCGATCTGGGCCCTGTTGTGGGGCATCCCCAAAGTGCTCAAGCAGAACTTCGGCCAGGTCGTGGTGAACTTCGGCGAACCGATCGCGTTGAGCCAAATGCTGGCGCAGCGCGCACCGGAATGGGACGGCCAGCCACTGAGCGAGGACGAGAAACCGGCCTGGTTGAGCGGCACCGTCGATGCGTTGGCACAGCAGATCCAAGTCCACATCAACGCCGCCGCCGACGTCAATCCGATCAACCTGCTGGCGCTGGCGCTGCTGTCCACGCCCAAGCATGCGATGGGCGAAGCCGACCTGATCGCGCAGATCGAACTGTGCAAAAAACTACTGGCCGAATTGCCATATTCGGACCGGGTCACCGTGACCCCGCATTCGCCCGAGCGGATCATCGCCCATGCCGAGGACATCAACGTCCTCACGCGTATCCCGCATCCGCTGGGCGACGTACTCAGCGTCAACGGCGATAACGCGGTGTTGCTGAGTTACTTCCGCAACAATGTGCTGCATCTGTTCACCGCCTCCTCGTGGGTGGCGTGCTGCTTCCAGAACAACCGCCGCATGAGCCGTGCCGGCCTGCTGCGGCTAGGCCGTACCGTGTATCCATTCCTGCAGAGCGAACTGTTCCTGCCATGGAGCGAAGACCAGTTCGCCGAGCGCATCGAGCGCACGATCGAAGTCTTCGTGCGCGAGGGCTTGCTGCAGCAGATCGACGAGGACGAAGGCAGCGTCGTGCTGGCGCGCAATACCGGGCAGACCGACGAAGTCTTCCGCCTGCGCGCGATCGGCCATTCGTTGCAACAAGCATTCGAGCGCTACTACATCGCCATCTCGGTGCTGGTGAAGAACGGCCCCGGCAAGCTCGGTGCCGGCGAGCTGGAAAGCCTGTGCCAGCAGGCCGCACAGCGCCTGAGCCTGCTGTACGCGCCAGCCGCGCCCGAGTTCTTCGACAAGGCCCTGTTCCGCGGCTTCATCCAGAAACTGCGCGAACTGAAACTGGTGTGGCCGGACGACAACGGCAAATTGCTGTTCGATGAGCATTTGGATGTCTGGGCCAAGGACGCCAAATTCATCCTCGGCCGCGAACTACGCCACACCATCGAGCGGATCAGTCCCGAAGCGATCTAAGGCTGGGGGGACACTCCTGGCACAAGAGTAAGTCCGTCGCTCACAGCGATGCGGCAATATCTGGGCGCGTGGCGACGCGCCCGATACCACGGCGCCGACAGGTCATCGCGGTGCGGGCCAAGGAAGCGACATTCATCCTCGGCCACGAACTGCGACATACCATCGGGCGGATCAGCCGAGGGACGACTAAAGCTGAAGAAGCACTGGTTTTTGAATGAAACCGCGCGCACTGGCAACATCAAAGGCACCACGAAAACCGTGGTCGCGCTCAGGCCGGCTCGTCGGGGATCAACAGCTGCTCCAGGTGCAGGATGCAATCTTTCAACTGCAGCTTGCGCTTCTTCAGCCGCTTGGCTTCCAACTCGTCTTCGAAATTAGCCGGGATACGCTGCAATTGTTCGTCGAGCGCACGGTGTTCGCGACGCAGGGCGTCGATGCGCAGGGAAATTTCGGCGGGCGTCAGAGTGTCCACGTGCTTGAGCATACACAGACGGTAGGGCCGCCGTCACGGGGCGCGGCAGCGTTGTGCCTGCTTCGGGCAGCAGTAAATGCCACGCGTATGCTCAATCGCCGTATGGATGCACCTGCACGATGTGACCCTGCGCATCGTGATGCAGTTCGGTGACCTTGATCGAGCGTAGATGGGTGACCCCGCCCGAAAGCAGGGCATCGTGGTAGAACAGATACCAGCGGTCCTGGAACGCGCAGATCGAATGATGCGTGGTCCATCCCACCACCGGGCTCAGCAACGGCCCCTGGTAGGTGAACGGGCCATAGGGCGAATCGCCGATCGCATAGCACAGCAGATGGGTATCGCCAGTCGAGTACGACAGATAGTAACGGCCAGCATGGACGTGCAGCCATGGCGCTTCGAAATAGCGGCGTGCGTGGTCGCCGGCAAGCAACGGGTGGCCATCGGCATCGACAATGGCGATCTCGCGCGGGGCTTCGGCCAGACTCAGCATGTCCGTGCACAATCGCGCCACCCGTGGCCCCAACGCCGGCGCATAGTCGGCGGGCTCGCCGTTGTCGGCCGCGTAGACGTTGTCGCGGTAGCGTTCCAGTTGCCCGCCCCACAGTCCACCGAAATACAGATAGTGGCTGCCGTCGCGGTCGGCGAACACCGCCGGATCGATCGAGTAAGCGCCGTCGATCGGCTGCGGCTGCGCGACGAACGGGCCGTGCGGACGTTCGCCGACCGCGACGCCGATCTGAAACAGGCCATCGGCACGCTTGGCCGGAAAATACAGGTAATAGCGACCGTCGCGGCAGGCCGCATCCGGCGCCCATAATTGACGCTCGGCCCAGGGAATATCCTGCAAATGCAGCGCTAAACCACAATCGACGGCGGGACCATCCGGTGTCTGCATGCGGAACACATGGTAGTCCTGCATGCCGAAATGATCGCCGTTGTCGTTGAACGCCACGCCGGTCTCGATGTCGTGCGAGGTGTAGATGTACAGGGCTTCCTCGAAGACATGCGCCGACGGATCGGCGGTGTACATGTGGGTCACCAGCGGCGGCGAGATAGCCTTGCAGGCCAGCGCCTGCAGATCTGCGGGGGAATCGACGGACATGGCGGACCTGTGAGCGGGAAGGAAACGTCAGTGGGTGGAGGCGATTTGCAGGCGGCGCGCGTCCAGCTCGCGCTCGATACGAGATTCCAGTGACTTATCGATCGCGTAACAGCGCAACAGCAGCACACCGAGCAAGAACGGAATCGCGCTGTACACGCTGATGGTCAAACGAATCCCATTGCTCACCGCTGCGCTCTGCTGCGGCGCAGCCGCGTCGTAGCCATAGAAGGCGAGCAGGCCGGCGACCAGCGCCCCACCAATGCTCAAGCCGACCTTGAGCCCGCATAGCATCGCCGAGAACACGATGGCGGTGGCGCGGCGATGGTTCTTCCATTCGGAGTAATCGGCGACATCGGCAATCATCGCCCACAGCAATGGAATGGTCATGCCGTAGAAGAACCCGTGCAGCACGTAGGAGCCGAACACCAGACCGATGGCCTGCGGTGGATACATCGAAAATGCTAGCAGAAACAAGGTGGACGCCAGTAGCGCGGCACCGAACGCATTGCGCTTGCCGTAGCGGTCGGCCAGGCGTTTGGAGAAGGTAATGCCGATGATCATCGCCAGAATGCCACCCGCACTGAACATACTGAAAGCGGAGGTCGGCGCATCCTGCGGCCAATGCAGCACGCCCAATCCGGTACTGGCCAGTAGCCGGTTGAGTATCGCGATCAACGTATTGAAGCCGCTGCGATCGAGAAACCCGGTCAGTGCCTGCGCATCCAGATAATTCTTGAAGTAGTACACATACATGCCGCCCTTCAACGCCAGGTTGACGAATACCAAGATGGTCACCGCCAGCATCACCAGCCACGGCGTATTGCGAACCAGGTCGCCCAGGTCCTGACGCACACTCGATGGTTGTGCGGCGATCGGCAACACGCGCTCGCGGGTAGTGGCGAAAGCGATCAAAAAACACAGCGTACCGACGCCGGCAAACAGACCCATGGCGGTCTGGAAACCGCGCGCCTTATCGCCATCGCCGAGCATCAGCACCAACGGCAGCAATAGCACTTGGATCACGAACTGCGCCAGCGTCACCGCAAAGAAGCGATAGGCCGAGAGACTGTTGCGTTGCTCCATGCTGCCGGTGAGCACCCCGCTGAGCGCCGAGTAAGGCAGGTTATTGGCGACATAAATCAGCATCAGCAAGGCGTAGGTCGCAAACGCGTAGACGATCTTGCCCTGCTCGCTCAGCATCGGGGTGCTGAAGGCCAGGAGCGAGAACCCGCCGAAGGGCAGCGCCGTCCACAGGATCCAGGGCCGGAACTTGCCCCAGCGCGAGCGCGTGCGATCGGCCAGCACGCCCACCAAAGGCGTGAACACGAACGCGCCAAGCAGGCCGACCACAAAGATCAACGTGGCGGCAACGCCAGCCGGGATCCGGTAGACGTCGGTATAGAAGAACGCCAAGAAACTGACCAGGGTCTGGAAAATCAGATTCGCGGCGAGGTCGCCCAGGCTGTAGCCGATCTTTTCGCCGAGCGAGAGGGAATGCGTAGAGGTCATGGGCGACGATCGTAAGGAAGAAGGGAGTATCGCGCGGCAAGGCCGCCAGTGCAGTGCAAGATCGCACGTCGCCGTGCGGCTCAGAACGTACCGCGAATGCCCAGCATGATGGTCCGCCCAGGCTTGTATAGATCGTAGGTGGCGTTGGGATATTCGAAGGTGGTGCGCAACGGTGCGTTGGTGAGGTTGGTGATGTTGAGGGTGATCTGTGGCGCCGAGGGCAAATGCGCCAACGTATAGCTGGCCGACAGATCCAGTTGCCCGCGCGCATCGGCCATCAGCCGCGCGTCGGGAATGCCGTTCTGATTGGCGCCGGAGATGATCATGTCGTCATTCCAGGCATAGGACAAGCGCACCGATGTGTTGTTTTTCTCCCAGTACACGGTGCCGTTCCACAGGTTCGGCGCCACACCCACAGCGACTGCCGGCACGCCACCGCCATTGGACTGCTGCGCGACGTGGGTGTAATTAAGGCTGAAACCGAGGCCGTCCAGCAAGCGGTCCAGCGGTTGCACCCAGATCGCTTCCAGGCCACGGATGTCGAGCACACCATCGGCGTTGACCTGGGTCTGCACGTCCACCGTGGCCACGTTGGGGCCGCCGCGCTGTTGAAGCGCAGCCTGCTGGGTTGCGCTCAACGTCGCGTAGTCGACGCCCAGGTCGAGGAAGGGAATGCGGCGCACGCCGTTGACGGTGAAGCCATCGATCCGCTTGCCAAACAGAGTCAAGCCAACGAATCCTTCGCCGCCGGTGTACCACTCGCCGCCGATGTCCAGGTTGGTGGATCGATACGGCGCGAGCTTGGAATTGCCCTGGGTCGCGGTCTGCGCCGATGGGTCGCTGAAGTTGGTGTTGGGCAACATCGCGCTGGGATCGGGCCGGGTCAGGGTGCGCGAAGCGGACAGCCGCACCACCACATCCTTGGCGATGTCCCAGGCCAGGTTGAACGAAGGCAGCAATTCGCTGTAATTCGAATTCAGCACTTGGTAGCGGCGCACGCCACCGACCGTGACCGGACCGCTGATAGTTTGGTCGGTGGTCACATAGCGCACGCCGGCGTTGAAACGCAGCGTGCGGTTCCATACATCGGTTTCGGCATTGGTTTCGACGTAGAAACCCCAGTTTTTCTCCAGAATGCCGCCGGTCGCAGCGCCGGTATTGGCCGCATTGGTCTCCGGCGCCGCATCGCGTAGGGCGTAGTAACCGCTATCGCGCAGGAAGCGGTTGAAGTCCACGGTAATGAAACCGCCAGGACCAGGCTTCAAATACGAGGCCAACGCCGCCTGCGGAATCAACGAACCAGGGCCCCCGGTGCAGGTATTACCACCACCGCGGCAGACCAAGGTTTCCCACGCAGCACTGTTGTCGAAGCCGCGGATGCGCCGCTCGGCCTGATCATAGGCGACACCGACCTTGATATTGCGACGGTCTTCGCCGAATTGCAGATCGGCGTGCGCGCCACGAGTTTCGGTGTCGCGCTTTTCGTTGGCGATGTTGAGCCGGCCGCCGGTCCAGCTCCAACCCAGGTTGGGATTGTCCAGATCCAGCGGACTGGAAATCGACGGAATGTCCCCGCCGGCGTTGCGATAATCCACGGTGGTGAATGGCGATGTTACCAACACGCTCGGCGATTCGCGGAACATCCAGCTACGCGTAGCGTTGGCTTGTACGTTGAGCTTGATGTCCTGTGCCTGGCCGAACAACAATTCGGCGCCCGGATTCACGCTCCAGAACTTGACCTGCTCGCGATACGGACGTGCTTCGAGAAAATACTGCGCATTGGCGAACGTCGCCGCGGTGACCACGTTGTTGGCATCGAGCTGCATGTTCAACGGAATCATGTTTCCGTTGCGCCCGATCAGGTTCATGCTGGTCCGGTCGGTGGTGCGTTTGGCCTTGGAAAACAGGCTATCCAGGTAGAAATGGGCACTGTCGCTGGGTCGCCATTCCAACGACAGCACCGAGGCGTCGCGATCGCGATCGCCCTGCATCTGCACGCGCCGGCCCAGGCGCGGAATCAGCGCTTCGGTGATCTGCGCGGTGCTCAGTCCGGGGTTATGCGCCAGCAACCATGCCGCGTCGATGCTCTGGCCTGGAGTCAGGCCGGCACCGGCGGTGACCGGCACAGTATCGGGAATCCGCCAGTTACCGCCGCCGTTGGCATTGCATGCCACCGGCTGGTTGGTCGACGGGACACCGGCCGGCGGGGTCAGACCGCACTGTGCGTAGGTCAGACCGGGATTAGTCCAGCCGATGCTCTCGAACCCATCCACTCCGATCTTGCTGCGCACCGAGGACACACCGAACAGCGCACCGAAGGTACCGGCTTGATTGGTCCAACTGCCCATCAATGCCCCACGCGGGGTGGTCTTTTTGCTGGTGCTGTTCCAGTCGCCCTGCAATTGGTAGGTCACATGCGTCCCCGGGTGATCGAACGGACGCGCACTACGCATGTCGACCACGCCGGACACACCACCTTCGAGCATGCTCGCGGTCGGCGTCTTGTTCACCGTCAGCTGGGTGAAGAACTCGGTCGGGAACAGGTTGAGGTCCACCTCGCGGTTCTGATTCTGCGCATTGAGGCCAATCGAGGCGGTGGCGATGTTGGCGCCATTCAAGGTGGTCTTGGTGAAGCTGCTGCCCAGGCCGCGAATGGCGATATTCAGTCCTTCGCCATTCACGTCGCGCGCCAGCTGCACGCCGGGAATGCGATTGAGCGATTCGGCGATGTTCATGTCCGGAAACTTACCGATATCTTCGGCGAAGACGGTATCGCTGAATGTCACCGCATCGCGTTTGGCATCGGTCGAGAATTGAATACTGTGGCGGTAACCGGAAACGTTCACGGCATCCAACTGCTTCACCTTCTCGCCGCTGGCGGCAAGCGCAGCTTGCGCATCCGCTGGAGGCGCAGCTTGCGCTCGAACCGTTTCTGCGCTCATCCCGGATAACACCAGAGCCAGTGCATATGCCAACGTGGTACGCGCATAACCGTTGTTCACCGTAATCCTCTCACGAAGCAGATATCCCGCATCCCGCACTTTGCGGGACAATGGCTGGCCAACGAATCACTGGCCGACGAATAACTTGAATGACGGAAAAACTGCAGCGAACGCTCACCCCATCCACTGGCCATGGTCGCGGATGGTAGCGCTATCAACCACACTGTCACGCTGCATGGCACCATAGCCTGCCTGTCGCTAACGCATGCATGTGCAGTAATGCATGTAAAGGCACACGCTCTGCGCATGCGACTGCTTTGCGCCGTGGCATCGTGTATTTGCAGCATGTTGCTATGCACGATGGAAGCCGGGCAGCTGACATGCTATTGATAGCGCTATCAGGGTTGCATACGTCATGCACTGAAGGAGCCGAAGGCATGCACCAAACCGGGAAGCCTCCTGGCTGCGTAATGTGCTTTCTCCATGCATTCGATACGCCCGCTGTCGTGTTCCACTACCGAGTGCAACGCGGCAAAGCCGGCGTGGGCAGGAAATTGCTCGCATGATGTTGCCTACCCGCACGCAGAACACGACAGCTATCGCATCCCTGGGCCGCCTGCGATGGCGCATCTGCGCACTGCTGCTGGCCGCCACCACCATCAACTATGTCGATCGCCAGGTGCTGGGGGTGCTGGCACCGTTTCTACAAGAGCACATCGGCTGGAACGAAATCGAATACGGTTATATCGTCACCGCATTTCAGGCCGCGTATGCGCTGGGCTTGTTGTGCAGCGGTGCGGTCATCGACCGCTTCGGCACCCGGGTCGGTTACGCACTGGCGATCGGAGTGTGGAGTCTGGCATCGATGGGCCATGCACTGACCAGCGGGGTGATCGGTTTCGCGGTAGCACGCTTCTTCCTTGGCCTGGGCGAATCGGGCAATTTTCCCGCCGCAATCAAAACTGTCGCCGAATGGTTTCCGCGTCGCGAGCGGGCGTTGGCGACTGGCATTTTCAATTCCGGGTCCAACATCGGCGCCATCGTCGCGCCGTTGTCTGTACCGTTCATCGCCAACGCCTGGGGCTGGCAGTGGGCCTTTATATTCACTGGCGTGCTCGGCGCGATCTGGCTGACCGTGTGGTGGTTGAGCTACCGCCCACCGGAACACCATCCGCATCTGAGCGCTGCGGAACTGACGCATATCCGCAGCGATCCCTCGGAATCGATCCGGCCACTGTCCTGGACGCAGTTGCTGCGCCACCGCCAGGCGTGGGCGTTCGTGGTGGGAAAGTTCCTGACCGATCCGGTCTGGTGGTTCTTTCTGTTCTGGCTGCCTAAGTTCCTGCACGATAAATACGGGCTGGGATTGCTGCAACTGGGTGCACCATTGATCGTGATTTTCCTGCTCGCCGACGTCGGCAGCATCGCCGGCGGCTGGCTGGCCGGGCGTTTGCTCGCGCGTGGCTGGAGCGTCAACCGCGCGCGCAAGGTCGCGATGCTGGTCTGTGCCCTGGCCGTGATGCCAATCGTGCTCGCCGCACGCGCCGATCACCTATGGCTGGCGGTGGCGCTGATCGGCCTGGCGACAGCCGCACACCAAGGCTGGTCGGCGAACTTATTCACGTTGACATCGGACATGTTCCCGCGCCACGCGGTGGCTAGTCTGGTCGGCATCGGCGGTTTTGCCGGCGCGGTCGGCGGCATGTTGATCGCCAACTTCATTGGATTTTTGCTGCAGTCCACCGGAAGCTATCTACCGGTATTCCTGCTGGCCGGTTCAGCCTACGTGCTAGCGCTCGGCATGGTGCATTTACTGACACCGAGATTGCAGCCGGCACAGATGCAAGGAAATGCTTAGCACGTCACAACCATGGCTTGGTTGATTTGGCTGGTTCATGACAAACACCATGCGTATGCTCGTATGCCTGCATTACTCAATTGCACATGGGGAAACGTCATGAAAACCATCGCATCGCTTTTATTTGCATTATTGCTGATCTCTTCCACCGCCAGCGTCGATGCCGCACCGCTAGCCGCCGGCAAAAAACGTTTCCTGGGCTGCGCCTATAGCGCGCCGCAGATGCTGGATTTCGGCAAGTACTGGAACAAGCTCACGTCAGAAAACGGCGGCAAGTGGGCCAGCGTGGAAGCGGTGCGCGGACAAATGGACTGGAGTGAGTTCGATAAAGCTTACAATTTTGCCCAAGACAACAACATAATAATGTTTGACCATGTCATGGCATGGGGTAGCCAGCAACCGGAGTGGATGCGGACACTGCCACCGGCCGAGCAGCTCGCCGCCATCAGACATTGGTTCGCCGCAGTGGCCGAGCGTTACCCCAATATCGCCATGTTGGAAGTCGCCAACGAAACGTTGCCCAATCACAATCAACCGGACAATCGCTACAGCGACAGCGGCAACTACATGCAAGCACTGGGAGGTCCCGGCGTCACTGGGGTGGATTGGGTCATTAATTTATTCCGCCTGGCCCGGCAGTATTTCCCGAATACCAAGCTAATGATCAACGACTACGGCATCACCGCCAGCGACGACGCCACGAAACAGTATTTGAGAACCATCCAATTGTTGCAGCGTGAAAATCTGATCGACGCGATCGGCTTGCAGGAGCATGCCTTCGAAACCTCATCGGCGTCCTGGTGGACACATTTCTTCAACCTCAACACGTTGGGCTCCACCACAGGCTTACCGATCTACATCACCGAGTTCGACATCGACGGCCCGACCGATGCCCAGCAGTTGGATGGCTACAAGAAATTCTTTCCACTGTTCTGGGAAAATCAATACGTAAAGGGCGTGACGCTTTGGGGCTTCCGCCCTGGCCTGTGGCGCGACCAGGAGGGCGCCTACTTGGTCAATAAAGACGGCAGCGAACGTCCGGCATTAAAATGGTTGCGCGATTTCGTGGCGATTACACCATAACCGGCAGACTGCCCTGCCAACTGCTACGCACGGTCTCAGCCATGCCCTCCACCACGCTCTTTCTGCATCCTAACCGCTTGTTTCCCGCGGATCCGACCATCCAGGCGATCGCACGTCGCCTGTATGCTCAGATCGCGGCTCTGCCGATCATCAGCCCGCATGGGCACACCGATCCGGCCTGGTTTGCCGAGGATGCGCCATTCGCCAACGCCACCGAACTGCTGTTGATCCCGGATCACTACGTGTTCCGCATGCTCTACAGCCAAGGCGTGGATCTGGACACGCTGGGCATCCCGCGCGCCGATGGCAGCCGCGCCGCAGTGAACCCGCGCAGCGCCTGGCGGATGTTCGCCGAACACTTTCACCTGCTGCGCGGCACGCCCTCGGCGCTGTGGCTGAACCATGTCTTCCACGCGGTCTTCGGTTTGCGTGTGCGGCTGGACGCGGACAGTGCAGATCTGTACTACGACTGTATCGGCGAAGCACTGCAGACCCCTGCATTTCAGCCGCGCGCGTTGTTCGAACGCTTCGGTATCGAAGTGATCGCCACCACCGAATCGCCGTTGGATCCGCTACACCATCACGCCACGATTCGCGCCAGCGGCTGGGGCGGGCGGGTCATCACCACCTACCGGCCCGACCCGGTGATCGACCCGGAGCACGAACAGTTCCCTGCGGCGCTGCGGCGCTTCGGCGAATTGACCGGCGAGGACGTCTACACCTGGGACGGCTATCTGCGCGCGCACCGCCAACGCCGCGCGTTCTTCGCGCAGATGGGCGCGACGTCTACCGATCACGGTCATCCCAGCGCCGCCACAGCCAATCTGCCGGCTGTCGAGGCGGCACGCCTGTTCGCACGCGTGGTCGGTGGCACCGCCAGTGCTGCCGATGCGGAACTGTTCCGCGCACATATGCTGACCGAGATGGCGGCCATGAGCGTGGACGATGGCCTGGTCATGCAATTGCACCCAGGCTGCTTCCGCAACCACAACCGCACACTGTTCGCGCGCTACGGCCGCGACAAAGGCGCCGACTTGCCTCTGCGCACCGACTACGTCCACGCACTCAAACCGCTGCTGGACCGCTTCGGCAACACACCAGGCTTCACCCTGATCCTGTTCACTCTGGACGAGAGTACCTATGCGCGCGAACTGGCGCCCTTGGCCGGGCACTATCCGGCGTTGCTGCTCGGACCGGCATGGTGGTTTCACGATGCGCCAGAGGGGATGTGGCGTTTCCGCGAGCAGACCCTGAGCAGCGCTGGCTTCTACAACACGGTCGGCTTCAACGACGACACCCGCGCATTCTTGTCGATCCCCGCCCGGCACGACGTCGCTCGCCGCATCGACTGCGCATTCCTGGCCAAACTGGTCGCCGAGCACCGACTCGACGAGGACGAAGCGGTGGAAGTCGGCATCGACCTGGCCTACCGGCTGCCGAAGCGGGCCTATCGGCTGTGAATATCGCTATACAGGTCCGGAATTCTCAGCGTCTGGACACTGAGCGATGAACTAGCAAGGCAAAGCGAAAGCGTTTACTGCGCATGCGCCACCGGCGCATCCTATCGTTCGTGTCGTCATCGTAGCGCCACGCACGCGGAGAGCGCCGTCTTTGCGATGTGGCCGGCTACACTGCCGACATGCAAAACGATGCCCATTTCTTGATCCTCGCCGGCCTGCTGTGTGCCGCCATCGCCTTACTGTTGGTTGTGTTGTTGCGCCGGAGCACGCATACCGGACTGGAAGCAACCCTGCGCGAAGAACAGCGCAATGGTCGCAGCGAACTGCGCGAGCAACTCGACAGCCTGGCGCGGCAGCAGGACGCACGCAGCGAGGGCTTCGCGCGTCATCTGGCCGAGCTTTCCACCCGCACCGACCAGCGCCTGGACCTGCTGCGCGAAACCCTGACCGAAGAGGCGCGGCGTGGCCGCGTCGAGGCGGGCGAAGCGCAGCAGCGCCTGGCCGAATCGCTCAACCAACGTCTGATGGAGATGCGCAGCCAGCTCGATGGATTCGGCCAACAGCAGGATGCACGGATGCAACAATTCGGCCAGCAGCAAGCCGAGCTGATCGCCCGCATCGACACGCACCTGACCGCGCTGCGCGAGACCCTGATCGATGAGGCGCGCAAGGGCCGCCAGGAGGGCGCGGATGCACAGCAACGTTTTGCCGACGCGCTGGGCCTGCGCCTAGGTGAACTGGTCCAACGCAACGAGCAACGCCTGGGCGAGATGCGCGGCACCCTGGAGGAACGGCTGAAGGAACTGCAGGCAGACAACGCCCTCAAGCTGGAGCAGATGCGCGGCACCGTCGACGAAAAACTACAGACCACCCTCAACACCCGCCTGGATGCCTCGTTCAAGCTGGTTTCCGAGCGGCTGGAGCAGGTCCAGCGCGGGCTCGGCGAGATGCAGCAATTGGCCACCGGCGTCGGCGACCTCAAGCGCGTGCTGAGCAACGTCAAAGACCGTGGCGGCTGGGGCGAGGTGCAACTGGACAACATCCTCGAGCAAACCCTGACCCAGGAACAATACGCGCGCAACGTGCGGATCCGGCCCGAGCGCAACGAAGCAGTCGACTTCGCCGTGCGCCTGCCCGGCCGTGGGCACGAGGACACGCCGGTGTGGTTACCGATGGACGCGAAGTTTCCGCGCGAGGACTATGAGCGGCTGCTCGATGCGCAAGAACGCGGCGACGCGGAACAGGCGCAACTGATGGGCGCGCAACTGGAACGCGCGATCCGGGTGCAGGCCAAGTCAATTGGCGACAAGTACATCGCGCCGCCACATACCACCGATTTCGCGGTGATGTTCCTGCCGACCGAGGGCCTGTATGCGGAAACCCTGCGCCGGCCCGGGCTAGCCGATGCGTTACAGCGCGAGCACCGCATCGTCATCGCCGGTCCGACCACGGTGACCGCACTGCTCAACAGCCTGCAGATGGGCTTTCGCACACTGGCCATCGAGAAGCGCTCCAGCGAAGTCTGGGGAGTGCTGGCGGCGGTCAAGAGCGAGTTCGGGAAGTTCGCCGGCATCCTGGAAAAAGCCGAGAAGCAGATCAACACCGTCGGCAAGAGCCTGGGCGAAGCCAGCCGCAAGACCCGCACCATCGAGCGTCGCCTGCGCGGTGTGGAGACGCTGAGCGACGCGCAGGCCACGTCGTTGCTGGAGCTGTCCCTGCCGCTGGACGAGACCGATGCGGAGGAGGCCGCACCCGACGCGCCGGAGTAAGAGTCGCTAACAAAACAACTGCATCGCCGCCGGACGGGCGCGGGCAGCGCTGGGAATCCTGATTTACCGCCTCTGTACACTGCGGTTCCTGCGCGGTGTCCGCACCCGCCCGACAGCGACTGGCGACGTTTTGTTGGCCACTCTAAGCCACCGCCGCAGTTTGCCCGGATCGGATGCGAGGGTTGCCGCCAGATCGGTAGGAGCGACCCGACACGCCCGCCACTGGCAGCGACTATGCTGGCGCTCCCTATCGCCCGAGGCGTTCCCATGTCTTTCTCGCTCTACGACATCCCGCTGATCCGCATCGATGGCCAACCCACCACGCTCGCCGAGCATCGCGGCAAGGTGCTGCTGATCGTCAACGTCGCTTCCAAATGCGGGTTGACCCCGCAGTACGCCGGCCTGGAAGCGCTGTACCGCGACAAGCGCGCCGCCGGCCTGGAAGTCCTCGGCTTCCCGGCCAATGACTTCAAGGGCCAGGAACCGGGCGATGAAGCGCAGATCCAGCAGTTCTGCCAGCTCACCTACGACGTCACCTTTCCGATGTTCGCCAAGATCACCGTCACCGGCGAGGCCACGCATCCGTTGTATCGCGCGTTGATCCAGGCGCAACCGCAAGCCGAAGGCGAAGGTCCGATGCGCGAGAAACTGGCCGGCTACGGCATCGAACCGAATCCGGCGCCGGGCGTGCTGTGGAACTTTGAAAAATTCCTGGTCGGGCGTGATGGTCAGGTCTGCGCGCGTTTCGCCCCCGATGTAACCGCCGACGCTCCACGCCTGGGTGCGGCGATCGACGCGGCATTGTCATAGCACGGCGCGTGCTGCCTCGAATCAGGGCAGGGGAGACGAGCGCGTCGGGTAGTCGGAAGGTGAGTGCGGCAATATCCGGAACGATTGCAACCACTACGCAGCGGGATTGAACACGACGCCCAAGCAGGTCCACGGATCGCACCCCTGCCGATTTGGCAAGCACCCCATCGGCGCGGGAAAACCGTTCTATTGCATGCATAAAACCCCAGGCGAACCTGGGGTTTTATGCTGGCGCACTTGCGCTGAAGTCAGCGGGTGCCGCCGCGCCATTGCAACATCGGCATCGCATCCGCCGGCACCGTCGGATTCGCGTCTTCCTCGCGCAGGTAGTTGGGCAGATCCTTGTCCTCGCCCTGGTGACCACGACGCAGGTTGTTTTCGATCTGATAGTTGCGGCGCTGCAACCAGGCGTCGCGGGTGAGCTGATACTCGTCCGGAGCCTGATCGCGCATGCTGTCGAACGGCAGCAATTGCGCCCGGATGTCAACCAGTTGCAGACCCTGCAATCCGATCCGCACGCGGTCGTCTTCGATCTGCTGCAATGGCGACAGCGACGTGTCAGCAGCCAGGCCGAGGACGTCGCGCACCGTGCGCGGGCCGAAAAAGGGCAACTCCACGTAACGCGAACGGCGCCAGCCCCAGACGCCAAGCGTCTTGCCGAAATCCTCGGTACGGCGCGGCAACTTGGCGTCGGTGGCCGGATCGAGAACGCCGCCGATACCCAACGTGCTGTTGATGACGAACCGGCTCAGGGTCTGCCCAGCTTGTAGCGGATGTCCTTGTAGCACCTGGTTGACCATGGTCAGCGGCGAGCCAAGGTTGTTGAAGAAGTTGGTCACGCCCAAGCGCGCCGGGCGTGGCACCACATTCACGTATGTCCGCGCCAGCGGCCGCGCCAGCGCGTGGTCCACCACGTTGTTGAACGCATGCACCTTGCGGTTGAACTTTTCCCACGGATCGTAGCTTTGCGGCACGGATACGCCAGCGGGCAGGGTCGCGTCGGCTCCCAGATTGTTGGGATCGCTGGCATACAACGCAGCGTAGTCGTCCTCGGCGGACGTGGGCGCACTCCTCTGCGTGCCCGTCGAAACACCACCGCTGGCAACGGCCCCGGGACGGGCTGCTGCCGTGCTATCCGGCGCCGCTGGCATGGTGGACGCCGCAGTGCTGCTATCCGTGGCCATGGGGGGCGTGGATGGGTCCGGCGATGCGGCGACCGGTGGCGTCGCCGGGGGCTTGGGAGTGCTGGCGTAGGCACTGAGCGCAACAACCAGGGTCAGTATCAAAGAAGTGAGGATACGCAGCACGTTCATGTGTCAGCTTGCAGCCGGTGGTGAATGGAAATCCAGGGTCGAAGCCAGCCGGTAGGCCGCGCTTAGTTCGGTCAGGCCGGCAGGGTCGCCGTGGATGGCGACCTCGGCCTGACCTTGGGTGCGGATGCACGCGGCGAGTTCGGCCAATAGCGCCAGGCCGGCGCTATCCACCCGCGACACGGCGCGCAGATCCAGCGCACGCACGCCAGCGAGCTGGCGCAACGCGGCCGGCCACAGCGTGGTGGCCGCGGCGCGGTCGAGCACGCCGCTCAACGCGAGCGTATCGCCGTCGCGCCGCAGTTGCGGCTCACTTGCCACTGCTGCTCGCCGGGGCCGCCTGCAGCGTGCCGTTGCGCAGTTCGGCTGCGACTTCGGCGATCGACTTGTTACTCAGCGGAGTATCGAATTGGTTGCGGAAGGTTTGCACGTAGGACACACCTTCCACCATCACATCGAAGATCTTCCAAGTGCCGCCCGTATTGCGCATCAGATAGTCCACCGGCACCGGATCGCCGCTGCTGCGCACCAGTTCGGTGGAGACTTTGACGCCACGACCCCCCGGCAGCGGCGCTTCGGACTTGACATGCACCTGCGGTTTGCCTTCGAAGGTCAGCAGCGCGCTACCGTAGCGCTGCATCAGGTTGTCGGCCATCGCATCGGCGAACAGCTTGACGTCGGCATCGGAGGCGCCGCGGCCATGCACGCCCAACACCAGGCGTGCGGCGTAATCGCGATCGAAGGACTTGTTCAATTCGCTGTCGATGAACTGGCGCAGCGCGCTGCTGTTGCTTTTGAACTCGGCACGGCGCTGTTCCAGCGTACTCAGGATGCGAGTGCTGTTCTCGAGCACGACCTTGCTGGCGGTCGAGGCGCTCGGGGCGGTGGCACCGGCTGTCTGGGCCAGCACGGCGGTCGGCACGGCCAGGGCAAGCGCGGTGGCGAGAGCGACGGGAAGCAGTTTGATCGTCATGGCTTGTGTGGTTCCTTAGAGGGCGGGACGGGGCCGGCAGCGGAGGATGCGGCAGCGGGCGTCACGGTCTTGTCTCCGCCACTGCCACCGCCGAACATGTATTTACCCACCAATTGAATCAGGTCCACCGCCGGCTGGGTGAAGGCGATTTCCTGGCCAGGCTTGAGCGTGTCCGGGTCGCCACCGGGTTGCAAGCCGACGTAGCTCTCGCCCAGCAGGCCGCTGGTGAGAATGGCGGCGGAGGTATCGGCAGGCAGATCCTTGTACTTGCCGTCGATGGACAGGGTCACCACCGAGTCGAACTTGGTCGGGTCCAGATCGATCTTGGCAACCTGACCGATGATGACACCACCGATCTTCACTGGCGCCTGCGCGCGCAGTTGGCCGATCTGGGAGAAGCGGGCGATCAGCGCATAGCGGTCGCCGCCGAACCCCCATTGCCGGTTGGTGGAGGCGATCGCCAGCACCAGCAGCGAGGCCAGGCCCAGCAGCAGGAAGGCGCCGACGGCGAACTCGAGACGGGGACCACGCAGAGCCATAACGTATCTACCTCATTGATTCGATCTGACCGCGACGACAGTGCCGCGACCGGTGGACTGCCGCGCCGCCTAACGGAACAGCAGCGCCGACATGACGAAATTGAACATCAGCACCAGCAGCGAGGCGTTGACCACCGCACGGGTGGTGGCCACCGAAGTGCCTTCGATGGTCGGCTCCGCATGGAACCCCACGTAGGCCGCCACCAGCGCCGCCGTGCCGCCGAATACCGCCGACTTGAGCATCGCCACGCCGAAGTCGGCCCAGAAATCCACACTGCTCGACAGCGCCGACCAGAACGTGCCGCGATCCAGCCCGAGCGCCCCGATCGCCTCGAAGTAGCTGGCGCTGATCGCCAGCGAGCAGAAGATGCCCGTCAACAGCGGTACCGTCAGCACCGCCGCCCAGAAGCGCGGCGCCACCGCCTTGGCCACCGGGTCGATCGCCATCAGCTCCAGCGCCTTGATCTGGTCGGTGGCGCGCATCAGCCCCAATTCCGCGGCAATCGAACTGCCGGCACGGCCGATGAACAGCAGCGCGGTGAGCACCGGCGCCAGTTCGCGGTAGAGCGACAGCCCGAGCAAGGTGGACAAGGCATCGGAGGCGCCATAGGTGGTCAGGGTGCGGTAACCCTGCAGCGTCAGCACCAAGCCGACGAAGGCACCGCCGACGGCGATGATCGGCAACGAGCGCGCGCCGACCTTGTAGATTTCGCGAATCAACTCGGCGAGCAGATCGCGGCTCGGCAGCGAGCCGCGCAGCACGGTCAGGAAGAACAGCCCGGCACGGCCCAGGGCGCGGATCGAGGCGGCCATGGCCATCAGGCGGCACTCCGCGCACGCTGCGGCGCATCGAACGGGATCGGGCCATCGGGGCGACCGTGCAGGAACTGTTGCAACAGCGGATCGGCGCTGGCCTGCAACGCCTGTGGCGTGCCGGCGAAGACCACGCCGCCATTGGCGATGGCCACCGCCTGGTCGCAGATCGGCAGGGTCTCGTGGACGTGATGGCTGACGATAATGCTGGTCAGGCCGAGCGTGGCATTGAGCCGCTGGATCAGGCTCATGATGACACCGGAGGCGATCGGGTCCAGCCCGGTCAGTGGTTCGTCGTAGATCATCAGCGGCGGGTCCAGCGCCAGCGCCCGCGCCAACGCCACGCGTCGCGCCATGCCCCCGGACAACTCGCGCGGCCACGCCTCGGCGGCGGCACGCAGGCCCACCGCATGCAGCTTCAACGCCACTAGGCGTTGCAGGACCGGCTCGGGCAGGCGGGTGTGGGCGCGCAACGGCAGCGCCACGTTCTCGGCCACGCTGAGGTCGCTCAGCAGGCCGTTGCCCTGGAGCAGCACGCCGATGCTTTTTCGCGTTTCGCGCAGCGCGCGGCTGCCGCGCGGCAGGGGGCGACCGAATACCTGGAGCGTCCCGGCCATCGGCACCAATTCACCGGTCAGCGCCGCCAGCAGGGTCGACTTGCCGCTGCCCGACGGGCCCAGCACAGCAGTGATGCTGCCCTGCGGCACCGTGAGCGATACGTCACGCAGGATCGCCCGACCACCGCGGTCGATCCGCACGCCCGACAACTGCACCAGATTGGGTTCGGAAGACGCCATCGCAACCTTTAACGAAAATACAACGTAGGATTGATCCGCTCGGCTGAACTTAACCGGACTGGCGCGTGCAGTATTGTGGCATCGCCTACACTCGGCGCGGCGCGGCAGCCCTGTACATGCGGCAGCAGGGATCGGCCCAGCTGACCGCGATGGATCTGTCGCCACCGCTGCGGTCGCACGCGGCGTTGCCGCAACGCATCCGGCACAATGCCGGGAACATGCACGTGACGTCCGCGCCCGATTTCCGGCTGTATCCCTCCAACGCGCTGGATACCCTGGCCGCTCTGCTCGCCGAAGAGCTGCGTCGGCCACTGCCAGAGCAACCGCTACTGGCGCCTGAAGTGGTGTTGATCCCGCAGGTGGCGATGCGGCGTTGGCTGCAGTCCACGCTGGCCGCCACACACGGGGTCGCGGCGAATCTGCAATTCCTGACACCCGGCGAGTTCGTCGCGCACGCGCTGGAGCGCAATCTCGGCGCCGCAGACGACGACCTGGACATGACCAGCCTGCACTGGCGCCTGTATGCGGCGCTGCGCAGCGATCTCGGCGCCGACCCGACGCTGGCACCGCTGGCCGCTTACTTGGCCGACGACGATCCGCTCAAACCATGGACCCTGGCCGGCGAACTGGGCAACGTATTCGAGAAATACCAGGCTTGGCGCCGCGACTGGTTGCTGCGCTGGGAAGCCGGTGCCGATCCGGACGACGTACAGGCACGACTGTGGCGCCGCATCGCCAGCGGCCGCGCCTACCGCGCACGGCGTATCGGCCACTATCTGGACCGCTACGCACGGCCCGACGGTCCGCTGCCGCAGGGCTTGCCACCACGGCTGTTCGCCTTCGCCGTGCTCAATATCTCTCCCGACGTGCTGCGCGTGCTGGCCACCCAGGCTCGGGTCGGCACACTGCACTTCTATCTGCCGACACCGACGCAGGGTTACTGGGGCGACCTGCAAACACTGTGGCAGCGCCGCCGCGCGGGCACCGCGGTGGACCTGTTCGCCGAACAAATACAGGAAAATCCGCTGCTGCAAGCCTGGGGCGCCGCCGGGCGCGACTTCATGGCCTTGATCGGCGACTACGAGGTGGTGCATCCGCTGGCCGAGATCGCGGTCTACGCCGATCCGCTCGAATCGGGCCAGCGTCCGCTCGCCGACGGCGGCCTCGGCGACAGCCTGCTGCGGCGGATGCAAAGCGACCTGTTCCAGCGCCGCGCACCGAGATCACCGGCCGCGTTGCCGACGGTGGACAAGCACGATCCAAGCCTGCAGGTGCACGCCTGCCATACCCGTCTGCGCGAACTGCAGGTGCTGCACGACCAATTGCGCGCATTGCTGGACGACCCGCGCTTGGATCCCCCGCTGCAACCGCGCGAAATCGCGGTGCTTTCCCCGAACATCGATCCATACGTCCCATACCTGGACGCGGTGTTCGGCAGCCACGGCAACGACGACGCCTTGCCCTACGCCCTGGCCGACGCCAGCCCGCTGGCCAGCGAGCCGCTGGCCGAGGTATTCCTGGCCTTGCTCGGCTTGCCGATCGCGCGCTTCGGCCTGCACGAAATCCTCGACCTGATCGCCAGCGCGCCAATCGCCGAAGCCGCCGGGCTGGACACCGCCGGATTGGACCGCCTGCGCGGCTGGCTGCACGCGGCCGGCGCGCGTTGGGGCCTGGACGCGGCACACCGGCGCCAACACCAGGCGCCGGCCGACGACGCCTACACCTGGCGCTTCGCCCTGGACCGGCTGCTGCTCGGCCACGCCAGCGGCGCCGAGGACGACATCGACGGCGTCGCCCCATGGCCACAGTTGGAAGGCAGCGCACTCGCAGCGCTGGACACGCTGCTGCGGCTGCTGCGCGTCCTCGACCGCCACCAGGCCGCGCTGGCCGAGCCGATGCCGCCGGCGCAATGGCGCGAATGCCTGCTCGCCCTGCTCGACGCCTTACTGCCGCAAACGCCATCGGCGCCACGCGCGCAGCGCGCCCTGGAACGGCTGCGCACACTGATCGACCAGTTCGCGCGCGACGCAGCGCGCGCCGAGTACACCGCCGCAGTGCCAGCCGAGGTGGTGCGCGCGCATTTCACCGCCGTGCTGGGCGAGTCGGACACCCGCGCACCGTTGCTCACTGGCGGCATCAGCTTCGGGCGTATGGTGCCGATGCGATTGCTGCCGTTCCGCGCGATCTGCCTGCTCGGCATGAACGACGGCGATTTCCCGCGCCGCGATCCAGCCGCCGGGCTCAACCGGCTCACCGCCGAACTGGGAACCGCACGCCGCCGCCACGGCGACCGCTCCACCCGCGAAGACGACCGTTTCCTGTTCCTGCAATTGTTCGCCTCGGCGCAGGACGTGTTCTATCTGAGCTATCTCGGTGCCGATGCGCGCGATGGCAGCGTCCGTGAACCTTCGCCGCTGGTCGGCGAACTGCTGGCCTGCGCAGCGCAGTACCACGCCGAACCGGCGGCAGCCACCACGCTGGTGGTGCGCCATCCACTGCAACCCTTCGCCGCGGCCGCCTTCGGCGCCATCGGTGCGGAAGCGGCCGACCCACGCCGTTTCAGCTATCGTCGGCAATGGCGACCAGCGGTGGACAGCCTGATCGGGCAGCGCCAGCCGCTGCCACCGTGGATTCCCGAAACACTGCCCGCCATGGCCGATGACGCGCTGCCGACGTCACTGTCCATCGACGAACTGCGGCGTTTCTTGCTCGATCCCGCCGAACAGTTCCTGCGCCAGCGCCTGGGCTTGCGCCTGCCCGATCCGGCGCAGGCCGACAGCGACCTGGAACCGCTGGTGGCTCCGACGCGCGGGCTGGACAAGTATGGTTTGCAGCAACAAGTGTTCGAGGCGCTACTGCGCGAAGAAACCGACGGCTTGTACGAACGCTTGCGTGCCCGCGCGTTGCTGCCATCCGGGCCACTGGGGCGGCACCAGCTCGATCAGCACCTGCGCCAGTTGCGCCCCTATGCGGACGCGTTCGGACACTGGTGCGGCGCGACACCGGCACCGCCAGCGGCGCGTCTGCACGTCCACATCGACGGCACCGAACTGCATGGCCGCCTCTCGGATTGGTACGCCGCAGGGGTGGGGCGGGTCAAGATCGGCGCATTGAGCGGGCGCAGCGCGATCCGCCACGGCCTGGAGTGGCTGTTGCTGCGTGCCGCCGGCGAAGGCGCGCCATTCGTGCGTTTCTTCGAGCACGAGGACGGTCTCGGCCCGCATCCGCTGGACCCCGAACGGTTGTCGTCAACGCAGGCGCAACAGGCACTGACCGACTTATTGCGACTGTATCGCCAAGGCCAGCAGACACCGCTGGCGTTCGTGCCTTACAGCAGTTGGGCGTATTACCAGGCCGCACGCGGCGGCGATCTGGATAAAGCGATCAAGAACGCCGCCGCGCAATGGCAGGCAGGCTTCAGCTGGAGGGAGGCGGATCGCCCACAATTGCGCCTGGTCTGTCGTGGTCGCGATCCGTTCGCCGACCCGCAGCGCTTCGCCGCCTTCGCCAGCACCAGCCAGCACATCTTCGGCCTGCTCGAACGCGGCGATCCCGGCGCGGCGCTCGACCCCGAGCATCTGCTCGAAAGCTGGCAGCGCTGGCACGGTACGCAGGAGGATGCCGAATGAGCACCGCGTCCGATCGCGATCCTTACCTGCATCTACCGCTGCACGGCGTGCGCCTGATCGAGGCCAGCGCCGGCACCGGCAAGACCTTCACCCTGGCGACGCTGTTCACCCGCTTGGTGGTCGAACGCGGCCTGCGCCTGGGCCAGATCCTCGCCGTCACCTTCACCGAAGCCGCCACTCAGGAACTGCGCCGACGCATCCGCGAGCGCCTCACGCTTGCCGCCACATTGGTGCCGGAGACCGACGCGGCGGCGTGGCAGATGCCAGCGTCAGCAGAATCGCCTGACGTGAGCCTCACCCGGCAATTGCTCCAGGCGCACCTCGCCGCCGCGCAGGAAACGCCCGCCGCGCTACGCCGGCGATTGCAGCAGGCGGCCGAGGACATCGACCTGGCCGCGATCTTCACCATCCACGGCTTCTGCGCGCGGGCGCTGCGCGAGTACGCACTGGAAAGCGGCCAGCCCTTCGCCACGCCACAGTTGTTGACAGACGAGCGCGAACTCCTGCGCGATGTGGCCGCCGACCTGTGGCGCGCGCACGCCGTCGATGCCAGCGTCGCCGAGGATCTGGAAGCGCTGTGGAAAGGTGGCCCGCACGAGCTCGCTGCCGATCTGCACGCATTGATCCACATTCCGCATCTATTGCCATTGCCATCTGCGCAGGCATCGGCAGATCCATCCGCAACGCGCGCGCAGGCGGCGCAGGTACTGATCGCCGCGATGCAAACGCATGCCGACGACGCTTATGCCGCGATCATCGCGGCATTCGACAATAAAGTTTTCAACGGTAAATTGGTCAAACGGCCAAGCTTCGATAAGGCATTCGAGCAATTGTGGCAGGGTAGGGCAGACGCCCAATGGACACTCGATGCCCCAGGCAGCCATCTCGACAAACTGCTGCCCGCGCGGTTGAGCACATTCTGTCGGGAAGACGCGCGCGATCGCGTCCCGCGTTCTCCACTCTTCGATGCATTCGATGCATGGCAACAGGCCGATGCGCAGGTACGGCAATGGCAGACCGAGCGGCGCATCCGATTCCTGCACACGCTGCGCGAGGCCGCCATCGCACGCATCGCGGCGATCAAGCGGCAGCGGCGCGTGCAGACCTACGACGATTTCATCGATGCTGTTGCACAAGCGCTGCGCGGTCCGCATGCAGAGGCGTTGGTCCGTGGCTTGCGCGCGCAATACGCCGTCGCGCTGGTGGACGAATTCCAAGATACCGACGAACGCCAATGGGCGATCTTTTCCACGCTCTTCGGCACCAGCGACCTCGTGCGCGCCATCGGGGTTGAACCGGGGTTATTCCTGATCGGCGATCCCAAGCAAGCCATCTATGGCTTTCGCGGCGGCGACGTGCACACGTATCTGTCTGCGGTCACCAATGCCGAACAGGCACCACCGCTGGATCACAACTTCCGCTCGCGCCCAGCGCTGCTGGCGGCAATCGATGCACTCTACGCGCAGGCAGGTTACACGCAGGCATTCTTCATCGATGGCATCGACTTTCACCCAGTGCAGCCGGGTGGACGACGTGCCGACAGCGACCTGCAACGCGATGATCGTTGCGCGCCGGCACTCACCCTCTGGCGTGCACCGGATCCGCCTTTGCCCGCCAAAGGCAAACCGCGCCCCTGGAGTGCAGGCCGCGCGCGCGAGCTGTGTACTGCGGCCTGCGTCGCGGCGATTGGCGATTGGCTCGGCGCCGGTCGTGCTGGCACCGCGTTGGTGGATGGACGTGCGGTGCAGCCCGCCGACATCGCCGTGCTGGTCCGCAGCCACAGCGATGCCACCCGCATCCAGCAGGCACTCGCGGCGGTCGGCATTCCCGCGGTCGCGGCAGGAAAACCGAGCCTGTTTGCGAGCGAAGAAGCATTGGAGCTGATGGCACTGCTGCACAGCCTGCTCGACCCAGGCGACGACAGCCGCCTGCGCGCCGCACTCGCCACTGTGCTGATCGGCGAGGATGCGGCGGCAATCGCCGCGCTCGACCACGACGGCGAACGGCATCGCCGTTGGCAACAGCAAGCATTGGACTGGCGCGAGCGCTGGCAACGCGGCGGCCCGCTGGCGCTGATCGAACATCTCGGGTCCACCAACGCGCAGCGCCTGTTGGCCCTGGTCGATGGCGAGCGCCGTCTGAGCAACTATCTGCAACTCGCCGAACTGCTGCAAGAAGCGCACACCCATGCACTCGGCCCACACGGTTTGGTCGACTGGCTCGCGCGCCGGATCGCCGCGTCCAATGCCAATGACGACACCCAACTGCTGCGACTGGAATCGGATGCGCGGCGTGTGCAGATCATCACCTTGCACAAATCCAAGGGGTTGGAATATCCCCTGGTATTTCTGCCTTACGTCGGCATCGGCCAAAAGCCATTGACGCAAAAACCGGGCGAACGGGTCATCGTGCATCGCCAGGGCAAACGCTGCCTGCATTGGCCCTTACACGTCGATGCAGTGGAATGGGAAGCCAGCAAACGCGCATGGGAACATGCACAACGTGCCGAAGACGCGCGCCTGCTTTACGTCGGCCTGACCCGTGCCGAACACGCACTGTGGATCGCCACCGGCCCATTCTTCCGGCACGACACGACCGCGCTGGCGCCGATGCTCAGCGACATCGACGCGTTGCAATCACGCATCAGCGCCGAAATCCTCATGTTCGATACGCGCCCGCCGCCGCATCCGCCGCGCCTGCCACCGGCCGAAGCACTGCACGTACCGCCGGCACGCACGCCAACGCGCAAGCTCGTGGCAGAGTGGTGGGTCTACAGCTTCACCCAATTGGCCAATGCCGACGCCGGCACCGATCCAATGGCAAGCACCACCGTCGCCAGCCGTGGCGGTCGCGACGAACCTACCGCCGCCGACACGGTCAACGCAGCGGCAGAGGTGGAGATCATCGACCGGCGCTTCGTCGGCAATCGCTTCGGCGTCGCCATGCACGAGGTGTTCGAACGCTGCGATTTCGCCGCCTGGCGCGATTGGCGACCAGGGCAACCCGCTCCGGTCGGGCAGCACAACGCCATCGTCGAAGCACTGCAACGCGGTGGCTATGCCGAGGACGAACTGACCGACGGCAGCGCGCTCCTTACCAGCCTGGTCGGCCATACGCTGACCGTGCCGCTACCCGAAAGCATCTGTCTGGCCGTGTTGCCGCAGACGCAGCGACGCAACGAAATGGAATTCCACTTCGCCATGCGTCCGACCCGGGTCGATGCGTTGCTGACGCTTTTGCATCGCTTCGGCGTGGCCGGCGAGCGCCAGGCGTTTGGCGCACGACAACGGCTGGAAGGGCTGATGACCGGGCTGATCGACCTCACCTACCACCACGCTGGGCGCTGGTACGTGCTCGATTACAAATCCAACCGCCTGCCAAGCTACGACCCCGACGCGCTGGCAACGGCGATGGCGCACAGCGAATACACCCTGCAAGCGTTGATCTATACCGTCGCACTGCACCGCTGGCTACGTTTCCGCCTCGGCGCCAACTACGCCTATGCGCGCGATTTCGGCGGCGTGCGCTACCTGTTCTGTCGCGGCCTGGACGCCACGCGCGATCCATCGCCGGGGGTGCATGCTTGGCGCTTCGACCCGGCACTGGTCGAAGGCGTGGATGCGTTGTTCGCCGGCACCGATGCGGTGGAGAACCCGCGATGAACCTTTTCGATGCCCTGCAACGTGCCGGCACGCTGCGCACCCTCGACCTGGCCTTCGCGCAGAGCCTGCAACGGCTGGACCCGACCACCGCGCCAGCGGTGCTGGCCGCTGCCGCTCTGGCCTCGTTGGCGGTGGCCAGTGGTCATGCCGGGTTGGACCCGGCCCGCGCCAACGCGTTGCTCGACAGCCGCGATAGCACCGCGCCGCCGCTGCCCACAACGGACGACTGGATGCGCGCACTGGCCGCCTCGCGCTGGGTCGCCCAGCCGGTGGCCGAGGACGCCGCCTCCGCCGATTGCCCACTGGTGCTGGAACGCGGCCTGCTGTATCTGCGCCGCTACCGCGAGTACGAACGACGCCTGGCCCTTGGCCTGCGCCGCCTCGCCGCGCCATCGCCACCCCAGGGCGACCTGGCCGCGCTGGCGCCGCTGTTCGCGCAGTTGTTTCCCCGCGCAGGGCGGCAGGCAACCCTGGACGATTCCTTTCCCGACCGTCAGGCCCGGGCCGCCGCGCTCGCCCTGCGCCGCGCGCTACTGCTGGTCACCGGCGGCCCCGGGACCGGCAAGACCACCACCATCGCCCGCCTGCTGCTACTGCGCATCGCCCAGTCGCACACCCTGTCCATGCCCGCACCACGCATCGCCCTGGCCGCGCCCACTGGCCGCGCCGCTGAACGCATGGCCGAGAGCCTGCGTGCTGCCGTGGCGCATGCGTGCGCCGATGGCGTCGATCCGGCCCTGGCCGAAGCCTTGCCAGCCAGCGCGAGCACCTTGCATCGCCTGCTCGGCGTCATCCGCGAATCGCCGCGCTTCCGCCATGACCCGGACAACCCACTGCCATTCGAGGTGATCGTGGTGGACGAAGCCTCGATGGTCGATTTGCCACTGATGTGCAAGCTGGTCGAGGCCGTCGCCGATGGCGCACAACTGATCCTGCTCGGCGACGCCGACCAGTTGCCGTCGGTGGAAGCCGGCGACGTGCTCGCCGCGATCCTGCAAGCCGCCGGCCCGGGCGACGCCTTGCAGCCCGCCGACGCGCACGCGTTGCGGCCGCTGCTCGGCCACAGTGCAGTGGCCACGCAGAGTGGGGGATTGATCGGACATCGCGTGCAGTTGCTGCGCAGCTACCGCCAGGCGCAGGACTTTACTCTAGCCCCACTGGCCGAGGCCGTGCGCACGGGTGAGGCCGACACCACCATGCAGTTGCTGCGCAAGGGCGAGTTGGCCGGTGTGCATTTTCACGACGGTGTCGACGACCCGCTCGTCGCCGGCGGCGACGCCCTGTTCGCGCACTGGCGCGCGCTGGGCGAGGCCGCCAACCCCAGCGAGGCATTGCACGCCGCCGCGCGCCTGCGCCTGCTCACTGCCGTGCGCGCCGGCCCGCAGGGCGCGCACACGCTCAACGCACGCATCGAACAGCGGCTCGCCGGCCCCACCAGCGGCCACCGTCGCCTGGGGAGCGCCACGCCCTGGTTCCATGGCCGCCTGCTGTTGATCGTCGAGAACAGCTACCGGCACGGCCTGTTCAACGGCGATGTCGGGATTTGCTTACGCGACGCGCAGGGCACCTTGGTGGCTTGGTTTAGCGGTGCTGGCGACGGCCATGTGCGCGGCTTCCACCCCGCCGCCTTGCCCGCGCACGAGAGCGCCTTCGCCATGACCGTGCACAAGGCCCAGGGCAGCGAATTCGATACCGTATGGTTGCAACTGCCCAGCCGCGACGCGCGCGTAATCAGCCGCGAGCTGGTCTACACCGGCCTCACCCGCGCCCGCCGCGCGTTGCATCTGGCCGCCAGCGAACCGCTGCTGCGCGCCGCGTTGGCGCGGCGCGCAGCGCGGATTTCCGGATTGGCATGGCGGCTGGGTGGGGAACCGGCATTGTCAGCACATCCTGAGTCGCTGATCGAAACAGGCCCACCAGTGCAGCGCGGACTGTTCTAAGCACAGCGCCAAACGATCGCCATGACCGACATGCCTCCTCGCGCTACGTTTCGCGTGCGGCATCATGCACATGCACCGACGCCAGCTCAGTGACCGGAAGTCGCCCGGCACAGCGACACAAGGCACGAGCATTCAGGATTCACCATCCTATCTTTTTAAATATTTCAGTTGTACTGGATTCGCCGAGACAAAATCCTTTTCCGTGCGCAAAATCGCAAATTTTTTCTCGAAATTGCGCTTTCCCCGTAGACAGGATGACGATTCTTTAACCAATATGGATTTTCCCATCCCAACACTTCATCGCAGAAAAATCATCATGGCCATTACTGATCTGAAATTGCGTCGCTTCCGCAAAACCACTCTATGTGCCATGTTCGCGCTGGCAATCGGCGCCACCACATCGGCACACGCGGGATACAAAGATGTGGCCATCTTCGTAAAAAACTCTAACTACAACGCCAAGGCCATCCTGCTAAAAAACGGTACGGATGGGAGCACTGTATGTTCGGGTATAGTAATGCCGAAATACCAAGGTGGCTACGCAAACGGTCCGGACGTCAACAGCGAAACCTGGTACAGCGTGATCGCAATGTCAACGCCTAACTGCCTTGATGGTACTGCGATGGCCGGGATGTTTAACATATTCAAAATGGGTCATCCAAGTAACCCTCAAGATGTTAGACGTTTAGAAATCGATGTCAACGCGACCAACATTACCTTCCAAACCAATGAATAATGGTTGATTTCTACGCGGCGGACCATTTTCCATGGCCGCCGCGTTGCCGATGTTGCCGTCGCATGTACGATGCATGCGACAACGGTACCATCGCGGATCGTCTCCCCGAGTCGATTAGAGCGCTTTATAAAATTTATAAACTTTGAGCGGTTGCAGTGATCGTAACGAGATCAAGTTTCCTAACGTACCCTTAAGGTAGTTGATCGGGTTGAAGGCTGCTGGTCACACCCCGCCACGTTTGGCACGATTGCGGCCTATATAAACCTGCCAATAGGTCTTGCGTAGACATTTTCAACGACGGCACCGCATCGATCGCGCGGTTTTCGCGTTGCCATGCCATCACGTTCTCTGGCCGTCATGGAGATTCCCCGGCATGCTTGGCATTCCCTCGACTGTTCAGGATTCCACCACCATGGCCATCTCCCACATCGTCTGCTTCGGCGAATTGTTGCTGCGCTTGGCCGCGCCTGGGCACGAACGCCTGCTGCAAACGCCGCGGCTGGAGGTAAAAGTGGGTGGGGCCGAAGCCAATGTCGGCGTGGCGCTGGCGCATTTCGGCCATGCGGTGACGATGGTGAGCGTGTTGCCGGACAATCCACTCGGCGCCGCCGCCGTCGGCGAGTTGCGCCGCCACGGCGTGGACACCGGCCGCATCCGTTTCGCTCCCGGGCGCATGGGCCTGTATTTCCTCAGCACCGGTGCCGGACACCTGCCCAGCGCGATCACCTACGACCGCGCCGGCTCGACCTTCGCCACAGTCGCGCCGGAGACCTACGACTGGCCGGCGTTGCTACAGGGTGCGCAGTGGCTGCACCTGTCCGGGGTGACGCCGGCGCTTGGCGAACGCGGCGCCGCCGCGGCGTTGGCGGCAGCACAGGCCGCACGTGCTGCTGGAATGCGGGTGTCGTTCGACGGCAATTATCGGCCCTCGTTGTGGGAGGCATGGGACGGCGACGCGCCAAGCATTCTGCGTCCGCTGATGGCCCAAGCCGATGTGCTCTTCGCCGACTACCGCGATCTGGAAGTGGTACTCGGTCACCGCTATCCACAGGACAGCGCCCAGGCACGCGTGGAAGCCGGTGCACGCGATGCGTTCGCCGCGTTCTCGCAGCTACAGCTCATGGCCTGTACGCAGCGCGTGGCGCACAGCGCGGAGTGGCACAGCCTGGGCGCGATGTTGCTGCGACGCGATGGCAGCGTGGCGCAAGCCCCCGCCGAAGAGTTGACCGGTATCGTCGACCGCATCGGCGGCGGCGACGCGTTCGCCGCTGGCGTGCTGCACGGCCTGTGCCGCAGCTGGGACGATACCGCGACGGTCCGTTTCGGCCTGGCCGCCGGTTGCCTCAAGCATTCGGTGCCGGGCGATATGCTGACGCTGAGCGAGGCCGAGGTACAGGCCAGCGTGGGTGCGACGCGCTTCGATGTGAAGCGGTGAGGAAATGACCGTTGCGCCACCTGCACACGGTGACGCAACGCTGGACATGGCGCGGGCGCCATGTCGCTTGCGAGGCAGGCCGACGCGGGCCCGCCATGGCTGCGATCGCGACGGATGCGCTAGAGCTCGATGCAATCGAAGGTCACGTTCGGATCGACCTCGGCATCGTAATCGATGTCCTTGCGGTCGAAGCCGAACAGTTTGAGGAACTCGTGCTTGTAGCCGGCGTAGTCGGTGAGCTGGGACAGATTCTCGGTGGTGACCTGCGGCCACAGCGCCTTGCAGGCATTCTGCACGTCGTCGCGCAGTTCCCAGTCGTCCAGACGCAGGCGATGCTCGGTGTCGGTCGCCGCCGGTTCGCCGTCCTGACGATATAGGCGCTCGCGGAACAGGCGGTCGGCCTGAGCGATGGTGCCTTCGTGCAGGCCTTTCTCCTTCATGATCTTGTAGACAATGGAGATGTACAGCGGCATCACCGGGATCGCCGCGCTGGCCTGGGTGACCACCGATTTGAGCACCGCCACGTTCGCCGTGCCACCGTGACGCTGCAAGGGTGCATGCAAACGCTGCGCGGTCTGGTCCAAATCGACCTTGGCCTTGCCCAAGGTGCCATGCCAGTAGATCGGCCAGGTGATCTCGGTGCCGATGTAGCTGAACGCCACGGTGCGTGCGCCTGGGGCAAGCACGCCGGCGGCGTCCAGCGCCTGGATCCACAGTTCCCAATCCTGGCCGCCCATCACGGTGACGGTGTCTTCGATCTCCTGCTCGGTCGCCGGTTCGACCGACGCCTCGATGATGGCGTCCCTGTTGGTATCGATCGCGGTGGCGGTGTAAGTCTTGCCGATCGGCTTGAGCGCCGAACGCTTCACTTCGTCGGTGCCGGGCAGCTTGCGCGCCGGGGAGGCGAGCGAATAGACCACCAGATCGATCTGCCCGCCCATCTCGGTCTTGATCCGTTCGATGACCTGCGCGCGCGTTGCGTCGGAGAACGCATCGCCGTTGATCGACTTGCTGTACAAACCGGCGGCCTTGGCATGTTTATCGAATGCGGCGCTGTTGTACCAGCCGGCGCTGCCGAGCTTCTTGTCGCTGCTGGGCTTTTCGAAGAACACACCCAGCGTGGCCGCGCCGAAGCCGAACGCGGCGGTGATGCGCGAGGCCAGGCCATAGCCGGTGGAAGCACCGATCACCAGCACGTTCTTCGGGCCATCGTGACGCACGCCGCGCGCGCGCGTGGCTTCGATCTGTTCGAGCACATTGCGCTCGCAGCCGAGCGGATGCGCAGTGATACAGATGAAACCACGGACTTTCGGATGGATGATCACGGTGAATTCCTCGTCGGCAAAATGCGCGGAGCATCTTAATGTGTGTGGCTGGCGCGCAGAAGTCCCGGCGCCAGCACACGGCATCGTATGGTTTGCGATCGCGCGCCTAGCGCGGGTGCGGCGCCAGCATACTTGCGTCATGCTCACTGGATGGCAGACGATCCAGGCGCACCGCACCAGGTCGGAAGCGATTGGCCAACGGCGCGATCACCATGGCGTCATCTCCGCACTTTCCACCAGAACACGGTCATGCTCACAACGCTACAACCTCCCGATCTTTTGTTCCTGATACTGGGACTGTGCTGGTGCGGCTGCGAACTGCTGCTCGGCCATCGCCGCCGCGCCGCCGACGGCGGCACCCACGATCAGGGCACGCTACGGCTCCTGTGGCGCGTGCTGTACGCCGCAGTCACGGTGGCGGTGCTGTTGTCGATGTTGAATGTGTGGCGCGATGCACCGGCGCTCCGTGCGCCTGCACGCTGGCTGGGCTGCGCGCTGTTGATCGGCGGTCTGGCGCTGCGGCTGTGGGCGATCCGGGTGCTGGCGCGCTGGTTCACCGTGGATCTCACCATTCAGCACGGCCAACGCCTGGTCGGCCATGGGCCGTACCGTTATCTGCGCCATCCCTCGTATACCGGCGCCCTGTTGGCCTTCTACGGGTTGGCGGTCGGAATGGGCAATGTGCTGTCGCTGCTGGCCATCGTGCTGCCGGTGACTTGGGTGTTCGTGCACCGCATCCGTATCGAGGAAACCATGCTGACCGAGGCGTTTCCCCTGGACTATCCGGCGTATGCCGCGCATCGCTGGCGGCTGTTGCCGTGGGTCTGGTGAGGCAGCAGGACCGCATTGGAATACTCGTGGGGCAACCGAACGACATCGTGCTTTGGGTAGAACGAAATCAGCATCTGTCACCGCGCACAACGCCAGCGGTTTAATCGGCGACATTCGCTCGCACCGATGTGGTTCTGGTGCGACCATTGCGTGGTGACATGCGACGGAGACGACGCCCGATGCGCGCGCCTCACGCCTCCCTTCCGCCAGCCGACACCCTGCCCATGATCATCTCCGCCGCCACCGATTACCGTGCTGCCGCGCAGCGCCGGCTGCCGCCGTTCCTGTTTCATTACATCGATGGTGGCGCCTATGCCGAGCACACCCTGCGGCGCAATGTCGCCGACTTGGCCGACATCGCGCTGCGTCAGCGGGTGCTGCGCGACATGTCTGCGCTGGACCTGCACACCGAACTGTTCGGCGAGCGTCTGGCACTGCCGGTGGCGTTGGCGCCGGTCGGCCTGACCGGGATGTACGCGCGCCGTGGGGAAGTCCAGGCGGCGCGCGCGGCGGCAGCCAAAGGCGTGCCGTTCACCTTGTCCACGGTGTCGGTCTGCCCGATCGAGGAAGTCGCGCCGGCCATCGACCGGCCGATGTGGTTCCAGCTCTATGTGCTCAAGGACCGCGGCTTCATGCGCAACGCGCTGGAGCGGGCGAAGGCTGTCGGCGTCACCACCTTGGTGTTCACCGTGGACATGCCCACTCCCGGCGCGCGCTATCGCGACGCACATTCGGGCATGAGCGGTCCGAACGCCGCACTGCGGCGCATGCTGCAAGCGGTTGCGCATCCGCGTTGGGCGTGGGACGTGGGCGTGTGGGGGAAACCACACGATCTGGGCAATATCTCCGCCTATCGCGGTCACCCGACCGGATTGGCCGATTACATCGGCTGGCTGGGCGCTAATTTCGATCCGTCGATTTCGTGGAAGGATCTGGAATGGATCCGCGAATTCTGGACCGGGCCGATGGTCATCAAAGGTATCCTCGACCCGGACGATGCCCGCGACGCCGTGCGCTTTGGCGCCGACGGCATCATCGTGTCCAACCACGGCGGGCGTCAGCTCGACGGCGTGCTGTCCAGCACACGTGCATTGCCGGCCATTGCCGATGCCGTCAAAGGCAAGTTGAAGATCCTGGCCGATTCCGGCATCCGTAGCGGATTGGACGTCGTGCGCATGCTCGCGCTCGGCGCCGATGCGGTCCTGCTCGGTCGCGCCTTCGTGTATGCGCTGGCCGCCGGCGGCCAGGCAGGGGTGGAGAATCTGCTGTCGCTGATCGAGAAGGAGATGCGGGTGGCGATGACCCTGACCGGCGCCAAATCCATCGACGCGATCACCCGCGATTCTCTCGCGCAGGTCGCCGACGCGACGACGGGTGCGGGGTAACGCAGCAACACGCTTTGCCTGAAAGCACACGATCGGCAAACAAGGCGACATGACACCGACGCTCGCACTCCTGCCGAACACGGCGGCGCGATGGAGCCGGATGCGCCATGACCGCGCGATGTCGTGAGGCGCACGCCGCCGCGTCGAGCCAAGCCATACCACGTCTGCGTTTGTTAGGATGGGGTGTTTGACCGCGCCGGCTCCGGTTCCTCCCGGCACCATCATCACTTCGCCACCGAACGAGTAACGCCGTGTCCTTCTTTGCAAACGTGGAACAGGTTCCAGGCGACCCGATCCTGGGCCTGACCGAGGCTTACAACGCCGACTCCCGCCCGACCAAGGTCAATCTGGGCGTGGGCATCTATTACGACGAAAGCGGTCGCATCCCACTGCTGCGCGCCGTGCGCCAGATCGAACAGCAATTGGCGCAGGAGGCCAAGCCGCGCGGCTATCTGCCGATCGACGGATTGCCCGCCTACGACCTGGCGACGCAAAAACTTCTGTTCGGCGCCGAGTCGCCGCTGCTGGCCGCTGGCCGCGTCGCCACCTCGCAGACCGTCGGCGGCAGCGGCGCGCTGCGCGTGGGCGCGGACCTGCTGAAAAAGCTGCTATCCACCTCGACCATCGCCATCAGTCACCCGAGTTGGGAGAACCACCGTGCGGTGTTCACCGCCGCTGGTTTCGACGTCGTCGATTACACCTATTTCGATCCGGCCACGCACGGCCTGGATTTCGATGGCATGCTCGCCGACCTGCAAAAACTCGCGCCCGGCAGCGTCGTGCTGTTGCACGCCTGCTGCCACAACCCGACCGGCGCCGACCTGAACCATGCGCAGTGGCGCAGTGTGGCCGCGCTGTTGAAGGAGCGTGGCCTGTTCCCGTTTGTGGATATCGCCTATCAAGGCTTCGACAAGGGGATCGAGGAAGACGCCTATGCGGTGCGCCTGCTGGCCGAAGCCGGCATCGACACCTATGTGGTCGCCAGCTCGTACTCCAAATCGTTCTCGCTGTATGGCGAGCGCGTCGGCGCGCTGTCGGTGGTGTCGGCCACTGCCGCGCAAAGCAAGGCGGTGCAGTCGCAGGTCAAGCGCATCATCCGCACGATCTATTCCAGCCCGTCCACGCATGGCGCGGCCTTGGTCGCCGGGGTACTCAACAGCCCCGAATTGCGCGCGATGTGGGAGCAGGAACTGACCGAGATGCGCGAGCGCATTCACGCCCTGCGCGCCGGCATGGTGCAGAAACTGGCGGCTCTGGGTGCGCCGGAATTCGGTTTCATCCAACAACAGGCCGGCATGTTTTCCTACTCCGGGCTGAGCAAGACGCAAGTGGACCGGCTGCGCGAGGAGTTCGGCATCTACGCCGTCGGCACCGGCCGTATCTGCGTGGCTGCACTGAGTCAGAGCAACCTGGACTATGTGACGAACGCGGTTGCAACCGTCGCCAATGGCTGAACCACCACGCGACGCGCAAGCATTGAATGCCCCCCGGTATCGTGACGATGCCGGGGGTTTTTATTTCGCGTGCGGGCCGGAAGAGCAGCACACGCGCTGTGCGAATCGGCTTGGCTCTCGCTGCGGTTGTGCGGAATCGCTGCTAAGGTCGCGTCATGTCCGATCTGTCTGCCGATTTCATCGAAGTATTCGATGGCGCCATGTCCCGCGAGGACTGCGCCACGATCCTGCGCCGTCTGCGCGCCAGCACACCGTTGCGGCCCGGCGAGATCGACGGCAGCGTATTCCCGGAACTCAAACATAGCCAGGACCTACGCATCAGTGGCCTGGAACCGTGGCGCGAGGTGGAACAGCGGCTACAACAGGTCGTGTTGGCCGGGCTGCTCGGTTATTTGCGCAAGTATCCGCAGACACTGATCTCGCCGCTGATACTGCAGGTACCCGGTGCCGATGGCCAAGCGCACTGGCTCAAGGCCGAAGATTTCGCGCTGCTGGACGACACTGCTTTGTCCAATCTGGCACGCACCTGTCTACGCCCAGGGACGATCACCTTACAGTGGTACGCGGCAGGCGTGGGGGGATATCCGTACTGGCACTGCGAGCTATCACCGCGCGATCCCAATGCCGAAACGTTGCACCGGCATTTGTTGTGGACTCTGTATCTCAACGACGATTTCCAGGATGGGGAAACCGAGTTCCTGTTCCAGCGACGCAAGATCGCGCCGCGCGCCGGGAGTCTGCTGATCGCCCCGACCGCATTCACCCACACCCATCGCGGCAACCGTCCGCGCGGCGGCGATCAGTTCGTCGCCACCAGCTGGATCCTGTTCCAATCGGCACAGACGCTGTACCGTCAGGAATAAGCCTGGCAGGTTCATCAAGACGCATGATGCCTTGTCTGGGAACCAGCATGTTCACCGTCATGCGAGCGTCAGGCTCCGCTGTTTGCCGCCAGATCGACCGTGTGAACACCATCTTCCAGGAGAAAATTGCTTCAGAACAATTCGCCCTGCGGCGATGGCGCACACGGCAGGCTGGGCTTGACGAAACGGCTGCAATCCAGCTTTGGCCACGGCGCGACAGCGTAGCCCAGGCGTTTGTGCGCCAGCGCAAAGCGCCGCGCAAGTAACTCGGCGTAAATCCCTTCGCCACACATGCGCTTACCGAACACGCTGTCGTAATCCTTGCCGCCATGCAACTGCTGTACGCTGCTCATCACGTGCGCAGCGCGGTCTGGGTAGTGCAGCTGCAACCAGTCGCGGAACAATGGCGACACTTCATGCGGCAGACGCAGCAGCACATAACCAGCGGACTCGGCACCGGCATCGCGCGCCGCCTCCAGCACCGCTTCCAAGGCGTGGTCGTTGATCCACGGGATCACCGGCGCGACCATCACACCGACCGGCACACCGGCCTCATGCAAGGTCCGCATCGCGCACAATCTGGCGTGTGGCGCCGATGCCCGCGGCTCCAGCCGCGCCGACAGCCGCCGATCCAATGACGTCACCGAGAAGTACACGCTGACCAGATTCTCGCGCGCCAACGGCACCAACAAATCCAGATCGCGTTCGACCAACGCATTCTTGGTGATCAACGAAAACGGATGTCGGGCCTCCCACAGCACTTCGATCAGCCGCCGGGTGAGCCGCAACCTGCGCTCGATCGGCTGATAGGCGTCGGTGTTGATGCCCAAAGCGATCGGGCTGGGGACATAACCGGGCTTGCCCAGTTCGCGGCGTAGCAGTTCAGGCGCATTGGTCTTGGCGAACAGGCGAGTCTCGAAATCCAGCCCAGGGGACAAGTTCAGGTAGGCGTGACTGGGACGGGCGAAACAATAACTGCAACCGTGCTCGCAACCGCGATAGGGATTGACCGACTGCGCGAAGCCGACATCCGGCGATTGATTCCGGCTGATGATGCTGCGCGCGGTCTCTTCGCTCACCCGAGTGCGCAGCCGTGGCGCGGCAAATTCCACGCTATCGTCGAGCGGCCAGCCGTCGTCCTCGGCTTGGCTGACGGTACGTTCGAAGCGGCCGGGCAGGCGGCTGCCTGCACCACGGCCCTTGATGGGAGTGTTCATCGACACAGCCTATGTGTTCGCCGTCTCGAGCATTGCGACAGTCTGCGCGCCGTGCCGGATCTTTCAGCCCTGTCACCGCATCACACGCCGGGCCGTAGAATCCCCCGATGCTCGTCACGACATTACACAACGCTTGGGGCCGCCTGACCGGCATCCCGCACATCGGCGCCTACAGCACGGCAGCCTATCTGCTTTACATCCTGTGGCTGAGCGGCTGGATCGTGCTGCAAAAACGCGAGCCTGCGGCGACGTTGAGCTGGGTGCTATCGCTGGCGGCGTTGCCCTATCTGGGCTTCGTCATCTATTACCTGCTCGGACCACAGAAAGTGAAGCGGCAGCGCCTGCGCCGCGGTCGCGCACGCTCGGGCATAGAGTACGAGCATCGCGTGTACCCGGCAGATATTCACTGCACCGAACTGGCCAACATGGCCCAGGCCACGACCGGTCTGGCGCCGAGCTCGGCAACCGCAGTGCAGTGGCTGGTGGACGGCGTGGCAACTTATGACACGATCGTGCGCGACATCGGCGCCGCGCAACACCATGTGCATCTGGAGTACTTCATCTTCAACCCCGACCGCACCGGTACGCGCATCCGCGACGCACTGATTGAGCGCGCGCATGCTGGCGTGCGCGTGCGCCTGCTATTGGATGCGGTCGGCTCATCGCAAGTGGGCAAGCGCTTTCTGCGGCCGCTCCTGGACGCTGGTGGCGAAGTGGCCTGGTTCCATCCCAACCGGTTGTTGGATCCGTTCAAGTTCAAGCGGCCCTGGGTCAACCTGCGCACTCACCGCAAGATCGTGGTGATCGATGGTCGCATCGCCTTCACTGGCGGCATCAACATCACCGACGAGGAGAACGAGGCGCTGCGTGCCGACGCCTACCGCGACTTGCACCTGCGCTGCGAAGGGCATGTCGTGCGCAGCCTGCAACTGGTGTTTATGGAAGACTGGCTGTACGCCACCGAGCAAAGCCGGGATGCTTTCAACATGGCGCGGATCTGGCCCAACGACATGCCCAGCCGCGACGCTGGCACGATCCAGGCCCAGTTGCTGGTCTCCGGGCCGGATTCATCGTGGGAAAGCATTCACCGCCTGCAAGTCGCGGCGATCCACGAGGCACAACGGCGGGTGTGGTTGGTGACGCCGTACTTCGTCCCTGGCGAGGCCGCACGCATGGCATTGACCTCGGCCGCACTGGGTGGATTGGACGTGCGCTTGCTGGTGCCCAAGCGCAGCGATTCGCGATTGGTCACGCTGGCTGCGCGCTCGTATTTCGACGAGTTGTTGCTGGCCGGGGTGAAAGTCTACGAGTACGGCCCGCGCATGCTGCACACCAAGGCACTGATTGCCGACGAGGATCTATGCCTTGTCGGCAGCGCCAATTTCGACAACCGCAGTTTCCGGCTCAATTTCGAGGTGGCCATGCTCTTGCGCGATCGTTCGCTCACCGAGCAGTTGGCCGAACTGATCGGCGGCGAGATCGCGGTGGCCGTACGCGTGCGCGAAGACCGCAAACGCTCGCTGTGGCGCCACCGGCTGCCCGAAGCCATCGCACGACTGACCTCCCCGCTGTTATAGAGCGAACCAGCAGGATACCGAGCAGGTGTCCACATCCTGCAACCGCGGCGCAACTCCCCGGCATGGGACGTGGAACCGAACCACCTTGCGGCGCTACACTGCCGCTATCCTTGGGGAGGTTGTCATGTATTGGCTCTTTCTGCCGCTTGCATTAGGTGCTTTCGTTTTGGCGTTTTCGACGCCGCACATCTGGTTGCTGGTCCTGAGCCTGCTCGCGGCGCTCGGCCTCATGCTCGCCTGGGCACGAGGCTGGTACGTGACCAAGATCGGGGATGCCAACCAGCGCGATGCGATACCCATGATCGATCCAGTCGAATTGCGCCGTCTACGCGAGCAAGCCGAAGCGCGCCGCGCGGCGGCGGCGGCCGCCAGCAACGATACCAGTACACCCTGATTCATCGATCGGGATGACCAAGCTCAGCGTCAACGTGAACAAAATCGCGGTGTTGCGTAATTCCCGCGGGGGCGAGCTGCCCAGCGTGTTGGACGCCGCCCGTGCCTGTTTGGATGCCGGCGCGCATGGCATTACCGTGCATCCGCGCCCAGATCGGCGCCACATCCATGCCGAGGATGCGCTGGCACTGGCGGAGTTGACCCAGGCACACGGCGTCGAATTCAACATCGAAGGCAATCCCTTCGCACCGCTGCGCCCCGGTTACCCGGGCCTGATCGCATTATGCGCACAGGCGCGGCCAACGCAGGCAACCCTGGTACCGGATGGCGACAGCCAACTCACTTCGGACCACGGCTTCGATTTCGGCCGTGACAGTGACCGGCTACGGCCGCTGATCGCCGAACTGAAGGCACTGGGTTGCAGGGTCAGCTTGTTCGTGGATGCCGACAATCCCGATCTGGCCATCGCAGCCGAATTGGGAGCCGACCGGATCGAGCTGTACACGGGTCCTTATGCTGCCGCGTTCGAGCGGGGCGATGGAGCGGCGGCCACGATGGCGGCTAGGTTCGCTGCCGCCGCACGTCGCGCGCAGACCTTGGGGCTCGGTGTCAACGCCGGCCACGATCTCAGCCAAGCCAATCTGGACATGTTCCTGGCGCAGGTGCCACAGGTGCTGGAGGTATCGATCGGCCACGCACTGATCGGCGAAGCGCTATACGCCGGGCTCGACGCGACGGTGAAAGCTTATTTGGCTGTTCTCGCCGGCCGTTCCCGGCGCTAGCTCAGGCTTCCCGCTAGGCGCGCAGCCTACTCCAGAGCGCCGGGCAAGCTGCTGGTACTCGGGACCGTCATCCCCCTCTACACGCGGACTTCACTTCCGGATTGACGATACTTATGCGTTTTTTGCCGCCTGTTGTCCGGAGTCACCGCGTTATGCTGTTGTCCAAGCGCCATGTTGAACCGCGCGTCCTAATGATCGAGGATGCCGAAGACATCAAGGAACTCAGCCGCTTGACGCTGGAGAGTCAGGCGTGTGACGTCGTCGCCGTGGAGACTGCAGAAGCGGCGTTGGCGCTGCTCGATGCCGGCAGATGTTTCGACCTGTTATTCACCGACGTGCACCTAGAGGGCCTGGATGGCATCGCCGCGGCCAACCATGTACGTGACTGGCAGCCACAGCTGCCGATTCTGGTGACCTCCGGCATGGACGAGCACGCGGTGCTGTCGCGGCTGCGCGAGGGCATCCACTTCTTGCCCAAGCCATACGATATGAGCCAACTTTTGGATGCAATCCGGCTGTGCTTCCACCACGCTGACGACGCCTCCTTGGTCACGTCCCCCGCTATCTCTATGGCCTAACCTAGCTGCCGCTATCCAGCCATGTTCCCGGGAACATGTGCACTGGACCGCATCACTTTGGCTTGGCTGCGCGTTTTCTGCATTGAAGCGCGGCGAAAAGCATGTAGCGTCGCAACACTTAAGAAAAACGCCACCGTTGCCGGTGGCGTTTACAGTCGCGTCATGACTGAGGCGTTGCGATGAAACTTATTGCTGCACGAAGCCGATCTTTTTCATGCCCGAGTTTTTCGCGGCGGCCAGTACCTTGGCCATCACTTCGTATTCGGAATCCGGATTGGCATCGATACGCAATTCCGGCTGATTCGTCGGATCGCGCTGTACTTCGTTTTCCATCATCTGCGGAAGCGCACTCACCGCCACTGGGCCGTCGTTCCAGAAGATCTGGTTCGACGCATCGATCCGCAAATCGATCGGCGGCGGTGGATCGCGCAACTGCGGGGGAGGGTTGATGACCTTCTGCGGCAGATCCACGTCGATCGGATAGGTCATGATCGGCGCGGTCACGATGAAGATGATCAACAGCACCAGCATCACGTCGACCAGCGGCGTGACGTTGATGTCGGCCATCGGGCCACGGCTATTTCCCGAGCTGAATGCCATGGCTCAGTTCCCCTTGTCTTTGGTCGCGATGAAACCGACATCCAGCATGCCCTGACCCTGCGCGATCTTGGTGATCTCGTTGATCGTGCGCATCTTGGTGGTGCGGTCGCCACGCAGGTTGAGCGGCGGCTGCGGAGTCTGCTGGGCTGCAGTGGAGAAGTGCGATTCCAAGGCTTCCTTGGTGATCGGTTCGTCGTTCCAATACAGCGAGCCGTCTTCCTTGACCGACACCGTGATCGGATTCGGACGTTTGTCGTCCTTGTCCGGATCCTGGTTCAAGTTGGCTTTGGGCAGTTCCACCTTGACCTTGTGGGACATCAGCGGTGCCGTGATGATGAAGATGATCAGCAGCACCAGCATCACGTCCACGAGGGGCGTGACGTTGATGTCGGCCATGGGGCCGCCGCTGTTACCACTACTGAAAGCCATAACGCGCTCCGTTAGTCATTGCGTGGACGACTTGACCAGGGATCAGCGAACGCGCGAACCGGTGGCGAAGAAGTCGTGCAGGTCGTGAGCGAAGGTGTCGAACTTGGCGATCACCGAGCTGTTGACCTTGCTGAAGAAGTTGAAGGCGAACACGGCCGGGATGGCGACGAACAGACCGATCGCGGTCATGATCAACGCTTCACCCACCGGACCGGCAACCGCATCGATCGAGGCAGAGCCGGTGGCACCGATCTTGATCAACGCGCCGTAAATACCCCACACCGTGCCCAACAGACCGACGAACGGCGCGCACGCACCGACCGTGGCCAGCAGGGTCATGCCCGACTGCAGCTTGGTGCTTTCGCGGGTCACCGCCTGACGCAGGGCGCGGTCGACGAATTCCGAACGGCTCAGGGTCTCACCCAAACCGGCACCGGTGCCTTCCGAACGCTGGTGGTGCGCAGCGGCCTGGGCGGCATCCAGTGCGATCTTCGAGAACGGCTCGCTGGCCGGTTGCTCTTCCATCGCACGGATGGCGTCCTGTGCATTCGGCGTGTCCCAGAACAGGCTGGTAACACGGTCGGCCTGACTCTTCAGCCGGGTGGCACGGAAGATATTGATGACCGTCCAGTACCAGGACGAAGCGGACATGGTGATCAGGGTGACAAGCACCACCCAGGAGACGGCGAAGTCACCCGGCTTGGAAGTCATTTCGGTGATCAGGTGCTCGAAGCCCATCTGCGACAAGGCGTTCGATGCATTGTTGCCCCCCGCAGCAGCGGCGATGAAAATTTCCTGCAGCATGACGCTTACCTTTGTTGTGTGTGGTGGTGGTGGTGAGGATGGTGCAAAGAGTAGACAGAGTTTGCGAACCGACAAAGCGCCAGTTCGTAGACCGTTGTATCAGTTGTTCAGGGCGAAGTTGACCGGGACACGGACGCGACCGGCGCTCTTCTGTCCATTGACGACAGCGGCATTGAACCGCCACTTACGCGCCGCGTCCATTGCAGCACGGTCCAAGTCACGATTGCGGCTGGATTTTTCGACAGAAACGTTCGTGACATTACCGCTTGCATCGACATCGATGATCAGGATCACCTCGCCTTGGGCACCTGCGCGGAATGCGGCCGGCGGGTACTTGGGCGGGTTCATGTTCTTCGACGAGATGTCGACGCTGGCGCTGATTTCGGACGGCGGAGCCGGTGGCGCTGGCGGCGACGGCGGCGTGGCGATGTCGTCCGGGCGCGGCTCAGGTACGTCCACCACAGGGGCTTGCGGCGGCGGCGGCACCGGAGTCGGCTTCGGCGGTGCCAGGTTCTTGACCGGCGGTGGCGGCTTCTCCTGCTTCGGCGGCGGCGGCGGCGGCGGGGGAGGCGGCGGGGGAACATCCACCATGGTGACAACGATGTTGCGCTCCTTTTCCGCAGGGGCCTTGGGCGCCACGGCGGGGATGAGCAGCAACATCAACGCTGCAAGATGCAGGGCGATTACGAAGGCAATACCAATGATGCGCGGCCAGCTGAGGCCGGAGGCGTCATCTTTGTCGTAATGCCGATGAATGACCAGTTGTTCCGTCATGCGCCAATGACTCAATTAGGGGGGCGGATTTCGCAATGATGCGTCATCTTTGTTCATGCGGCACTCAGACCGCACGAACCTCCAAGCTTATACCAATCCCTGTTACCTGCACTATCTTTCAGCACTGGTCTTCGGGGGCTTTTGTTTGTGTTACTTCAGGTTGATGATTTTCTTCGCTTCTTCGGGCTTCTTGACGCCCTTGGCCAACGCCTGCTGCGCTGCCTGTTTGGCTTCGGCGATACGGCCTTCCGAATGCAGCACCTTGGCCAGGTTGAGATAGGTCTCGCCATCCTTGGACAGTGGCGCGGCCTTCTGCCAGTTCTCGATCGCCTTCGGCACCTGATCGGTGTAGTAGTAGGACTGCGCCAGCGCGAGATAGGTCTGATAGTCGGGCTTGAGGATGCCCTTCTGTACGCCCTCGTTGATGACCGCGATGACGTCCTTTTCCTTGTGCTCGGTGTTGGCGTAGATCGAGTACAGCTGTTTGTATTCCTTCTCGTCGGTCAGCTGTCCGGCCGCACGCAGCTTATCCATGACCGCAGCGGCTTTGTCCATCTGATCGGCCTGCATGTACATGCTGGCCAGGTTGAGCTGGGCCTTCTTGTCGTTGGGTGATTTTGCCGCCAACGCTTCGGCGGCCTTGATCGCTTCGCCGGTCTGACCCGCTTCGGCGTAGCAGGCCATCAGTAACTGGTTCCAGCTGTCCTTGGGTTCGGGCGAAGCGGCGATGGCCTGCTTCAATACCGGGATCGCTTCCTGATAATGCTGCGTCTGGTACAGCGCCTGGCCTTTGAGAATCAGGTCTTCCGGACGGTTCGACTTGGACTCGGCAAAATATTTGTCCAGTGTGGCCAGGCCTTCGGCTGTTTGTTCGTCCTGCAGTTGCAACTGGGCCAGCATCAGCATCGACTGAAAATGACCGTTGTTGTCCAGGCCATTGAATTGGATCGCCTGCTGCAGGTATTGCTTGGCAGCCTTGGTGTCGTTGAGGTTATAGGCCGCTTGTGCGGCAAGCTGTGCGGCAAGCGACTTGTCGTAGTCATTGGCAGCGCTGTTGGCCAGGATCTCGTCGGCCTGTGTGCGCACCGCGGCGTAGTCTTCGCCCTTGTTGTAGATGTCGATCAGCTTCTGCAACTTGCTGCCGAGCTTGGAAGAAGGCTTGCCAGCCGGCTCCTTGCGCTCGGCGTTGGGGAACATCACCGTCGCCTTGTCGTTTTTGGATCTGTGTGAAGAGCGCTGTTCGGAATGATCGCTCTGCGCGACGGCGTCGTTCACCATCACACCACCAAGGGCAGCAGCGATCAGCAGGGACAACAGCGCTTGCTTGCGATTACGGGATTTCATGAGTCACCTCGGTGGAAACCGCCCTGAGCGGCACGGAAGACGAAGCGGCCAGTCACGGCCGGGCCGGCAAACCTATCAGAAAGCTGTACGTCGTGAAAACGTTTTTAGATGCGTTTTTGTGCCGATGCGGATGTCAAGCACAGCGACTACAACAGACCTCAACCGCATTGGGGCGTCCGCCCACTACTGCGCGCTTGCGCGTACACCGGCTCGAGCCCGGGGACATCGCGCTGTAATTCGCTGATACGGGCGCTTGGGTCGGGGTGAGTGGATAGCCATTGTGGTGGATGCTGGCTGCCAGCGGCCATCATGTTTTTCCACAAATCCACCGCCTGCGCCGGATCGAAACCAGCCTGCGCCATCAGCCGTTGGCCGACCACGTCCGCCTCGGTTTCCTGTTCGCGCGAACCAGGGAGCAGGAACAAGGTCTGAGCGGTCATGCCACCGAACTGATTGACCGTATCGGCAGCACCTTGGCCATAACGCGCGCCAGCCAGCGCACCGATCACGCTCACGCCTGCCTGAGCGCCGAGTTGGCGGGTAATGCGTTCCTCATGATGGCGCGAAATCACATGACCGATCTCATGGCCAAGCACAGCTGCCAACTGATCCTGATTTTTTGCGACGGCGAAAATGCCGTTGTTCACCCCGACCTTGCCTCCTGGCAAGGCGAACGCGTTCGCCTCCTTGTCATTGAACAGCGCGGTCTCCCACGGTGTGTTGCGCCAATGGTCGGGCAACTGCGCAACCAGCGTATTGACCACACAACGCACGTAAGCGTTGTGTTTGGGATCGGCATCGAGGGTCTCTTTGGCCTTGGCCTGAGCGAAAGCCTGCACACCCATCTGATCGAGTTGTTGCTGCGAGATACCGCCCACCACTTGGGTGCGCCCGGTTGGCGACGTGGTGGTCGCGCATGCAGCGAGGAGCATCGCGATCGACGCGCCGAGTACAACTTGTTTCATACAGCTCCCCTCTTGACACGCTGCACAGTTTCGTCGGAAGCGTCTTAACTTTTCGTCAAACTAACCTTCAAGTTATGCCAAACCAGTACAGGCTGGCGACAGCGATTGCGTTGTTGAGACCATGCGCGGCGATCGACGCCCACAGGGTGCCGGTACGCTTGTACAACCAAGCGAACGCAATGCCCATGCCCGCGTATACCAGCCATAACTGCGTAGTCGCGGCCAATCCATTGCCGCTGGTACCCGGCACTTCATGCGACAACGCAAAGGCAGCGCCGCTGAGCAGCATCCCCAATCGCGGCTTGCCCGCATCCCATAGACGCCCGAACAGCACGCGACGGAACAACAGTTCCTCGTAGGCCGGCGCGATCAGCACCGCAAACACGCACAGGAAAACCGGCGCATGCGCCATTGCCCCCTGCATCAGCGATAGGTTGCTCGGCACAGCCTTGATGGCGGTCTGGGTGGCCAGCGCGGAGATCGCGCTGGTACCCAAGAACACTCCGACAACCACCAGTACCACCCACCCCCAGGTCGAAGATGTGCGTGCCGCCTGCCAGGAGGCGCGACGTTCGGCGACGCTGGCCGGACGCCGCAGGAAGTAAAGCAACAGCGCGGCGGACAATGTACTGACCAAGGCGATCAACATTTGCGCCAGTGCGCCTGGCTGGCCGATCCGGTGCGTGACCAACGCACCCAGTCGGTCACTGGCGACGCCTTGGGCTCTGAGGTCCATGGCAAGCTGAAAACCACGCCATACGCCCCAAACCAAGCCGGACAACACGCTCACCGTCACCAGCACGACCGCTCCCAGCATGACATCCAGGAAAAAACCCAGAACCGGCCAACGTTGGCGAGGTCTGACAGGCAGAGGCAGCGGCGGCACGGCGGGGGATGGCAACGCAGTCATCGCAATCCTGGACAAAAGCGGGCGAAAGACATGGCAAGACCTCCCTCCGTCCCGGCATAGGCCAGGAGCGGGGGACAGCCGCGGTCAAATGTCGAGGTTGGCGACCTTTAGCGCGTTTTCCTCGATGAAATCACGACGCGGCTCGACCACATCGCCCATCAAGGTGCTGAAAATCTGATCGGCTGCCACGGCGTCCTCGATGCGCACCTGCAACAAGCGGCGGGTGTCGGGGTTGACCGTGGTTTCCCACAGCTGTTCGGCATTCATTTCGCCCAGACCCTTGAAGCGCTGGATCTGACGGCCTTTTTTGGCTTCTTCGAACAGCCAGGCATGCGCCTGGGCAAAGCTGGAGATGGCTTGGGTCTTGTTGCCGCGCACGATCTGCGCGCCCTCGCGGACCAGACCGTGCAGCGCCAGCGCGACCTCGCGCAACGCCCGCAGTTCGCCGCTTTCGAACACCGCCATCGGCACCACCTGGGTCATTTCCTCGCCCATGTGGCGACGCACCAACAGCAAGGTGGCCGAACGCTGCTCGTTGGCGGGCTGAAAGCGCAAGGTGTAGCGGGCCGAACCGAGGTTACCACGATTGAGAACCATTTGCAGCGCATCCAGGCTTGGATGCCGTTCGCCCTCCGCTTCGAGCTGGGCCACGTCCAGTGGCGGCAAGTCGATCAATGCGGTCAGCAGTGCAGGATCGTAGCGATGGGCGTTGCGTACCACGGTTTCATTGGCGCTGGCGAACAGCAGCAACAACTTCTCCAGTGCCGCGCCGGTGATCGGCGGCTCGCCGCTCGCCGGGATCAACGCCGCACCCTCGACCGCGCTGCTGGCCAGATAGACGTTGAGCGCGTTGTCGTCCTTCAGGTAAAGCTCCTGCTTACCTTGCTTGAGCCGGTAGAGCGGGGGCAAGCCGATGTAGACGTAGCCGCGTTCGATCAGCTCAGGCATCTGCCGGTAGAAGAAGGTCAGCAGCAAGGTGCGGATGTGGGCGCCGTCGACGTCGGCGTCGGTCATGATGATGATGCGGTGGTAACGCAGTTTGTCCGGGTTGTACTCGTCGCGACCGATGCCGGTACCCAATGCGGTGATCAGCGTCCCGACCTGGTCGGAGGCCAGCATGCGATCGAAACGGGCACGCTCGACGTTGAGGATCTTGCCGCGCAAGGGCAGTACCGCCTGATTCCTGCGATTCCGACCCTGCTTGGCCGAGCCGCCCGCTGAATCACCCTCAACAATGAACAATTCAGATAGTGCTGGATCTTTTTCCTGGCAGTCGGCGAGCTTGCCCGGCAGGCCCGCGATATCCAAGGCGCCCTTGCGGCGGGTCAGGTCGCGCGCCTTGCGCGCGGCCTCGCGTGCGCGCGCGGCATCGACGATCTTGCCGGCGATGGCCTTGGCCTCGTTGGGGTTCTCCTGCAGGAACTCTTCCAGACGGGCACCGAACGCATTTTCCACCGCCGGGCGCACGTCGGAACTGACCAGCTTTTCCTTGGTCTGGCTGGAAAAACTCGGGTCCGGCACCTTCACCGAGAGCACCGCAATCATGCCTTCGCGCATGTCATCGCCGGTCAGGTTGATCTTGGCCTGCTTGGCAATGCCATTCTGCTCGATGTAGTTGTTGAGCACGCGGGTCAGGGCACCGCGGAAACCTGCCAGGTGGGTGCCACCGTCTTTTTGCGGGATATTGTTGGTGAAACAGTACATCGTCTCCTGATAGGAGTCGGTCCACTGCAGCGCCACTTCCACGGTGATGCCGTTATGTTCGCCGCTCACCGAAATCACGTTCGGATGCAGTGGGGTTTTCAGGTGCGCCAAGTGCTCGACGAAGCTGCGGATGCCGCCTTCGTAGTGGAAATCGTCGCGACGGCCTTCCCCACGTTCGTCGGCTAGGACGATCTTGACCCCGGAGTTGAGGAAGGACAGCTCACGCAGGCGGCGGGCCAGGATGTCGTAGTGGAACTCGACGTTGTTATTGAACGCCTTCACCGACGGCCAGAAGCGTAACGTGGTACCACGCTTGGCGCTGGTTTCCAGCTGCTTCAGCGGCGCCAAGGCGGCGCCGTGGCTATATTCCTGCTGGTAATGGAAGCCGCCCTGGAAAATATCCAGCAGCAGCTTTTCCGACAGCGCGTTGACCACACTGACACCAACGCCATGCAGGCCACCAGAAACCTTGTAGCTGTTGTCGTCGAACTTACCGCCTGCATGCAGGACGGTCATCACGACTTCGGCCGCCGAGACCTCGCGATCGAGCTTCTTGCTCATCTGCGCATGCTTGCCGACCGGAATGCCACGTCCGTTATCCGATACCGACACCGAACCATCGGCATGGATCGTAACCGCGACATGGTCCGCATGACCGGCCAGCGCCTCGTCGATGGAGTTATCGACAACCTCGAACACCATGTGATGCAGGCCAGTGCCGTCATGGACGTCACCGATGTACATCCCTGGACGCTTGCGGACCGCTTCCAACCCTTCCAGGGCCGTGATGCTATTCGCGTCGTAATTGCCGTTGTTTGCGTGGGTGTTCTGTTCGTCGGTCATTGCGCGCGCCGTAGGCTCCACGAGGCGGCGAGGACAGGCGGGAGCCTGCTCGCACCGCTGGATAGGGGATTAGGAGGAATTATAGCAGTCCTAGACGGTCGACCCGATGCGCGCTAGGAAGATGACAGAATTTGTCCATGTTCCACGTGGAACCGCGCGATTGGCAGACCTGCATCGCTCAGTGCCTGCGGCGTCTCGGTCGCGGTCAGGAAGACCTGTGCCGGCCCGGCGCGCAGACGTTGCAACACCCGAGCTTGATGATGCTGATCGAGTTCCGAGGCCAGATCATCCAGCGCGATCACCGGCCATTCGCCGCGCTGCTCGGCATAATCTTCGGCCTGGGCTAATAGACAGGCGAGCGCGGTGAGCTTGGCCTGTCCTCGCGACAAGGCGTCGCGGCCTGGGATCGCGGCAAAACTCAGGCTCCAGTCCGCACGATGCGGGCCAACGGTGGTGTAACCAAGTTGACGGTCGCGGTCGCGATTGAGCAACAACGCGTCGGCCAGCGAAATCTCATGGCGCCGCCACCCTGGTGAAAATTGCAACTGTTCGATCCCCAGCGCTGGCGCCAACTCCGGGGCGAGGATCAGCAGTCGTCGCAAGAGTCGGTCCAAATAATGCTGACGACGCGATGTCAACGGCTCGCCAGCCTCGGCCAGTTCGTGGTCCCAGGCATCCAACGCCGCACCGGCACCTCCACTCTTCAACAGTGCATTGCGCTGTTTGAGTGCCCTGGCATAGCGCCGCCAGAGCGACAGGAAATCTGGTTCCACGTGGAACAAACCCCAGTCGACGAAACGCCGACGCGCTTCGCCACCACCGCTGACCAGGACATGGCTCCCTGGTTCGAAGGTGACCACCGCCAGAGCCGCGCACAAGGTACCCAGATAAGGAACGTCCTGACCATCCAGACGACCGCGCCAATCCTGCCCGCTGTGCTGGAGTCCAGCCCGCCGACGGCGGGTCTGCCCCGTATCCGCGGCCTGTTCATGCCATTCCACGAATACATCCAGCCCAGCCTGACCCTGACGGATCAAGCCATCGCGAACGCGACAACGAAAGCTGCGGCCATACGCCATCAGGTGCATGGCTTCTAGAATCGTGGTCTTACCGGCGCCGTTGTCGCCGGTGATGAGATTCATGCCTGGCGCCGGTGTCAATTCAATCGATGGGAAACGACGCAGATGATGGAAATCGAGACGGAAAAGGTGCATGCGGAATCAGGGGCAAGCGCTTGCGCCAGGCGCACTCGGATCGTCGAAGGGCAGATTGCCAGCATACCCAAACATGCAGCAAACGTTTGATCGAGCCGGTTTCCCTACGCGTGGATACGGTGTGGTCACAACAGGACGTTTGTGTCGTCGTAGCAGCCTCGGACAGAAAATTGCGGGGTACGGTGTTTCACAGTGAGATAAAAGAAAACCCGGCGGGAGGCCGGGTCGTTCCTTTGTACTTGTTCCACGTGGAACACTAAAGGGCCCTGGAAGTCAGAGACGCAGTGGCATGACCACGTGGCGTGATCGGGCACTACTGGCCTCACGGACCAATGCAGAGGAATTGGCATCGCGCAGTTGGATCACCACGAACTCCTCCCGCAACGCGGACAGGGCATCCAGCAAATAGTTCACATTGAAGCCAATCGCCAGATCGCTGACTTTGGTATCGGCTTCAACTTCTTCCTGTGCCTCCTCCTGCTCAGGGTTATGTGCGCTGATTTTCAACTGTCCTGGGGACACTTCCACGCGCACACCGCGATACTTCTCATTGGATAGGATTGCCGCGCGTTGCAGTGCTGCACGCAGGATTTCCCGATCCAGTTTGACCTCGCGGTCGGCCCCGATGGGGATCACCGTTTCGTAATCGGGGAAACGACCATCGATCAACTTCGAGGTGAAGGTGACATCGTTACGCTTGACCCGCACATGACTCCGGCCAACTTCCAGCTCCACTTCGCGATCACCGCCTTCCAACAGCCGTTGCAACTCCGTCACGCCTTTCCGCGGCACGATGATCTGGCGCTTGGCGCCGCCAGCATTTTCCAGTTCTGTCTCGCACAACGCCAACCGATGACCGTCGGTGGCAACGCAGCGCAATGTCTTGTCGTGCAGATCGAACAATAGGCCATTGAGGTAATAACGGACATCCTGTTGCGCCATCGCGAACGCGGTCCGCTCGATCAACTCCTTCAGTGCAGCTTCCTGCACCACGACGCGCTCGGTGGTTTCGACTTCATCCACTGACGGGAAATCATTGGCGGGGAGGGTCGCCAAGGTAAAGCGGCTGCGTCCGGTTTGCACCGTGATCTTATCGTTCGAAAGGGAGACAGTCACTTTGCTGCCGTCTGGCAGAGCACGGACGATTTCGAAAAGTTTGCGCGCGGGAATCGTGGTTTCACCGTCCTGGGCGTCATCGACCGCGATGCGCGAAACCATTTCCACTTCCAGGTCGGTACCCGTCAACGAAAGCTGACCGCCGTGGACCTGGACCAGGAAATTGGCCAGCACCGGTAAGGTCTGACGACGTTCGACCACATTGACGACTTGCGCCAATGGCTTCAGGAAGGCTTCGCGCTGCAGTGTGAAACGCATTTGGTTCCGTGCCCCTATGCTTTAAAAGATGTGGAATAAATCAAAAGCGTGGTGGTGATGGTAGAGCGAAATTTGGTGCAAATGTAAGCCAAGCTATTGAAAATAAAGGATATTTTACGCTTTCAATCCCATGTATTACTCCCCCGGAACAGGTGGGGAAACCTGTGGATCGTTTTGCCGTCGCCGCTGCGTCGTGCTTTATCCACAGTTTCTCCCGGATTTGTCGCGAAGTCATGCACTGATTTATCACCTGCCTGTACCGCTACTCGCTGAGCTTGCGGATCAGCTTGTCCCAGTCCTCGCGTAGCTTGCCATCGGTCTCCATCAGGTGTTTGATCTGCCGGCAGGCATGCAGCACGGTGGTGTGGTCGCGCCCGGCGAAGGCGTCGCCGATTTCCGGCAAGCTGTGTTCGGTCAATTCCTTGGTCAGCGCCATCGCCATCTGCCGCGGGCGCGCTAATGAGCGCGTGCGCCGTTTCGATAGCAGATCCTTGATTTGCAGGCCATAGTAGTCGGCGACGGTCTTCTGGATGTTGGGAATGCCGATCGCCTGCTGCTGCGCGCGTAACAGGTCGCGCAAGGTTTCCTGGGCGAATTCGGTGGTGATCGCACGGCCGGTGAAGTTGGCACGGGCAGCCAGCGTGTTGAGCGCACCTTCTAGGTCCCTCACATTGGAGCGCATTTTCTTGGCGATCAGGAACGCCACCTCGTCCGGGATCTCGGCGCCGCGTTCGCGCGCCTTAGCCAGCACGATCGCCGCGCGCGTCTCGAAGTCGGGTGGGTCGATCGCGACCGACAGGCCCCAGGCCAGGCGCGATTTCAGTCGGGGCTCCAGGCCCTCGACCTCGCGCGGATAGCGGTCGCAGGTCAGGATGATCTGCTGACGGCCGTCGAACAGCGCATTGAAGGTGTGGAAGAACTCTTCCTGGGTGCGGTCCTTGCCGGCGAAGAACTGGATGTCGTCGATCAGCAGCGCGTCCACCTGCTGGAACTGGCGCTTGAACTGGTCCATGGTCTTCTCTTGCAGGGCGCGGATCATGGCACTGAAGAACTGCTCAGAGCGTAGGTACATCACCCGTGCGTTCGGATTCTGTTCGCGCATTGCATTGCCGGCAGCGAACATCAGGTGGGTCTTGCCTAGACCTGTGCTGCCGTAAAGCAGCAGCGGGTTGTGCGCACGATCGCCGGGTTTCTGCGCGGCTTGCACCGCTGCGGCCAGGCCGAGTTGGTTGCTGCGGCCCTCGACGAAGTTGGCGAAGGTGTAGTGCGAATCGAGGTTGCCAGCGAAAGGTTCCAACAACTGTGGGCTAGGCGTGCGCGCGGTCGTGCTATCGCTCGCGGCGGCCATGGGTTCCGGCGCGCGTGGGCGCGAACCGACCTGTAACAGCACATCTTCGCTGCCAGCAAAGTAATTCAGCAATTCGCGGATTCGCGACAGGTAGCGCGCATGCACCTGTTCCACGATGAAGGCATTCGGCGCATAGAGCACCATGCTGTTGTCGTGGCGCTGCTCGGCTTGCAGCGGTTTCAACCAAGTGTGAACGTCCTCGGCTGGAAATTCGGCTTCCAGACGTTCCAGGCAACGGGGCCAAGCATCCAT